>NZ_CBBQHX010000021.1:0-75434 GCF_964946895.1 Stagnihabitans sp. | reverse complement strand
CGTGTCGTCTCCGGCTCCGCCTGTCAGTGTGTCATCGCCGGTCGACCAACTGCCGCCAGTCAACGTGTCGTTGCCGTCCCCGCCAAAAAGCTGATCACTCCCACCCCCGCCATCCAAACTGTCAGCACCAGCAAGACCGACGAGGGTGTTGTCGCCAGAGTCGCCAGATATCAGATCATCGAATCCGGTCCCGACGATATTCTCGATGCTTGTAAGGTTATCTCCTTGCGCATCGCCGCCTTCCGCCAACGGATAACCGCTCGACGTGTCTTGAAGTTCGACATGTATGGCAGTGGTTGAGTTTGAGTAGTCGGACGTATCTCGACCTGCGCCGCCGTCAAGCACATCGCCTAGACCGCCACCAATCAACGTATCATTGCCATCGCCGCCAAAGAGGTGATCGTATCCATAACTTCCACCAAATAGCTGATCGTCGCCACCGGCACCATAAATTGTGTCGTCCCATATAGTGCCGTTGATCGCATCGTCACCATCGCTGCCGTAGAATGTTTTGATCGACATAATTTTCTCCAGCGTTTGTCTTGTAGAAGCACCCGGCACGGGTCGCATGTCTTGACATAAGACGAAGCACGGCACTTACGGATCGCATTGCTGCAGCTTGACTTTAAGAAACGCAGGACGTGCGACGCAGTCCGTCTACTGCAAGACGCAGGACTTTGATGTGACTGTCTGGTTCAAGAAACATACCAACTCGGGTGATGCGGGGCCTAGCCGATCCGTTGCCTCTAACACTTCGCGCTCACCCTATCTCCCCTCCAGCGCCACCAGCCTCGCCTCCAGTTCTGTGACCTCCAACGTCCGGCGGTAGCTGTCCACCAGCGTCATGACCACCGCGCCCTCTGTCGGGGTGAGGTCACCCTCGGACACCGCTTCCAGCACGGCTCCAGCGGCCTGTGCGGCGTCGCTGGCGCAGGCCATGCGGGGCAGCGGAAACTGGACCGGGGCGTCCTTGCGGGGGGGTGCCAGCCGTTCGAGGCAGAGCCGCATGGCCACGGTATCGCCCTGCAGCGCCATCTCCACGGCCCGCTGCGTAAGAGCCTCTGCCTGCCCGTCCAGCAGCTCCATGACCGCCATCGTGGTCCTATTGCGTGCGCCCTTGGTCCGTCCGGGGTTGCCCGTCCCGAAGGTGCCATCCGTATTCCTGCCGTTCATGCGGGGAGCCTCCTGAGGTTGCCTTCCAGCAGGTCAAGCTGGGTCAAGGTCATTTGGTCGATGTCAACCGCCAGCCAAAGCGCCAGCACCGCCGGGTCGAGATCGGACGCGTCCACCATCTGCACCGGACCCTGTGCGGGGCGGCGGGCTTCCAGTTTGGCGAGGCGGCGGCGGAGCGGCGACATGTGTTACAATATAACACTTTGCAAGTGGCCGGCCAAGCAGGTTGCTCCGGCCAAGCAGGTTGCTGTCGTAAAGGGCTTTGGCAGAAGACCACAGTTGTCCGAAGCGCAAGCAAACCGACGGAGAGCCGGGGGAGGCCACGGTCATGGCGATGCGGATGGCGGCGCCCTCGCCTGCGTCAACCCATGGGTGGTCGGGGATGGCGAAGGTCAGCGACAGGGGCGACTTGGGGTCTGACAGGTGTGGCGCAGGAAATTAGAGGTGATGAAGCCAAAGCGGCGGGTGCGACCGGCGCGGGTGGCAAGGGACGCCTTCTCCCACCAGTACATCACGAAATCGGCGCTGTCGGGGACCTTGGGATAAGCGTGATGGATCGCGTCCGTATAGCCGTCGCCCAAGGCGTCGCGCATCCGCGCGGTGCCGATGAAGGGCGGGTTGTCAGGGGTGCGGAAGTGCCATTGCAGGTAACTGATCGACAGCACCAGTTCGGCCAAGGAGGCAGCCCAAGGGTGGCACTCCTCCAGATGGCCGCAACTCAGAAGGGCTGAAAAATGCATTTGCCACACTTGCAAAATCTAACAACCCTATCAGATATGTATAATATCTAAAGATTTCCAAATGAAACCCGTATAGGTATTTATGTGCGAAATTGACGTGACACTTTCGACACCTCCTCACCCCCCCCCTTATGTCTGACACAACAACTGGGAGTATAAATATTGAACTGCGTGACGGGTTTCATTGCACACTGAGTTGAACGAAAACCCGAGTAACACCTGAGGGTCAGAATCCCTGTCCTGCAGAATGTGCAAAGACGGAGCAAAAAATGACACATATCACACTTCGCGGCATGTTGCTTGTTGCGGTTTCCGCGATCAGCTTGGCGGCATGCAGTTCTCAATCGACAAAGTCTGATCTTACCGGAAAGGTCGCTGACCTTACAGGAAAACTGGCAAGTGCAAACGCCACGATAGCATCTGACAACACAACGATTGCTGCGAAACAAGCTTTGATTGATTCGGCTAAGGCTACGATCGCCGAGAAGCAAGCAGCGATAGACGCGGCAAACGCTACCATCGCTGAGAAACAATCGGGCCTTGACGCCTCCAATACAACGATCGCTCAGAAGCAGGCGGCCATCGATGCCGCTAATGCAACGATTGCACAGAAGCAGGCAGATATCGACGCCGCTAATGCGACGATTGCACAATATCAGGCCGACAAGACCGCGCTTCAGCCAGTCATCGATGCCGCTAATGCAACGATTGCGCAGAAGCAGGCTGAACTAGACGCAGCGCACGCTTCAATTTCCTCGTTGCTGGCCGACAAGACCGCGCTTCAGGCAGCCATCGATGCCGCTAATGCAACGATTGCGCAGAAGCAGGCTGCACTAGACGCAGCGAACAATTCAAATTCCTCGTTGCAGGCCGACAAGACCGCGCTTCAGGCAGCCATCGTTGCCGCTAATGCAACGATTGCGCAGAAGCAGGCTGCACTAGACGCCGCTAATGCGACAATATCGCAGAAACAGGCAGCTCTGGACGCAGCCGATGCGACGATTTCTGAAAAGCAGGCTGTGATCGATGCGGCCAATGCGTCGATTGCTCAAGAGAAATCGGATCTTGATGCTGCCAACGCGACGATTACCCAGAAGAAGGCTGTGATCGATGCGGCCAATGCGACGATTGCTCAAAAGCAGACTGTAATCGATGCCGCAAATGCTGCGATTGCTGCACTTCAAGCTGACAAAGCTGACCTGCAGGATCAAATCAAGAATTACAATAGGAATGCCGCAAACGCGCTTGCAGACAAGACCACTAACGCGAACGGCGGCTACAAGCGCGCTGTAGCGACGAGCCAAAGTGACGTCCAAGCTGCTAAGGATGCCGTGTCGGCGGCCCAAACCACCGTGACGTCGGCGCAGGCAGCCATTGATGCGAAACAAGCCGCTTTCGACGACGCGAACAATAACCCGCCGAGCGCGACCTATGTTGGCACAACTCTTGCAACCTACTACGCAAACGACAAAGCTGGTGCTGAGAAGTATGCAGATTTGTTGGGTCTTGATGTGACAGACTCCTCTGACCAAGGTAAGATTGTAAATACGGCTGACTACCAGAATGAGGTTACAAGCCGTCAGAGCGCACTGACGACCGCTCAAGCTGCTTTGACAACGGCGAACACAGATCTTTCTGCTGCACAGACTAATCTGACGAACGTAAAGGCAGATTATGCTGCAAACCGGGTTGCCCAGCAATCAGCAGTTGTCACTCTGTACCAAGCTGACGGCACTGCGGTGCGCGCCGAAGGCGCCATGATTTACAACAAGTCGCTTGATGCCGCTTCGGTTGGGGATCAGGTTCCGGAAGCTGCGCGGATCACAAGCCTGTTCTTGCTTGACGAAAATGGCGCACCGACGAAGGTTCTCGTGTTTGATGCAACGGCCAAGGTTCCGTTCAACCTGCCGGTTGGGGCTGCATCCTTCACGTCGGACAGCATGGTTGCATACTTCGCACAGCTTGAAGGTGGTGAAGACGGCACGAATGTGTACACCCTGAAGAACGATCCGAACGCAGGTTCCTTGACGATCAACTTCAACAACAATACGGGCCATTTGACCCTGACTGGTTTGACGAACGGAAGCAATCAGGACTACTCGGTTAGCGCCGACCTGACGTTCGACCCCGCAACCGGCAAGTTTAATGCTGACGGCGTAAATCAAGCCTACACCAGCAAAGATGGCGCAGAGGTTGCAAAGGCTAAGATCGCTGGTGCGCTCAGCGGTGCTGGCGAAGCCTTTACCGCCAATATCGATGCGACCGATAAGACTGCGATCGGCGATGTCGATGTGAAGATCATGACCCGGGTCGCTGGGACTGGCTCGTCAAACTAAACAGAGTGATTTTGGGGCGATGCAACCGGCGTCGCCCCAGATAATTACAACATACAGGAAGTAAATTGATGCGGTACCTATGGATTGCTGCACTCAGTTCTATTTTTATTTCCACCGCAGCATATTCTGATGTAACGGAAATCGCCAGCACAACCGGATCTGAACGGTTGACCTATTTTGCGACGACGTTAGATATGAAGACTGTGGGTGATCTGACTGCAGTGAACAACTTCGTAAGCGCATCGGCAAATATCGGCTTCAACGCACTTGATACGACAAAGTCACTCCATGGCGCTCGCGTATCATCGCTGCGCCTCTATCCAACTCTAAATTATGACGACAACGCAAACGGCGGAAATAAGTCTGACAAGATTGTACTGGGGAATGGTCTAACGCTGAGTTTTCCAGAGCAGTCCCTTGCGCAACAAGATGGAATGGTTGGACTGGAGATCAGTTCAGGCGCGCGTATATTCTACGGCCGAGGAAGGTACTTGGATTTTTCTGCCGGGCTTGGGAAATCTTGGGCGTTAAGCAGTTCACTGTCTCAGCTAGATTGGAATGCATCTGTTTGCTCACGCAACTATCTCGCTGGTTGGAGTTTTCTTGATTTTTGTGGATCTCATTCCGGCAAGAAGAAGGCTCTTAGTGGCTCGGATGACAATCGCGCGGAAGTAATTTTCACGCATATTGCAGCCTTTGACGGTCTTCCGTGGGAGCTGCGAGCGAAAGCCTTCCGACAGGACGCTTCCGGCGATTGGAACTTCGGTGGTGGCTTTCAGGCGCTTGGAGTCATAAATAGTACAATTACAGGAGATCTTTCGCTAGAAGCCGAGCTCCCGAGTGTAAGTCGGAAGTTTGAAAGATATGCTACCTATGTCGGTGCTCAATTTAAGGTTGCAGGTCACGTGCTACATTGGAGAGCTGGCCAGTCACTTATGTCGAATTCGCGCATCTTGGGCGAGCTTCACAACGATACCACGAACTCTTTGGTGGTAGGATTTCCAGTCGGCCGATTCGGAGTGCTTAGCTTGAGTATCGAAAAGACGAGATCTCGGATCAAGTTCTATGACGCCGCTAGCTTCAGCGTGTCGTTGGATGTGAGTGGCGTGCATTGGAAGGACCTTCTCAATTGAACGATCCACGACTTGCGGTCATCTCTGCGGTCTTGCACCAGCCGAACAAACCGTTGAAAGTATACATCGAGCTCAGTTCAGTCGCCCGGGCGACGTTCTTTAAGGCAAAGGCCAGCTTGGAAGAGCAGGGCGTCCTGTCGTTTGAGGACGGGAAACAGTTGAAGATTGACAGAACTGCGGCGAGGAATTTTCTTTCAACCCATTATCCGGGTCTTGTTTCAATCGTAAGTGAACTGGACTAGGCTTAGTGTCGCTGAGTGGTCTGTGCTATGCCTACGAGTATTCTATAAAGGTCGCAGACGCTTCATAATTTTGGGGACGCAGTCGATCGGTTGCGATGAATATTGTGCTGTGAGGGAACTGCCCCAGTTGGCCGAGATGAGGCGAAGGCTGGATCGCCACCATAGGAACTGTCCCAGCCCCCCAAAACCACCGCCGCCGCAGTCCGAGGCCTAAGGATAAACCACTGCGGCGGCGGTAGCCCGCCCGCCCCACCGGCTTCTCAAGAAGAAAGAAGAAGAAAAAGGAGGCTTAGGAACAACTACTATCTACTACTCTACTTTAACTTTTCGTCTTTAATTTCATGGCCTTGCGGACCAAAATGTAGATGCGCGAACAAGCTGTTACACGCGCATCTACTTTGCGTCAGGCCTCGGCGGTTTCTTCCGTTTTCACGACCACGACCGTCACATCGCGGCCATCCCTCGGGCTGCTTTGGGATTTCGTGGTCAAGGTGCCAGTCTTCAGGAGGACGCCGATCTTGGCCCGGACCTCCTGCCGAGCCTTACGCTGGTCTGCAGATTGGTCCTGCTTCTTCAGGCCGAACCCAATGTTGACGCCAAGCGCATCGGCCACGACGTAGCCCACCCACCCCGTCGCGCGTTCTTCGTGCCGGGGTGCTGCTTCAAGGGCGCCTATCGCCTTCACGATTAAGGCGACCTCTTCTTCGCTTAAGACCACGTCAACGGCCTCAGGGGTGTAAGCCGTGCAGACGCCGACCGTGTCACCTTCGCTCCAGAAGCTATTGGAATTGCCCAGTGACACCCCGACCATCCTCATCCAAGCATCGAACGCACCCGGCGCAAGGTTGGACTTGCCATCCCGCACCTTGAAGTAATGCTTCTTGCCGTCCTCGAACTTGATTGTGGACCCGTCATTTTCTGAAGGCCGCGTCAGATACCGCGCACTGCGCACCCCGTCGATCAGGGCGCCCGCGCCGCGACTGGCGTAGATGCCCATCTCATCGCCGTTCATGGCCCCCGCCTTGCTGGCATGGTGGACCAACTCGATGGCGCAGTTGGTGGCATCGGCAATCTTGCGCCAGCTCGCCACAACCGCGTTCATGGCCGTGGTGTCGTTCTCGGACACGCTGTGTGTGGTAACGAAGGGGTCCACAACCAGCACATCGATCTGATGTTCACGGATCGCCTTGATCAACTCGTCCACCACAGGCTCTGCCACCGAGACGCCCCCCTTGTCCATCTTCACAAGGCAGATCGGCAAGGTGCGGCCACTGTCGACCAGCAGGCGGTCTGCCAACTGGTCACCGTCGATGCCGTAGTGCTTGCAGGCCGCCGCAATCCGCCGCTCCAGCTCCTCCTTGGGGTCCTCGCCATTCCAGACCCAGACCCGGCTGGTCCCTCTCGGCTGGATGCCTAGCAGGTCGCGCCCGGTAGCCATGGCGAGGGCTTCCACCAGCACCATGCTGGATTTGCCTAAGCCGCCCGGTGCGACGGTCAGCGACACGAAGCCCCGGATCAGGTGGGTGCCGTAGAGCCACTGGCGCGGCGGGATCAACTTGGCGTCACGCAAGGCGAACGGCGACGGTGTCACCTTCTTCGCGAAAGGCACTTCTCCCATCACTTCTTCTCCATTTCACAAAGGACGTCGTTCCAGTCTTTGCCGTCCGGCGCGTGCAGGAAGGACACGGTCCAGCCGAGCCTGTAGGCCCGTTCAGCCAGCATGTGGGCCGCCTCCCGGCCCGGCGTGTCGCCATCCACCGCGATTGTCAGGCGGGCCGGGGTGGCAGGCAGGCGGAGGGCGCGCAGCCCCGAGGTGGACAGCGCCGCCCAGATGGTCGCCGGGACATGCAGGAGGCCGCTGACGAGGCTCAGGCCAGTCTCGATGCCCTCAGCCACCACCAACGGACCCTCGGCCTCGATGAGCCGGACAGCGCCGCCTGCGCAGTTGCCCAGCATGGCTTTGGCAGGCTCCACCTCGGCCTTCCCGCTACCGTCCGGCTTGAGGTAGGTGCGGTGGACCGCATAGCCGTCCGACCCTTTCACGCGGGCCACCATGGCGGGCAGGCGCTTGCCGGTCAGGTGCCAGCAGGCGGGGTGGAAGCGCAGCGCACCCACAGGAAGCGGGCAGGTGATGCCACGCCCCCGCAGGTAGGTTTCTGCAATGGTGCCGGTGATCGGGATGGTCTCCCGCGCCAGCTGCTGGGCCTGCAAGCTGCGCTTGAGGTCGGCGGCAGCCTGCTCGGCCTTGTAATCGCGGTGGGGCGACGCGTCCGGCCCGGACAGGCCACGGTCGCGCAGGACTGCTGCCACATCGGCGAAGTCGCAGCCCGCCTTGCAGCTAAGGAGCAATTGCCCTTCGCGGCCCGTTCCAACCGACAACGCGGGCGTGTCGGTGTTATGGTGCGCTGGGCAGAATGTCAGGCCGTAGCGGCCATACCACTTGCCGCCTAGCGCCATGGTGATTTCGCGGGCGTCAGACATGGACGGCCCCCATCAGGTAGGTGGCCCATGCTTCCATCACGCTCTTGCGCGAATACGCGGCTTCCACGGTGCTGGGACCGCGACCCAATTGAGCGCGGACGAGTTCAAGCGGGAACTTGGCTTCGGCGGTCGTCCATTCGCGGAATGCCGCGCGGATGCCCGTCGCAGCAGGGCATTTGGCCGCCTGCAGCAAGGAACCCTGCGTCACGAAGACATAGTCCGCCAATGCGGGCTGTTGCTTCGCGGCTGCCAAGAGCAGCTCGGCCATACCTTCCGTGATCGGCACCACATGGTTTTGGGCATCCTTCCTGCGTTCGGCGGGGATGGTCCACGTCATGTCATCAAGATTAATCTCTGAGTGCTTGATGAGCTGAGCGTCGGTGTTGCGGCAGGCGGACAGGGTGATCCACTGCAGTTGCAGCTTTGCCATGCTTTCGGCGTGGTTAGAGCGCTGAGCGCGGATGAGGGCCGCGACGTCGCGGTGACCAGCGGTCTTCCGGGGGCCCGCATCGCTGGTCGTTTGGATTTGGATGCTTTTCCAGTATGCTTTGATATCAGTCATTTCGACGTTCCTTTTTGGGTTTGAACGTCGGGCGCCTTCTTGGTATTCTCAATTTGCACAGAGAGCCTACCAAGCCCCTGCCCGAACGTTCGGGTGGGGGCTTACTTTTTCTTAGGCATGGTGCGCTTGCTGGCTTCCCAAGCCTCAACCTCAGACAGCAGCCAGCGGGTGCAGCCGGGGGTCAGGCGGATCGGCTTCGGGAAGGTCGGGTCAGATTTGACCAGACGCCACGGCGTCTGGCGGCAAGTCGCGAGACGCTGTCCGATCTCGGTGTCGCGGATGTAAATGCGGTTCATGTCGTTCACCATCGTTGCTGATGGTCACAACATGAAATAAGCGTAAGCTATTGACAATCATGTATAAAATGTCGATCTAAAATTCATTTTCTGACGGAGGAAACCGCGTTTTTCGGTGTTTTCTGACGGACTACTGACGTTTTCCTAGCGCATTTACGGCGGCCTTGATGGTCGTTTGGCCCACCGATATTCCATCGGCAGCAAGCTCAGCTTCGATTGCAGGCCAACTCTTCGACTCCGGCTTCCCATTCGGATACTTGAAGGAGTACCACGTACGAACTTCATCTTGCTTGGACGGACGGCCTCGCTGTCTCGCAGCTTTCGGCGACTTTCCCTTTGCAACATCAGCAGCAAGCAGTTCTTGAAGAAGTGCCTCTGCATCCTTGGGTACGTCCTCTTCGTTGACAGCCAAGGAGCAACCAAGAAAGTTGGAAACCACTTCATTCTCGATGTCGGGGTAGACATTACCCTCATCGTCGAAGTCGACATCCGCCGGATCAATTGGTTTGAGTTTTACGCACCATGTCCACGTGTCCAGAAAAGTGTACCGACCGGATATCTTGCTGCCGAACTGCCGGAAAGCCGCAACGGGCATGTGCATAGAAATGTCGAGTGAACTGTCTTGCAGAGCGAGAATTCTGCTGCTTGGCCGAACGACACGTCCCCCAACAGAAATCAATGCGAAGCGCTTCGGTTGCTGTGTTAGCAAATCCTGAAAGATCGCCGCCAGCGTCCGGACAACTCGGTCACGTGACCATTCATCCAGTTCTTCCCATCCCTCAAACGCCGGAATTTTTGGCCGTCTGCCATCGTTGGACAGGGTCAATGCGGCCTCAAGGCACAAATCCGCCACGTCACAGAACGGCACATAGCCGGGAATGCTGAACATCGGTTACTCCTTCACCGCCAGTTCGCCACGCAGGAACTGGTCCCACGCTTCCATCATGCCACGGCGCTTTTCGACCATGTCGCTGCGAAGGTACGCACGTTCCACCTCGTTGCCAACCGTATGGGCCAGCGCGATCTCTGCCATTTCGCGAGGATACTCTGTCTTTTCGGCAACCCAGACCCGGAAGGTAGACCGTAGGCCATGGGGGACGGCTGGACGCTTGGATGTGTTATCGACGAAACCCGCACCGCCCTGTTCCAGATCATCCTTGTGCATGCGGCGCATAACGGCGCTTAAAGCCATATCCGACAGTTCGCCTTCCCGTGGCGCGGCGAATACGTAGGGTGAACTGTTCAGGCGTGGCATCTTGTTCAGCAAGGCAACGGCCTCGTCGGTCAGCGTGACACGATGTTCTTTGTCCGCTTTCATTCTTACTGCTGGGACGGTCCAGATTTTTGCGACAAGGTCAAATTCATCCCACACCGCGCCACGCACCTCGCCAGATCGGGCTGCCGTGAGGGCGACAAATTCAAGGGCGCGGGCGGATACCCCTTCGCGCAACTGCAGGGCCGCAAACCACCTCTGGGCGTCTTTAAGGGACAGAGCGGGATGGTTCCCGCTCTTGGCGACTTTGCTCGGCTTGGGCATCAGGGCTTCAAGGTTGCCCTTCCAGCGCGCAGGGTTCTCCCCCGAACGGTGGCCCTTCACCTGCGCCCAGTCCAGAACGCTTTCAACCCGACTGCGCACACGGGTCGCTGTTTCGGTGGTGGTCAGCCAGATCGGGTCCAGCACCCGCTGAACGTCATGCACGGTGATTTCAGCAACCAGCATCTTGCCAATTTGCGGGCTGGCATAGGTGATCAGCGTCGACCGCCATTGCTTGCGATGCTTGTCGTTGGAGAGTTCTTTCTCTTTTTGTTCAAGATACTTCTCAACAGCATCGTCAAAGGTCAGACCGCGCTTCCGGGCCGCGAACAGTGCCGCCTTGGCAGCTTTGCGCTCTTCGACTGGATCGATGCCACGGCTGATCTTGTCGCGCATCTCGCGCGCGAGGTCCCGGGCTTGCGACAGGGTAACATCCGGATAGCCCCCAAGGCCGATCTGCCGAACTTTGGCAGCAACAGTGGTGATCAGAAGCCATGAGGTTGCGTTTGTGGGCGTGACCTGTAGCCGAAGCCCCGCCACCCCTCCGACGGGGAAGTTGACATTGCCGACACCACCGGGGTGCTTGAGCCGACCGACCTCGATAGCACTCAATATCTTCGCCTTCTTCGGCATTTAATCTACCCCTGAAAATACCTCTTAAAGAAGGAGATATCGGGTGCCACTAGGAGTTACAAGATGGTTCAGAGCTTCTTCATAAAACATTGATAAAAAATCCGTATTGGTACAGAAGGGCAGTGGGAAGTTACACGAAGGAGGCGGACACCGCCTCCGCCACTAGCCTCAGCGAAATCGTGCTCCCGATCAGGCTGCGGCCGGATTTTTCCGTTGTTTTCGGGGGTTATGCGTGTGGGGCTGTGAACTGGCCTTGCTGCCCGGAAGGCCGGAAGGGGTCTCTCAGGGCAGACATTCTCCGGAGCCATCAACTTGACCGCTGCTGGTTCAGAGCTGCAATTTTATGTTTTTATTCAATAATTCTCTGATACCGAACAGTTTTCGCACTGAGTTCCGTTTGGCCTTTACTGCGACTGCGGTCGAACTGAATCAAGCTACTATTCGCCGACAGCCACAAATGACAAGGCACCTGCTGCCTCCCAATCCGCATAGCAACGTCCGTCGTTGAGCTTCCAAAGGATACGTCCGTTCGCGCTGGCCCCGATCACAGTCGCAGCCGCCGCCGAAGCCGATGTGAAGCTGTAGTCACTTGCGAAGATCAGTGATCCGGCATCCTCTTGAAGAACGCCCGATTTCTGTCGTGTGTCACGCAACGCGAGAGTGCCCTTCGGGATGGTCGGCGTCGTGCGTGCGCGTGCCTTAGAACCAGCTTTGACAACAAAGTCGCCCGATTGCGCGATCGTCATTTCTGCTCTGAACCCCTCACCCCTAAAAAAGAAGATCGGGCTTGGATCGACTGGAGTCGGCTGCATTTGTTCTGATGGCTCGGTCAGTCGACCGCGCACCTCGCGGAACAGGTCCCAGCCCAGCGCGCTCACCAGAGTCTTCGTCTGGTCTACAAATTCCTCCATCGCCGCCCTGTCGGGCAGCGGCAGTTTACCTGCGTCTTCAGAGGGACGCTTGCTGTTGGGAACGAGCCATCGTGGATTGCTTCCCACCGCCCTAATCAGGCATGCCTCAACACAGCGCGCGTGGCTTTTCGTCAGGTTCTCATCCTTGCTGATGAGCACTACGGTATCGGTCCAGAAGCCCTTCGGATCTCGTCCTGCGTCACTTGAGTTGTGGGTGTAAAGTCGCGCACCGATAACAGTGCGAACCCTGCTGCCCCTCCCTCAGCCATTGGGCTAGGACCGATGGCGCCTCAATGGCTTCGATCGAGGACCAACCGCAAAGCGCGTTCGTGCACTTCCGGGGAAACATTGTTCGTCGTCTTGTTCATGATGCTCCGTCCTCAGGAGGCGCAGCCTCCGGCAAACCCGGCGCGGTTCAATACGCGGAAAGGGAACATCCGTATATCAGCCGATCCGCGAAAGGTCAGCAGGCGGCTCGCAGAGTGGCTTTGATCTGCCCCATGGAGGGGCAGACCCGAAAGCCGCCCCTTCACAGAGAAACCAATCGGCCGCGACTGCCGCCGTCAGAACCTTTGCTGGAACGACACCTGCGCGCTGCTCCGCGTTCTGCCGCCAATTTGCTCGCTTATCAGCTTGGCGGTCAGATGGCCCAAGCCAGCGCCCCATTGACGCGTCAGGCCGATTTCAAGGCCAGCACCGCAGTCCCGACGGGTGATGCTGGTGATATCCCACTGGCAGGCAAACCGTGGGCTCAGGCTAAGCAAGTCCAAACTCTCGGCAGCGCCAAGCCCATCCAAGGGGACCCGGACCTCCGGTCGCAGCAGGATGCTGGCGATAGAGACCTGACCTGCATCGAGGCCAAGCGTGTTATCCTGCAGCCCGAACGCCCTGCCTGACAGCCCGACCCGCCCGATGTTTGTCGCGCCGTAGCTGAAAGCCAGTTCCGGCCAGAACTCATAGGATTTCTGCGTGAGGGTCGTCGTCAGCGCCCCGCCGATGATCGCGGAATTTGTGCCGTAGGTGCTGATCAGGTCAAGCGTGTCATCGCCCATTCTCAGCCCATTTGTTCCGGCTCCGATCGAGGCGAAACCATCGACGAACGTGGCTTTCCCCAACCGATAGACCGCATAGGCCCCGACGGACACGCCGTAATGCGCCTGCGTGCCGGCAAAATCGCCCGCAATTGTCGAACGGCCAAAATCCGCCCCAACATAATAGCCGATCTCGGCGCGGTCAGAAATCCTGCTGTCCCAAGAAAGTTTGGCGTTCAACGTCGCCGTGCTTGTGCCGTGCGGTCCGCTTTGGACATCGAAGGTGCCAAAGAACAAGCGCTTGTGCGCGCCATCTAAGGAACTGTTCTTTTGGAAGAAAGTCCCCTTGGCTGTGATCTTGTCCCCCGTTCCCTGTGCGGTTGCAGCGACACCGAAGGGAACACTGCCCCCGACATCGTTCGCACCAAACCGCTGAGACTCGATGAAATCGGTGCGCGCTTGGCGTGCAAGGCTGAGGTTGCTGTCGATCGCGCTTTGCAGGGATTGCCGGGCCATTTCCACAATGACCGTGCGGATCTTGTCGGCCCTGGCGGCAAATGCCGCCGCAACGCTGTCGGTTCCGACGGTCACGGTCACGCTGGAACTCGTGCTGCCGTCGTAGGTGCTGTCGCCAGCATATTCAGCCGTGATCGTATGAACGCCGACCACAAGCGAGGTGGTGTCAAACGTCGCGACACCGCCGCTCAGCGTGCCCGTCCCAAGGGTGCCGGACCCCTCTTCTATGAAAGTCACGTTGCCGGTCGCATCCGAAGGTGCCACCGTCGCGGTCAGCGTCACGTCATCGCCCAAAGCAGGGGTCGCGGAGGACGTTGTCAGAGACGTGGTGCTGGTCGACGCCGTCACCGCCGCCACCGTCACTGTGACGCTGGAACTCGTGCTGCCTTCATAGCCCGCATCACCACCGTATTCCGCGGTGATGGTATGGTCCCCGACGACAAGAGAGGCGGTGTCAAGCGTGGCAACGCCGCCGCTCAGCGTGCCGGTCCCCAGCGTATCGGCGCCCTCTTTGAAGGTGACCGTGCCGGTCGCGACCGATGGGTCAAGCGTTGCGGTCAGGGTCACGGTGTCGCCGAAATTAGGCGTCGCGGAGGACGTCGTCAGCGCGGTGGTCGTCGGGTCTTGCGTGACGTTGAACGTGAAGGTGATGTAGTTTTGATAATTCCAGTCCTGTACCTTGAACGAAAAACTTGTCGCATCTTTCACGGTAACAACGAAGGTATCCGTCGGCGACGTCCATGGATCGCCACTGTAATCCACATTGGACCCATTCAGCGTTGGCTGGCCGTATTGCAGCAAGGTCCCATTGGCCAAAATTGTCGAAGAGGACGTCAAATCCGATCGCACGGCCGTACGGCAGAACTTGGTCGTCAAGTTAATGACATCACCGACTTTGACATCGTAGCTTTGATCGTCGCCGGGGGTTCCTTGATTTGGATTATCGGGTTTGTCGCAATTATAGGCAACATCCGTTGGGGTCGCGCCTGCAGGCGGATTAACGGTAATGTCGACGGTGTCAGCGACGGAGTCGCTGGAATTGTTATCGGTGACCACCAGCGAGAAGGTCAGCGTCTCGGCTGCGTCTGTGGCCGACAGAGTGGGTGCGGTGAAAGTGGGCTGTGCCGCAGTGGCGTCCGACAGCGCCACTGTGCTGCCTGCCGTCTGCTTCCAAGCATAGGTTAGCGTATCACAGCTGTTCGTATCACTGGAGCCGGACCCGTCCAGCGACACGCTCGCCGCCGACGCCACTGAGGCCTGATCCGGACCCGCAGAGGCCGTCGGTGCGACGTTAACAGGCGCAATCAGCGTCGCGGTCATGAAGGTTTGGTCGACACTGCTGTAAGCGGCGTTCTGGTTGGAATTAAAAACATCGTCCGACTCGTAGATCGAGCTGTAGACGTTGTTATTGCCCGAGTTGTAGCTGTAGGAGAACAGGTTAAGTTTGGCACCATCAATCGTTGTCGTCGTTGCGGCGTCGTAGGCATTGGAAAACTTATCGACGAGGTCTCCATCCCCCCACCAAGGCTGAGATTGGATCGCGGCAACATTGTCGTCATAAGAGCCAGTGAGACTTCCGAGTGTATAATCGGAACATCCAACCGTGATCGTCAAAGCGCTGACTGGTGCCGTCAGCAATACAATTGCGCATAGCGCGAACAAAACTATTTTTTCAACGCGTGCATATTCTTCACCGGATGTGCCCCCAAGAATTATTCGAGACCATCCCCACCCCAATTCGATAGACAGCGTTCACAATGACGTCAATCCGCCCTACCCAAAAGAGGTGGCGCGGAGTATCCGAAGAACTTCCGGATGATATTGCAGGTGTTTTCCGCCTTCGGATCGCCGGCCGCCGATGAATGTGTCGCCGAAGGCTGACCCGACAAGGCCAGGGGCGGCGCCCGTGTTTTTGACCGTGAACCCGGTATTTCCCTAAGTGATCGCGGAAAGATCGACGGCGCAACCATTGGTCTGAAGGCTGACGCTGTGAGTATAGTCGTACTACCCAGTGGGGGATGTCAGTGAAATGGCTTTCAGCAGTAGCAGAGCACGCACCAGCCAATTGGGCAGTGACCGCGATGGAACGAATCAGGTCGGCGTCAACCTGCCGAAAAGCTGATCACTCCCGCCTCCGCCGCTTGCCCCAGAACAGCCCCCGTCATCCCAAGATGCTTGCCGGAAAATCTTGCTGTTCGTGGTGTTTACCAAGGAGGGGCTAGGCGCTGCTTCCTGGGCAGGCCGGTGTGGTGAAGCCTTCACAGCCGGTTTCCCCCCGGTGGGGTTCACGGCATCGCGCAGCTGGAATTTGGCCCGGAGCGGCAGCGCCCAGCAGCAACGTCGCGGCCGGGGCGAAGCATGCCGTTATGTCGGCTGGGATCGCGGCGTGCAGCGTCATCGAAGCCTGCCAGACTCTTTGCCGGGCTTCAACCTACGCCTCGTTGCTAGTCTCGGGCGACGGTTCCGTGGCCACGGTAGCCAATTCCCGGCTCGGTCAGGATCAGGTCTGGGGTGGACGGATCTTTTTCGACCTTCTGACGCAGTTGGCCGATGAAGACGCGCAGATAAGGCACATCCTCGACATGGGCCGGGCCCCAGATGCGGGTCAGCAGTTGGCGATGGGTCAGAACGCGGCCCGGGGTTTCGGCAAGGGCGCTGAGCAGGTCGAACTCCTTCGGTGTGAGGTGCAATTCGACACCGTCGCGGGTCACCTGATGCGCGGCCTTGTCGATCACCAGCGTGCCAAGACGAAGGCGGGTGTCGGGGGCGGCCGTGCGGGCCGGGCGCAAGCAGACGCGCAGCCGGGCAAGAAGCTCTCCGATTGCAAAGGGCTTGGCTACGAAATCATCAGCGCCAAGGTCCAGAGCCATGATCTTCTCCATTTCCTGGTCACGGGCCGAGAGGACGATGATCGGCAGGTCAGACGCTTGACGGAGGGTTTCGATCACCGATTTGCCATCGGTATCGGGCAGACCAAGGTCCAGGATCATCAGGTCAGGGCGGCGCGCGTCGACCTGCCGCAGGGCTTCGGCACCTGACGCGGCCGTGCAGGTGTCATAGCCGGCGGCATCCAGCGCATGCCCCAGAAACCGCAGGATCTGCGCTTCATCATCGACGATCAGGATCAGGGGGCGGGTCACGGCTCCTCCGTCGCAATGGGCAGGTTCAGGGTAAAGGCGCCGTCTTGCCAGGACAAGCTGCCGCCCAGATGCCGGGCGATGCCCTTGGCGACGGCAAGGCCAAGGCCGCGCTGGCCACGGGCGGGGCGCATCTCGGGCCCGGCCAGCCAGGCGCGCAGCAGGTCAGAGGGTCCGTGGCCGGCATCGCGCACGCGCAGGAACACGGCCTCGGGCAAGGTGCCGCTTTCCACGGTGACGGGCGCGCGACCATGGTGCAAGGCGTTGTCGATCAGATTGAAAAGCGCCTGTTCCAGCAGACCACCTTCGGCGCGGATCATCGGCAGATCTGCGGCAAGCCGCACGCCGATGACGGCATCCTTGAACGAACGCCGTGCCCGGGCGACGGCGGCTTGCGCCGTATCGTTCAGATCAACCCAGGTCGGGCGGCGCGTGGCGGCCAGTTCCAGTCGGGTCAACTGCAAGAGATTGGTGACGTGCTGGTTCAGTCGGCCCGCCTCTTCCTCGATGGCGCACAACAGGTCGATCCGCGCGGCAGGGGTCAGGCTTGCATCCAGCTCGATCAGCGCGCTGGCGGCGCCAAGGATCGTTGCCAGCGGCGTGCGCAGGTCATGGCTCAGCGAGGTCAGGACGGCCGAGCGCGTCGCTTCGGCCTCGGCCCGCTGGCGTTCGGCTTGTGCGTTTTCGGCGAAGTCCATGCGCTGCAAGGCAAGGCGCAGTTGTTCGGCAAGCGCCATGATGGCAAGGCCGCGCAACGGTCCCTCGCGCCCGGTCAGACGGCCGTGGCCCAGGGCGATGCCGCCCGCGCCGCCCGTGATCGGCAGAAAGCTTAAGGCAGAGCCCGTCCAACCCTGCGCGGCGGCAGGCTCGATCCGGGCGGTCCGCAGACAGCGCTCGGCGGCGGAAAGTTCGACCGGATCCAGCCCGCGGTCCGCCGGGTCCGACATGAGGATCTCGATCTGCTCTTCAGCGCGGGTCAGCACGACCGCAGCGCCACCGCAGAGCCTTGCCGTATGCCGCAGGGCGGCGGCGACGGCGGCGGTTCTGGTTTCAGCCCCCGCCAGATCCGAGGACAGCGCGGCGAGGATGGACAGCGCCTCGGCCCGGGCCCGGGCAACTTCGGCCCGGTCATGCAGGCGCCCGGCGAGAAGCCCGGCAAAGGCAGCAACCAGGAGAAAGACCAGAAGGGCGAAAACGTCCTGCGGACGCGAGATGTGGAAGGTGTAAAGCGGCACGGTGAAGAAGTAGTTCAGCGCGCCAAACGCAAGCAGGGCGGCCAAAAGGCCGGTCCAGAAGCCAAAGGCCACGGCTGACAGCAACACCGTGATCAGGAACAGCAAAGGCAGTGTCGCCTCGGGCAGGATCGCCGCCGGAAACAGCGCAAGGGCGATGCGGGCGCCCAAGGCCGTGAGGAGAACCAGCGCAACGGTTGCTGCCAACCCAAAGGCGTGGGGGGGTGGCGGAAAGCCCGACGGTTCTTCAGATAGCCCGTCCAGCACCTTGTCATTCCCTCCTGCCACGCGGACCAGTTTCGCGGGCATCTTTCACGTGTTCCGCCCTTTGGGTCCGTCATCCTTGGCCCGGCGGCGGGCGGGCTGTCCATCCTCTTTATGAAATCCTTATGCGGGTCGTCATCTTCCCTATCGCTTCCTTACGCCCTGCGGCCGCAACAGGGCGGGGCCGTGAAGCGCACGGTCGTAGTCAGAGCCCAAGATGTCCCTCGCTGTCGAAGCCCCCCCGCACGCCCCCGCCGATACCCGGCTTTTGTCCCTGTCGCTCGCCGCCATCGGCGTCGTTTACGGCGACATCGGCACCTCGCCTCTGTATGCCTTCCGCGAGGCGATGCATGCGGCGGGTGCCAGCCATGGCGGGGTGCAGGTGGCCGATGTGCTGGGCGTGCTTTCGCTGATCACCTGGTCCCTGATGGCGATCGTGACCTTCAAATATGTGCTGATCCTGATGCGGGCCGACAATCAGGGCGAAGGCGGCACCTTGTCCCTGCTGGCCTTGGCAGAGCGCAGCCTTGGTGGCCGGTGGGCCTGGGTGCTGGCGATGGGACTGGTTGGCGCGGCGCTGTTCTTCGGCGATGCCGCGATCACCCCTGCGATTTCGGTTCTTTCGGCCGTCGAGGGTCTGAGCCTTGTGACGACGGCCTTCGACCCCTTCATCCTTGTCATTTCGGTTGTGATCATCATCGGTTTGTTTCTGGTGCAATACATGGGCACGGCGGCAGTGGCGCGGTTCTTCGGGCCCGTCATGCTGATCTGGTTTCTGGTCATCGCGGCGGGGGGGCTTGTTCACATCATCGACGCCCCGGGCGTTTTGGTTGCACTGAACCCATGGGAAGCGCTGCATTTCCTTTTGTCGAACGGCAAGCTTGGCCTTGTTGTTCTGGGCGCGGTCTTTCTTGCCGTCACCGGGGCCGAGGCGCTTTACGCGGACATGGGCCATTTTGGCCGCGCGCCAATCCAGCTGGCCTGGCTGGTGGTGGCCCTGCCCGCCCTGCTTTTGAATTATTTCGGACAGGGCGCGCTGATCCTGACGAACCCCGCCGCGATGGAGAACCCGTTCTTCCGCCTGTTTCCGGCGGCGACCCTGTTGCCGGTGGTGATCCTGGCCACCGCAGCCACGATCATCGCTAGCCAAGCGGTCATTTCGGGGGCTTATTCACTGACGCAACAGGCCATCCAGTTGCGGCTGCTGCCACGGATGCGAATCCGCCATACCTCGGACGCGCAAAAAGGCCAGATCTACATGCCTGCCGTGAATCTAGGATTGCTGGCGGCCGTGTTGATCCTGGTTCTGACCTTCGGCAGTTCTTCGGCGCTGGCCTCGGCCTATGGCATTGCCGTGACCGGGACGATGGTGGTGACTGCCACGCTGGCCATGATCGTGGCGCACAAGCATTGGGGCCTGCCGGTGCCGGTTGCGGTTGCGATGCTGGCGCCGTTTCTGGCGCTGGATCTGACCTTCTTCGGGGCCAATCTTCTGAAGCTTTTCGATGGCGGCTGGCTGCCACTTGGGTTGGCCACACTGATGGTGATCATCATGACAAGCTGGATCAAGGGCACAGGCGTGGTCCTTGGCAAAGAGGCAAAAGGGGAGATGACGCTGGTCAAGCTGATCCACCTTCTGGGGGCAAAGCCCCTGCCTTTGGTGCCGGGCACGGCGGTCTTCCTGACCTCTGACCCTGACCATGTGCCGGCAGCGCTGCTGCACAGCCTCAAGCATTTCAAGGTTCTGCACGAACAGAACGTGATCCTGACGATCCGCACAGCCGATGTCCCGCGCGTCGCCGCCGAGGCGCGGGTGGTGATGACCGATCTGGATCAGCGCTTCCGGCAGGTGACATTGACCTGGGGCTATGCCGAAGAGCCTGATGTGCCCGAGGGGCTGGCGCTTTGCCGCAAGCTTGGCTGGAAGTTCGACATCATGTCGACTTCGTTCATCCTGTCGCACCGGTCGCTGCGGCTGTCGTCGCGCCGCGAGATTCCGGCCTGGATGGCACGGCTTTTTATCATCATGGCCCGCAACTCTGCCCCCGCTTCGGATTACTTCCGCATTCCGGCGGGGCGTGTGGTGGAACTGGGCACGCAGGTCAACGTGTAAGGCCCATGTGACCGTCTTCCGGTCCTTCGCGGATGGATTGCCGGCGCGAAGCGATCTTGCTGCGCTGCCCCATTGATCGTCAGACCGATGGGGCGGGGCGGATGGCAGCAGCCCAACGCGTGATCGGCGTTCAGGTTGCGGCGAGGGTCTTGAGAGTGGCCAGCATTCCATCCAGATTGGCACAGGGCACGGCGCCCAGTGCGGCGATTTCGGCTGAGACGTCGACGGGCAGGCCTGTGTTGGAGTCGCTGGGCACCTCGTTCAGTTTGCCGCCGACCAGCACTGGAAGTCGGGTGCCCCGGGCGGCCAGGGCCGCCAGCACGGCGGTCACATAGCGGCGTGCGACACCGTTGTAGGTCGATATCGCCAAAGCATCCGCCTGCAGGTCAAGGGCGCGGTCCACCAACACCTCGGGATCGACCGAAACACCGCCGTCCAGAACCTGAACACCAAGGCCGGCCAAAGCGCGTTCCACCAGATATTTGCCATGCTCGTGCACGTCCGAGGTGCCGATGCAGACTTTCAATCCCTTGCCAATCAAGGCTTTGCTCTGCTGCTTTGCCGCCCAATCACGTGCCATATGGTCCAGTTCGCGCGCCCATTCGGCCTGAATTTCCGGGCTGCGGCCGGCGGCGACCAGAACACCGGGCCCAAATGCGGCCTCAAGCCGGCGCGGCCCAAGGCGGCGGATGGCCAGCAGAAGTTGGGCCGGGTCGGTCATGTCCACCCCCAACTCCGCCAGCCCTGCCAGCAAAGCGACTGCAAAGCGACGAGCGCCCTCAACCATGCGCCGGGCCATATCCTCGACCACGGGCCAGTTGACCAGTGCGGCGTGCATTGGCGCGTGCTGGCCAAGGCGGTGGGCGAAGGTCTGGGCGTCGATGATCTCGTCGACATCCGGAATGCGCTGGTTTTCGGTGACAGGGACCGGGTTGACCGCGTGGCCAGTGGGCCAGCGGCCCAAGGCCATCATGTCGGGCAGCAGATAGCTGGCAAGGCTGGCGTAGTTGCCCGCCTCTGTCGATTGATAGCTGACGGTGTTGCCGAAGATCATCGTTCCGGACGTGGTGCTGACTTGCGCCAGTGCCGCCTGAAACGCCATGCGCGACAGGGGATCGGAAAAGTGGTGGCCGTAGCAGTGGGCGAGGGGCGCGCCGATCATCCCCTCGACAATGTGCTTTTCGACCAGAACCATGCCAAGGCTGCAGCACATGTCCTGAAACAGGCCGGCAAAGCCGTCATCCAGATTGGAATGCACCAGAACCGCGCCATCCTGCGCGGCGATCAGGCCCAAGGCGGTCACCGTCGCCTCGGTCGTGGCCACGTCGTCGTCCCAGCCCGGCAGGCGGAAGGTGAAATACTGGCCGAGATTGCCCAGCGAGGTGGCCCCGGCGGCAATCGCGGCCTTGGTGTTGTCCAGTGCGCCGGGCAGGCCCAGCATGAAGTCGCCAAAGTGCATGGGGGCTGCCACCGCCCCGGTGAGGCGGGCAAAATCTTCGGGGCCCGACAGAACGATGCCGGTGGCGCGGGCCGCCTTGGCGCGCATCGCTTGCGGGTAACCCATGGACCAATCCAGCGTGATGCCAAAACGGTCGACTGTCACCCCTCGCGCGGCGCAGGTGCCATGGACCTGCCGTATCGCCTCCAACGTGCGGTCGACACTGCGAAAGCCGATATGGGCGTGCTGCATGATGCGGGTGGTGATGCTGGCCTTGTAGGCCACCTCGGACGCAAAGCCGGTGGCGGTCATGAAGGCTGACCTGCCCAGCCGCCAGTCCTGTGCCAGCGCGCGGCCCTCGGCCAGCAGGCTTGCGCCGGGGCGCATCTGGGCGGGTACGAGATTTGGCAGGTGATCCATGGGTTCCCAGTCAGATGGTTCTGGACAGCCTAATCCCCGGGCGCTTGACTGCGCAAGACAGGCAGGAGAGCGGCATGGTGATCGGCGTTCTGGGCGTGGGCCATCTGGGCAAGATTCTGGTCGAGGCCTTGCTGGCGGCAGGACAGCACGATCTGGTGCTGGCGCCACGTGGCAAGGCGGCAGAACTGGCAGACCGGCATGGGCTGCGGCTGGCCACCGACAATGCCGGTCTTGTTGCGGTTGCGGATGTGGTTGTTCTTGCGGTCCGCCCCAAGGATGCGGTCGCGGCGCTGGCGGGCTTGCCTTGGCGGGCAGGGCAGAAGATCGCCTCGGCTTGCGCGGGGGTCAAGGTGGCGGCCTTGGCCGCTGCGGTGCCAGCCGGAGTTTCAGTGCATCGCATCATGCCGCTGACCGCCGCCGCACAGGGGGCCAGCCCCACCACCCTGTTTCCCACGGATGCGGGGCTGGAGCGGTTGTTGGAGGCCTTCGGCCCCGTGCTGCCCTTGCGGTCGGAGGCCGAGTTCGAGACGGCAACCATTTGCGCCGCGGTCTACGGCTGGATGCAAAAGCTGGTGCAGATCACGGCGGACTGGTCAGTGGCCGAGGGGTTGCCGGAAGCCTCGGCCCGGCAATTGGCCGCGCTGACCACGGTGGCCGCAGGGCGCAATATCGCTGGCGGCTCTGCGCCGATGGAGCGGCTTCTGGCGGACCTTGTGACGCCCGGCGGGATCACCGAACGCGGCCTGCATCTGCTGGAGGCGCGTGGCGCCCTGGCGGCCTGGGAGGAGGCCTGCAGCGCGGTCAGGGACAAATTGGCGGGACGGTAAGCGGCCCGGTGACTGGGGGTCAGACCACCTCTTGCGCCTTTAGACGGTCCAGCACGGCTTTGCCGTCGGCCAGAACCGTGGCACGATGGGCGTCGGGCATCTTGTCCCAGGTGCGGTACATCTGCGCCATGCGTGGGTTGTCGGCAAAACGGCTGCGGTGGCGATCAAGGAAATGCCAGTACAGCGGATTGAACGGACAGGCCCGCGCGCCCGTGCGATCCTTGACCTTGTAGTGACAGCCGCCGCAGTAATCCGACATCCGGTCGATATAGGCCCCGGACGAGACATAGGGTTTGCTGGCCAAAAGCCCTCCGTCGGCAAACTGGCTCATGCCAAGGGTGTTGGGGGCCTCGACCCACTCGAATGCGTCGATGTAGACGGCCAGATACCAGTGATGCACCTCTGCCGGGTCCACCCCGGCCAGCAACGCGAAGTTGCCGGTGATCATCAGGCGCTGGATGTGATGGGCATAGGCCAGGTCACGGGTCTGGGCGACCGCGCTGGACAGGCAGTTCATCCGCGTTGGCCCCCCCCAATAGGCCGCAGGCAAGGCAGCCTTTTGGTTCAAGGCGTTCAGGGTCAGATACTCGGGCCCCTTCAGCGCCCAGATTCCACGCACATATTCCCGCCAGCCGATGATCTGACGGATAAATCCCTCGACCGCGGCCAAGGGGGCGGCACCGCTGCGATAGGCGGCCTCGGCGCGCTGGCACACTTCAAGCGGGGACAAAAGGCCAAGGTTCAGGCAGGGCGACAGCAGCGAATGGCTGAGAAAGGGATCCCCGTCCAGCATCGCATCCTGTTCGTCGCCAAAGCGGGGCAGGCTGTGGGTGATGAAATGGTCCAGAGCCTGCAGGGCCTGCGGGCGGTCCGTGGCCCAGTGAAACGGTCGCAGACGCCCGAAGTGCGCGGGAAAGCGCTGTGCCACCAGATCCAGCACGGCCTCTGTCTCGGCGTCGGGGGCAAAGCGCAGGGGCTTGGGGCGTGTCAGGTCGGCGGCTGCGGGCTTGCGGTTGTCGTGGTCGAAGTTCCACTGCCCCCCTGCCGGCGCGTCTGCATCCATCAACAAACCGGTGCGGCGGCGCATGTCCCGGTAGAACCATTCCATCCGCAGCGATTTGCGCGCCCCGGCCCAGGCAGCAAAGACCTCGGGCGGGCACAGGAAGCGGTCGTCCGGCACAAGGTGCAGCGGCAGGGGCATGGCTTGCAGCGCGGCCAACAGGCGCCAATCGCCGGGCGCGGTGACGATGACCCGTTCGGCGCCAGTCTCCGCCATCCGACGCAACAGTTCAGCCGGCAGGCTTGGGCCCGTTTCGGGGTCCTCCAGACGCGAATAGGCAACGCGAAAGCCGCGCTGTCGCAACCGCGCCGCGAACTTGCGCATCGCCGTCAGGACAAGGGCGATCTTCTGCGGATGATGCGGCACCGCAGTGGCCTCTGCCGTCACCTCGGCCATGACGACGATATCCTGCGACGGATCCGCCATCCGCAGCCCCGCAAGATCGTCAGTGAGTTGGTCACCCAGCACCAGAATCAGCCGCACGTCACACCTCATTGTCTTGCACACCGCACTTAGCGCAGGCCCGGCCCCGGCACAGGCCCTTCGCCAGAAGGATGGTCTGACGGTTGAAGGCAAGTCCAAGCCCGCTATCTTTGCCGGGCAAGGGGGCGGCATGCTGAACATCGTCTGGTTCAAACGCGATCTGCGGGTGCAAGATCATGCCGCGCTGGTGCAGGCCGCGCGGCAAGGTGCGGTGCTGCCGATCTATATTGCCGAGCCTGAGTTGTGGGCGCAGCCCGATGCCTCGGCCCGGCAGTGGGAGTTTGCCGCCGAATGTCTGGCCGCGCTGCAGAAGGACCTTGCGCGCCTTGGCCAGCCGCTGCGCCTGTTCACGGGCGATGCGGTTCACGTTCTGCAACAGATCGCTGGGCAGCACCGTGTCGCCGGGTTGTGGAGCCATGAAGAGACCGGGAACCGCTGGACGTTTGACCGTGACCGCCGTGTTGCAGCTTGGGCGCGGCAGGCCGGGATCGTCTGGCATGAACTGCGCCAGACCGGCGTGATCCGCAGGCTGAAATCACGCAACGGCTGGGCCAAGGCTTGGGATGCCGACATGGCTTTGCCGGTGACCGCCGCTCCCACCGGGTTGCGTGGCCCGCAGGACACGTGGCCGACGCGCCTCCCATCGGCCCGGGAACTGGGCCTGCCCGATGACCCCTGTCCGCACCGACAACCGGGCGGGCGGCGTGCCGCGGTGCAGACACTCGACAGTTTTCTGGCCCGTCGCGGCCGCGACTATCGCTTTCAGATGTCCAGCCCGGTGACGGCCTTTGATGCCAGTTCGCGCCTGTCACCGCATTTGGCTTGGGGGACCATATCTTTGCGCGAAGTGGCCCAAGCCACGGATGCACGGCTGCGCAGCCTGCCTGATACCCCGGAGGGCAGACGGTGGCGCGGCTCGATGATCTCGTTTTCCGGGCGTCAGCACTGGCATTGCCACTTCATGCAAAAGCTGGAGGACGCGCCCCGGCTGGAGTTCGAGAACCTGCATCACGCCTATGACGGGCTGCGCCCTGATGTGGCCGATCCGGTGCGGCTAGCGGCCTATGTGGCGGGGGCCACGGGTTATCCCTTCGTCGATGCCTGCCTGCGGGCACTTCGGGATCATGGCTGGATCAATTTTCGCATGCGGGCGATGCTGGTCTCGTTCGCGTCCTATCAGCTTTGGCTGCCGTGGCGCGCCACCGGCCTGCATCTGGCCCGCCAGTTTGTCGACTACGAACCCGGCATCCACTGGCCGCAAGTCCAGATGCAATCCGGCACCACCGGCATCAACACGATGCGCGTCTACAACCCCGTGAAGCAGGCCTACGATCAGGACCCGACCGGCCAGTTCGTGCGCCGGTTCGTGCCGGAACTGGCCAGCGTTCCCGACGCCTTCGTTCACGAACCGTGGCTTTGGCCGGGCGCCTCATGTTTGGCCTATCCCACCCCGATCGTTGCCCATCTTGCCGCTGCACGGGTGGCACGGGAGGCGCTTGCCGCCCTGCGCAAGACGCCGCAGCATCAATCCGAGGCGGCGGCGATTGCCCACAAGCACGGCAGCCGCAAGTCAGGCCTGCCGATGACCGGACAACCGCGCAACCGCGCGTCCCAAAGCAGCGATGCTGGGCAATTGACGTTGAAGTTCTGACACCCCCGGAGCGCGCATGGCCAAGATGATCAAGAAGACCAACCTGCCGCAAAAGATCTGCGCAACCTGTGGCCGACCGTTTTCCTGGCGCAAGAAATGGGAGCGGGACTGGGGCGAGGTCAAATACTGCTCTGACAAATGCCGGGGTGGCAAGCCGGGCTGAAGGCCGGTCCTTCCACGGATCGGCCCTGCAGCGTCCCGGCATGTGTCTGGGCTGCGTCCGCACTTGGCCGGGCGCGGATCTGGCGCGCTGGGTCTTGGCCAGTCCGGGGCATGGCGTCGGGATAAAATCAACCGTTCACATCTGCCGCAGCGTGACCCGGATCAAGGCGGGTCTGCGCCGCAAGGGTCATGGTTGGGGAACGGCCGCATGATCGGCATTTGCGTGAAAGGAAACGTGTCATGGCATCGCAGGATCAGTCCGACGGCAAGGGTCCCATAGCGGCATGGACCGAAGCGCGGACCCCGCGTGTGTACGAGATGTTGAACCGAACCGCACGCGCCAGCATGGCGGAGGTGACGTTGGGAATTGCGCCGACGGCGGTGACCTCGGCATTTCAGGATTGGGCGGCACATATCGCAAGCGCGCCGGGAAAACAGCTGGAACTCGGGCATCGGGCGTTTTGCGACGCCGTGGCGCTGGCGGGATTTGCAGGGGCCAGCGCGCTGGGGGCCGCCCCGACAGCCCAGTTCGCTCCGCAGCCGCAGGACCACAGGTTTGATGCGCCCGAGTGGCAGAAATGGCCGTTCAATCTGTTCGCCCAGACCTTTCTGGCGCAGGAAAGCTGGTGGTCCGCCGCATTGACCGATGTTCCCGGCGAGACCGGGGCGCATGAAGGGGTCGCGGATTTCGTCATGCGGCAAATGCTGGACACGCTGTCGCCCGCGAATTTTCCAGCGACCAACCCCGAAGTGCTGGCAACCACCGTCGCACAGGGCGGGCAGAACCTGCTGCGCGGGGCCTCTTTGCTTGCCGCCGATGTGGCGCGCGGGCTGACCCATGAAAAGCCGGCCGAACTTGAGGCGTTTCAGGTGGGCCGCGACATGGCGATCACCCCCGGCAAAGTGGTTTTCCGCAACCGGCTGATCGAGTTGATCCAGTATGCCCCGGCCACCGGCCTTGTACGCCCGGAACCGGTGCTGATCGTGCCGGCATGGATCATGAAATATTACATCCTGGACCTGTCACCCGCGAACTCCTTCGTGAAATTCCTTGTCGATCAGGGATTTACTGTCTTCATGATCTCATGGCTGAACCCATCAGAGGCCGATCGCGACCTGTCGATGGAAGACTACCGGTCTCTGGGTGTCATGGCGGCAGTTGGCGCGATCGAGGCGATCAGCGGATCGCAGCGGATCCACGGGCTGGGCTATTGTCTGGGCGGCACCCTTTTGGCCATTGCGGCGGCAGCCATGGGGCGCGATGGCGATGACCGCTTCAAGACCGTGACGCTGCTGGCCGCCCAGACCGACTTCACCGAAGCGGGCGAGTTGACGCTGTTCATCAATGAAGCGCAGGTCAGCTATCTTGAGGACATGATGTGGAAGCAGGGCTACCTTTCGACCGACCAGATGGGCGGCACCTTCCGCCTATTGCGCTCGGCCGATCTGATTTGGTCGCGGAATGTTCATGATTACTTGATGGGTGAGCCGGTTCGCATGACCGACCTGCTGGCGTGGAATGCCGATGGCACCCGGCTTCCCGCCACGATGCACGCGCAATACCTGCGCCAGTTGTTCCTGAAGAACGAACTGGCCGAGGGGCGGTATCATGTCGGGGCAAAACCGGTGACGGTGTCGGACATCCGCGCACCCCTGTTTGTGGTGGGGACCGAGGATGACCATGTTGCGCCATGGAAGTCGGTCTACAAGATCCACCTGATGGCGGACGCGGCGGTGACCTTCGTGCTGACCTCCGGCGGGCATAACGCCGGGATCGTCTCGGAACCCGGCCACAGGAACCGCCATTTCCGCATGGCCACGACGGCGGTTGACGCGCCCTACCGCGACGATCACGACTGGCTGGCAGAGACAGCGCCGCAAGACGGATCCTGGTGGCAGGCGCTGGCGAATTGGTTGGCTGCACGGTCCGGCGCCGCGGCTGTGCCGCCGCCCTTGGGACCTGAGGGAAAGGCGCTGTGCGATGCGCCCGGCACCTATGTTATGCAGGCATGAGGGCAGGACGATGAAGAAAGAACACCAGTTCCATTTCTGGTACTTTGCCGTGGCCCTCGTGGCTCTTTTGGTGTTTCAGGCTTGGTATCAGGG
This sequence comes from Stagnihabitans sp., assembly GCF_964946895.1. Classification (NCBI taxonomy): domain Bacteria; kingdom Pseudomonadati; phylum Pseudomonadota; class Alphaproteobacteria; order Rhodobacterales; family Paracoccaceae; genus Stagnihabitans; species Stagnihabitans sp. The sequence continues at coordinate 46,953 of NZ_CBBQHX010000021.1, read as the reverse complement.
GCTGGCCAACACGCAGGCCATTCCCTACAGCCAGTTCCTTGACCTGCTGAAGAAGGGGGGCGTCGCCGAGGTTCAGGTCGACCCCGAACAGATCCGTGGCGCGTTCAAGACCCCCGGCAAAGGGCCCGAAAATTTCGTCACGAATATCGTGCCGAAGGATCTGGCCGATGTGCTGCAGGCGGCGGGCGTCACGTTCGACGGAACCGTCCAGAACACATGGATTTCTACCCTGCTGGGCTGGATCGTGCCGTTGATCCTGATCATGGGGTTCTGGATGTTCCTGTTGCCGCGCATGGCGGAACGTCAGGGTTTGGGCGGCATGATGGCGGTCGGCAAATCCAAGGCCAAGGTTTATGTCGAAAAGGACACCGGCGTGACCTTCGACGATGTGGCCGGGGTGGACGAGGCGAAGGCAGAACTGAAAGAGATCGTCTCGTTTCTGCGCGAACCGCAGAAATTCAACCGTCTGGGCGCGCATATCCCGAAAGGCATCCTGCTGACCGGCCCGCCCGGCACCGGCAAGACCTTGTTTGCCCGCGCGATTGCCGGTGAGGCGAAGGTGCCGTTCTTCTCGATCTCGGGCTCGGAATTTGTCGAGATGTTCGTGGGGGTCGGTGCCGCCCGGGTGCGCGATCTGTTCGACCAAGCCCGCAAGGCCGCGCCCTGCATCATCTTCATCGACGAACTGGATGCGCTTGGCATGCGGCGCGGCGTTGGGGGATTTGGCGGCCATGACGAAAAGGAGCAGACGTTGAACCAGCTTCTGGCCGAACTGGATGGCTTTGATCCGCGCGACGGCATCGTGCTGCTGGCGGCCACCAACCGGCCTGAAATCCTTGACCCAGCCCTGCTGCGGGCGGGCCGCTTTGACCGGCAGGTGGTGGTGGATCGGCCCGACAAGACCGGTCGCGCCGCCATTCTGCGGGTGCACCTGAAGAAGATCACCGTGGCGCAGGATCTGGACGTGGACGCGGTCGCTGCCCTGACCCCCGGTTTTACCGGTGCGGAACTGGCCAATCTGGTGAACGAGGCCGCCATTCAGGCCACACGTCGCGGTGCGCAAGCCGTCGAGATGGCCGATGTCACTGCCGCCGTCGAGCGCATCGTCGCCGGGATGGAGCGCAAGGGTCGTCTTCTGAACCCCACCGAGCGCCACGCCGTTGCCTGTCACGAGATGGGCCATGCGCTGGCTGCGGCCTCGTTGCCGGGGGCAGATCAGGTGCACAAGGTCTCGATCATCCCACGCACCGTGGGGTCGCTGGGCTATACCATGACCCGCCCGACCGAGGACCGGTTCCTGATCAACCGCCATGATCTGGACGATCGGCTGATCGTACTGATGGCAGGCCGCGCCGCCGAAGAGCTGGTGATCGGAGACATCTCGACCGGGGCGGCCGATGATCTGGCCCATGCCACCGACATCGCCCGTCAGATCGTCACCCGGTTTGGCATGTACGCGGGTCTGGGGCAGGCCGTGCTGGAACCGGACCGTGGCGGCTTTCTGGGCGACGCTCCCGGTTCCTTCAGCCCGCGCGACCATTCAGAAGCGACGGCCCGCGAGGTGGATCTGGCGATCCGCGACATCATCGGTGTGGCCTATGACAAGGCCAAGGCGCTTCTTGCCAGCCGCCGTGTGGATCTGGATGCCGGGACGGTTCTACTTCTGGAACACGAAACCATCACCCCCGCAGATTTCCCGCCGCTGTCGCGCAAGGATGCCGGCGGCGTCCGGGCGCAGTAGGCCAGCCGCCACGGCCAGACACGGGGCCCGATGGTCTGGCATACCATGTCAGGCAGCGGCTTGGCGCGCGCGGGCTTGCGCTGGAGCGTCCCTTTGCAGAGCGGACGATGGAGTGCGATTTGTCGGGCGAAAGCGAGACGTGGCAGGGCCAGCCGGTCGCCTGCGCCCTGCGAGGATTGATTTAGCTGCGACCGTGGGCAGAAAACTGGACCGGGCGGCATGATTCGACTTAAGGTCGCTTTAGAGTGAAAGACCCTATGCGTTTCAGACAACCGAAATTTTGCGGGCTCAGCACCTGTTTGGATTTTGCGGTGCGCCTGGCAGACAGAACAGGGATCCATTGCCATGTCCGTCATCACGGTCACAACCACCAACGATAGTGCAACCACTGGCCAACTGACGCTGCGACAAGCCGTGGCCCGGGCGGCGGACGGCGATACCATCGTCTTTGCGCACGGGCTGTTTGGCGGGGTTGAACTGACCCGGAACCTTGCCATCACCAAGTCGATCACCATCGAGGGCCAGCTTGGCAATGCCACGTTGGGTGGCTCGCTGTTCATGGGCGGGTCGCAGGGGTCGATCATCGTGCGGGCCGGGGCGGATGTGAAGATCGCGCATATTCAGGTGGTCGGCGGGACCAACGGTGCTGCCGGCCTGAACGAGGGTCCGGCGGGGGGGGCGGGGGACAACGGAACCGATGTGCAGAACCATGGCACCGATGGCGGAGACGGCGAGAATGGCGGGAAAAGCACCTCTCCGGGGTTCATCGGCAACCCGGCACTCATCAATCAGGGCCATCTGACGCTGGACCATGTTGCCGTATCGGGCAGCGCCAACGGTGGATCGGGGCGCAATGGCGGCGAGGGGGGCCGGGGCGGCGATGGCGGCGGCGGCTCGGTCAGTGCGGGCGACGGCGGGATTGGCGGCGATGGCGGCCGCGGGTCGAACGGCGCATCGGCGGTGGGTGGCATTCTGAACGAAGGCACGCTGGTGCTGCACGATTCGGCGCTGCGCTTCTGCTTTGCCGAAGGCGGCGCGGGCGGTGACGGCGGGCGCGGTGGCGACGGGGGCAATGGCGGCAATGGCGGGACCGGGGGAACTGGGGGCAATGGCGGCGCGGGTGGCAACGGTGGCAGCGGCGGGGCGGGCATCGCAGGCATCCTGAACAACGGCACAGTGCTGATCGAGGGCGCGGCGTTGTCTTACGGCAACAGCGCGCAGGGCGGTGCCGGTGGTGCGGGCGGCCTTGCCGGCGAAGGCGGGGCCGAGGGTCACACGGGCGGCGGTGGCGGCTTTGGTGCGGCCGGCTCTGACGGGACCGCGGGCGCTACCGGATCAACCGGATCCGGCGCGATCTATGCCGGGGCCGGTCCGACCGGCGGCAGTCTGGGCGGCGGGGCCTTTTTCGAGTGGCTGGGCGTGCCACAACAAGCCTCGACCATCAGCGGCCCCGCCTCGGGCGGGACCTCGTTTCGCGATTTCACGCTGGTCGTGCCGCGCGAGGGTCAGATCACGACCACTGACACCGTCCACTGGAAGGTCAGCGGGGCGGGTCTGATCGGCGCGGACTTCGTGGGCGGCGCCCTGCCCGGCGGCACTTTGACCTATGCCGAGGGCGTGAATTCCGCCTTTCTGAGCTTTCACTTCACCAATGCATTCGCCTTCACCGGGTCGATGACCTTCAAGGTGACGCTGTTCAGCCCCAGCGCCAATACGGTGCTCGGCTCGCAAAAGATATTCACCGAAACGCTTTATGCGGCAACTGCCGGGTCGGACACGCTGAACGGTACCGCCGGATCCGATCAGCTGGACGCCGGCAAGGGCAGCGATCTTGTCTCAGGGCTGGATGGCGCGGACAATCTGGTCGGCGGGCTGGGGCGCGACACATTGAAGGGCGGCACCGGGGATGACACCCTGATCGGCGGTGGTGGCAAGGATGTGTTGAATGGCGGGGCCGGCGCGGACAGATTCATCTTTTACAGTGGCGACAGTTCGTCCAGTTCCGCGGACCGCATTCAGGATTTCCACCATGGACAGCATGATGTGATCGCATTCTCGTTTCCAAGCTTGCACTTCATCGGGACCACGGCCTTTGGCGGCACCGCGGGCGAGATCCGCTATGACAGCGTTGGCAACGAGGTGCATGTTCTGCTGGACACGAACGGCGACAAGGTGGCGGATTCCATGGTGATCCTTACCGGGCTGCACACCCTTGTGGCGGCCGATTTCGGGCTTTGATCGCATCGGGCTTTGATCGCACAAGGGCACAGGAACGTGGGCCAAAGACAGATGGCCCCGATCCATAGCTTCAGGTCATGTCACCGGAAAGAAGCGGTTGTCCGGTCTTGGCAAGCCCAGATGGTCCCGCAGGGTGAAGCCCTGATACTCCGTGCGGAACAGACCCCGGCGTTGAAGTTCCGGCACCACCTTGTCCACAAAGGCATCCAGCCCATCGGGCAGATGCGAGAACATGATGTTGAAGCCATCGGCGGCACCGGTTTCAAACCAGTCTTCCATCTGGTCAGCGATGGTCTGCGGCGTTCCGACAAAGCCCGACCCGCCATAGCCACCCAGGCGCTGCGCCAGTTGGCGCACCGTCAGACCCTCGGTCCGGGCCAGATCAACCACCCGCTGCCGACCGCTTTTTGAGGCATTGGTCTCGGGGATGTCGGGCAAGGGACCGTCCGGATCAAAAGCGCGGGCGTCTTGACCGATAGCGATGGACAGGGCGGCCACGGAACTGTCGAAATGCACCAGACTGTCCAGACGGGCGCGGATGTCCTGAGCCTCGGCCATGTTATCCCCCACGACAACGAAGGCACCGGGCAGGATCTTGAGGTGATCGGGATTGCGCCCTGCCGCACTGGCTCGCGCTTTGACGTCAGCGTAGAAGGCCTGCGACTGGGTCTTTGATCCGCCCGCCGCAAACACCATTTCGGCAGTCTCCGCCGCCAGTTGCCGTCCGTCGTCCGAGGCGCCGGCCTGCACGATCACCGGCCAGCCCTGCGGCGGGCGGGCGATGTTGAGCGGGCCGCGCACGGAAAACGCTGGTCCGGAATGATCCAGGATATGCATGCGGGCAGGGTCGAAGAACAGGCCACTCTCTGTATCCCGGGTAAAGGCATCTTCGGCGAAGCTGTCCCACAGGCCGGTCACGACGGCGTGGTATTCCCGGGCACGGCGATAGCGGGCCGCATGTTCAGGCTGTTCGGACATGCCGAAGTTCAGTGCAGCATCGGGGTTGGCGGTGGTCACGATGTTCCAGCCCGCCCTGCCCTTGCTGATATGGTCAAGCGACGCAAAGCGGCGGGCCAAGGTATAGGGCGGCTCGAAGGTGGTTGATGCCGTGGCGATCAGGCCGATCCGTTCGGTCACCATCGCCAAAGCAGGCAGCAGGGTCAAAGGATCAAACGAGGTGACCGTGTGGCTGCGCTTCAACGCCTCGATCGGCATGTTCAGAACAGCCAGATGGTCGGCCATGAAGAAAGCGTCGAACTTGCCCGCCTCCAGCTTGCGGATCAGTTTGACCAGATGTTCCAGATTGAAATTCGCATCGGCCCAAGCCCCGGGGTAGCGCCAGGCCCCGGTGTGGATCGTGGTGGGCCGCATGAAAGCGCCGAGGTGCATGCGTCGTCTGGCCATGGCAAAGGTCCCCTGTGACAGCTTGTCTTACCTCGAAGGGTCAAGTGCCGCCTAGGATTTCTTGTGCTGCAGAAAGAACCGCACCATCTGGCGCGAAGCGTCCGGGCCAAGGGCGTCGGTGTAGCTGCCTGCCGGGTCGCCACCGGACCACGCATGGCCAGCCCCCTCGATCTGCCAGTGTTCGGCAAGACTGCGGCCATCGGCATGCAGATGCGCTGTGGCGCGATAGGGGCGGCCACCGTCCGAAATGCCTGATCGGCTGACCTCTTGCAGGCCGGGCATGGTGTGCAGCGCCTGGGCCAGTATGGCTGATCCGTTCCTTGGGTGCACCGTGGAGTCCGCCAGACCGTGAAAGACGATGGTCGGCACGACGGCCTTGTGCGGTCTGCTGGTCGAACCATTTCGCATGGCAGCGAAGGCCGAGGGGATGTCATGCGCACTGCCCGCCGGCAGGCCGGAATGGGCGCAAACGGCACTGAAAAGGTCCGGATAGGCTGCCGCCACCAGAACGGCCGCAGCACCACCCGCCGACAGTCCGGCAACATAGACCCGGGCGGGATCTGCCCGGTGATCGCGCAGAATGTCCCGGGTCAGGCCGGCGATCAGGGCAGGCTCGCCACGGTCACGCGCCTGATCTTCAGGGCGATACCAGTTCCAGCATTTCTGGGCATTCGCCCCGGAGGGTTGGGCCGGATAGGCGATCAGGTAACCAAGCTCCTCGGCCACGACATTCATGCCGGTGCCGGCCGCGAAGTCTTCCGGCGTCTGGGTACAGCCGTGCAGCATCACAATTAGGGGCATCGGGGCTGCGGGACGTTTGGCTGGCACATAAAGCCTGTAGTCCCGACTGCCATGGGTCCCGGCGTGGGTCAGGGTCAGGAACTGTGCGCCCGGCGGTATCGGGATTTTGGCTGCGGACGCAGCCCCCCGGGCAGGCATGCCACCGGCTGCGATCCGGCGCAGCGTTTCGGCCAGCGGGGCGCGGCTTTTCAAAGGCGGCGCAGCAGGCCGTATTGCCTTGGCCAGCAGGATCTGTGGTTCGGGCCCTTGGACATGCCCGTCAATCTCTGCAGGCGGTGCCGGGCGCAGCAGAGACTGGATCAGGGTCGTCGCCTCTTGCAACTTGCCGGACCGGGTCAGGTCCGCGGCCTTGGCCATGCCCCGCTTGAAAGGAGTGTTCATGTCGCGCTTTCTATCAAAGAAGGTCAGGTGATCCGGTCGGCCAAGGCCGCCTTGACGGCATCGCTGGCCTGCAGCGCGCCCAGAACGTTCAACGCGGCGATGGTGCTGCGGGCAAGGTCGGCGGGAATATCCGGCGCCACAACGGCCAGTCCCAGAACCCGAATGTCCAGCATCTGTCCCGCCGCAGCCACCGCCGCCAATTCGGCGCGGGTGATGCGGCGCACACCCAGATCGACGCTTTTGCGTGTCACGAGGTGCCGTATCGTCTCGGCGTGGCGTTCAAGCTGGTTGCGGATCGCCGTGCGGATGAAGTCGCTGCGGTTGGAATAGAAGCCTTCCTGCACCAAAAGCTCGATCTGGCCCAGATCCACGTAGCCCAGATTGATCGTCAGCTTTTCCGAGTCAGGCGATTTGGAAAGCGGGACCACCGTTGGTTTCGACATTAGGACTCCATATGCCATCCGTATGGATGGGATATGGATGTCTATTTTGGCGAAACAATGGCATCCGCCAACTATTTCACACCTGCAGGCCCATCCCTTCGACCGAAAGCCTTGCCCGGCCGCACGTGTGCTTGGCCTGATCCGGGATGGCCCAGTCATCTGAAGTTCTGCCGCAGATTTGCAACTGAGGGGCCCGGCGCTATGTTGGTCGTGAAGGGGGAGGTTTCATGCTGATTGTCACAGACGAAACCCTGGTCAATCGCGGCGCCCTTGAGACCAGCAGCCTGCCGAAGAAGTTCCTCGGCCGGGTTGTGCTGGTGCCGCGTGGGGCCGGGCTTGGGGTCTGGCTGCGGCTGATCGTCGAGGTTCAGGCGCTGCGTTACATGGTGACGCTGCTGCCTTTCGGCTTGGCGCCGTTGTTCTTCCGCAATCTTGCGATGCCCGTGATGGAAGCGCCGGCCCTGATGTTGATGTGGGTCTCGGTGATCGAGTTGCGGGTGCTTCGGCTGTCAAAGCCTGCGCGGGCCGGCGTGATCAGCGCCGACGAGGCTGCGCGGCGGCTGGACATCCTGACCTTCCGGGCCCGGGCCTGCCTGCGCCGCATCGCGGCCCGGCATGAGATTGCCGAGGGCACCTTGCGTCTGGTGATCGAACAGTCCGAATTGGCCCGAATTCGGCCCCTGACCTTGGTCTCGGTGCAGACCGAAACGCCGGAACCGCACCTGCCGCCGCTTGACGCCAAGGATCGCGCCGTGCTGGACGAGGCGCTGTTTGACGCCGCGTTTACCGAACGCGACCTTTTGGCGGTCAACCACCGCGACGATGTCTACCTGCGCAACATCGCCCAAGAGGCGCGCGCCGTCTCGGCCCATGCCCGGCTGGCGGCATTCCTAGAGAAGCGGGCGGTGGAGGCATGAGTGTCAACGCCACGACCGTATCGGCCGGTGAAGCGTTGCGGGTGCTGGAGGCGGGCTGGGCCGCGCAGGCCGCCGGCGGGCTGACCGTCTCGTGGATGCTGCATGGACGCCCCGGCGTGGGCAAGACCGAACTGGTCCAAACCCTGGCCCAGCGGATCGGGGCCGACCTTTTCGACCTGCGCCTGACCACGATCGAGCCGCAGGACCTGCGCGGGTTGCCCTTCTTTGACCACGACAGCAAAAAGACCGTCTGGTACCGCCCCGAGGATTTGCCGGACACTGACAACCCCGCGATCCTGTTTCTGGATGAGTTGACCGCCGCCGCCCCTGCCCTGCAGCCGACCGTCTATGGATTGCTGCAGGAACGCAGGGTGGGCCGCCATCGCCTGCCCGCCAGCGTGATGATTGTGGCCGCCGGCAACCGGGTTGAGGATGGTGCGATCGCTTATGACATGGGCACCGCGCTCAGCGATCGCTTGATCCATATGATCGTGCAGGCCAATGCCGAAGACTGGGTCAAGACTTACGCCTTGCCCGCCGGCATTCATCCGACAGTCGCGGCCTTCATCCGCACACGCCCCGACCTGCTGGAGACCACCGAGGACAGCCTGCGCCGGGGGCAGATGATCGCCTGCACCCCGCGCAGCTGGACGCGTGTCAGCCGCATTATGGGCTCGGTGCCAGACCGGGGCCTGCGACAGGTGATGATCGCGGGAACCGTCGGCTTGGCCCCGGCCGCTGAATTCGCCCTGCTGGCGGACGAGATCGCGGCCACGGTGCAGATTGACGCGATGCTGGCCGCACCGCGCCGCGACCGGGCGGCGCTTTATCCACGCACGCTACATGGTCTAACCGCGCTGGTTTACGGTCTGGTGGGGGTGGCAAACAGCGAAACCCTGCCCTCCGCCATCGAGATCCTTGCGGATCTGCGGGGGCTGGGCGGTCTGGCGCACAGCGGCTTGCCGATCAGCGAATTGGCCAGCTTCGGCTTCGAGTTGCTGATCGGCCGCGCCTTCAAGCTGGGGTTGCAAGAGGCTTTCGCCACCTCCGAGGCCTATGCCAGCTATGCGGCCGAACGCCGGGCCGCCGGTTTGCCGTGACCAACCCGTCGCCCCGCGCCGCCCGTGCGCTGGCGCATCTGGGCGAGGTTGACTCGGCGCTGGCGGTACTGGCGCTGTGGTGCCGCCACCGCGACGGAGGCGGGATGACCCGAACCGAGGAAGATGTGATCACCTATGGCCCCGCCTTCGAAGCGTTGGGTCTTCCACACCAGGTGGGCCTTGTGGCCCATCACGTCCTGCATGTGGCGCTGCGCCATTCCGCCCGCATGGCCGCGCTGGCCGAGCGTTTGGGAGGGGCCTTCGACAAAACGCTGTTCGGCCTCGCCGCCGATGGGATCATCAACGAAACCCTGATCCTTGCGGGCCACCCGATCCCGCGCCCTGCGGTCACGCTGACCGATCTTTTGGCCGAAGCCGGGCTGGCCGAGACCAGTGCCGTCGCGGCGCTGGAGCGTTGGGATGCCGACCGTCTGGCAATGGCGTTGCACCGCGATCCCAAACGCGCGGAACGGCTGCGCAAATGGGGCCAGACGCGGGGATTTTCCGTTGATCTGGGCGCAGGCAATCCGCAAGACGATGGCAAAGGCCCATCCCCCTCGGACTGGCGCAACCATGTCCTGCGCGCCTTCGAAGCGGGTCGCAAGGCCGGCAGCGGCATCGGGCGGCTGGGGGCGATCCTGGCCGATCTTGCACCGGACACCGTGCCATGGGAGGTTCATCTGCGCGGTCTTCTGGCACAGGCGCTGACCGAACGCCCGCGCCCCAGTTGGCGCAGGCCCTCTGGCTCATGGGTCGCCCGCATGGCCGAGGCCGGACGCACGGGCGGCCCGGTTCCGGTGTTCGAGCCGGGGCGTCAGCGGATGGATCATCGCCCGCGGATCGTGATCGGCCTTGACACATCCTCGTCGATCGACGCCCAGACCCTTCGCCTGTTTTCCGCCGAAGCCGAGGCGATTGCCCGCCGCACCGGCGCCGAGGCGCATCTTCTGGCCTTTGACGAAACGGTCTTTGCCGAGGCGCGGCTGGACCCCAGCGGCTGGGCCGGATTGCGCGATCTGCCGCTGCGCAGCGGAGGTGGCACCGATTACCGTGACCTGTTCCAAAGAGCTGCGGCGCTGCGTCCGTCCATCGCCGTGATCCTGACGGACCTTGACGCGCCGCTGCCGCCCAAGCCGGGGTTTGACGTGCTTTGGGCGATACCGGGTGCGGTACCCGACACGGCCTATGGCCACATCCTGCGGATTGGCGACGGCTGATAGCGGCAATCTGCCAGAGGATCACGACGGGAAAAGTGCCATGGCCTGCTTGCGCCGAATGGCCGGATCGGACCGGGCCTTTAGGCTGTCGGCGTGCCGCGTCACGGGCAGCGTAAACCGCAGGAATTGACGCCGATCATGGCCTAAGACCGCGCCAACAGCGGACCGGTCTGCGCCAGACCACGGGCGACGGTGGGGCGGCAATCTGGCGGATTCTGGGTCATGTGGCGGGGTCTGCCTTGACCCTGAAGACAAGGCAATAAAGTGCGGGCACGAACAACAGCGTCAGCAACGTGCCGACGATGATGCCCCCCATCATGGCATAGGCCATCGGCCCCCAGAAGACCTGCCGCGAGATCGGGATCAACGCCAGGCTCGCCGCCGCCGCCGTCAGCAGGATCGGGCGCGCCCGGCTGTCGGTCGCATCAAACACCGATTGCCAGCGCGACAGACCGTGGTGCTGCAACGCCTCGATCTCGTGCACCAGAATGATGGAGTTGCGGATCAGGATGCCCATCAGCGCCAGCACACCCAGAATGGCCACGAAGCCCAAAGGCGCGCCAGACGCCAGCAGTGCCCCCACCACGCCAATCAATCCCAAGGGCGCCACCGCCAGCACAACGAAACTGCGCCGGAAGCTTTGCATCTGCACCATAACCAAGGACACCATGATCAGCAGCATGATCGGCACCACCGCGATGATCGGCGCCTGACTTTCCGCGCTGCTTTCAACCGAGCCGCCGATTTCCACCACATATCCGGGTGGCAGCGTGGCGGCGAAAGCGTCAATCTTCGGCTGCAGGTCGGTGGCGATGGTGGCGGGCTGATCCTGGGTGACCACGGCCGCCTTGACCGTGACAGTGGGCACACGGTTACGCTGCTGGATGATCGGCTGTTCCAGCGCCCAGTCGAGCGTTGCAAAGGAAATCAGCGGGATCGGCTGGCCCGCCGCGTTGCCCAGTTGCAGGTTCTGCAACGAGGCGACGGAAGACCGGTCGGTATCACTGCCCCGCGCCACCACGTCGATCAGGGTCTTGCCCTCGCGCAGTTCAGTGACGGTGACGCCGTCAAACAGGGTATACAGCGCGTGGGCGACATCGGTCTGGGTCAGCCCCAACTGGCGCAGCTTGTCCTGATCCAGCACCACCCGGGCAACGCGGGCCGGTTCGTTCCAGTTCTCGGTGATCATGTCCAGCCGCGGGTCAGCGGCCAGAACAGCCGCCAGATCCCGGCCCAAATCGCTGACCTTGTCCGGATCCGGTCCGGACAGGCGGTATTGCACGGGTTTGCCAACCGGCGGCCCAAGTTCCAGATACTTGGCGAAGATATCGACGCCGGGCAGGGTCTTGGAAAAGTCGCCCACCGCCGCCTTCAAGGCGTCGCGCGCAGCCAAATCGGGGGTCATCACCACGATCTGGCCGAAGTTGTCGGCCGGCGTAACCGCATCGAAGGCCAGGATGAAACGTGGCGCGGCCCGGCCGACATAGGTGCTCCAGTACGACGGCTCCTTGCGGGAGGCGAGCCAGCCATCCAATTGCGCCATCACCGCATCGGTGGACTTGAACGCAGCGTTCTGACGCAGCGTTACGTCGATGATCAGTTCTGGCCGATCCGAGGTGGGGAAGAACTGCCGCTCGACAAAGGTCATGCCGAACAGCGACAGGCCGAAAAGCACCAATGTGATGGCAACCGTCAGCCCCTTGGCGCGCATCGCCAGCCGAAGGATGCCGTGGAAGGCGTTGCGCACCCGCCCCGGTTCGCCCGAATGGTGCTTCATGGTCTTTGGCAGGAAGGTGATGCCAAGGATCGGCGCGAAGAGCACCGCCACCACCCAGGACAGCAGGAGCGAGATCACGATGACGTAGAACAGGGAAATCGTATACTCCCCCGCTGCCGAGGAATTCAGGCCAATCGGGATGAACCCGGCCATCGTCACCAAAGTGCCGGTCAGCATGGGAAATGCGATGGAAGACCACGCCGCACTTGCCGCCTTTTCAAGGCTTTCGCCGACCTCAAGCCGGGAAATCATCGTCTCGATCGAGATCATTGCATCGTCGACCAGAAGGCCAAGGGCGATGATCAGCGCGCCCAGCGAGATGCGCTGCAGGGTAATGCCCATCATGTCCAGCACGACAAAGGTCAGCGCCAGAACCAAGGGAATGGCCATGGTCACCACCAGCCCCGCCCGAAAGCCCAAAGACACGAAGCTGACCGCCAGCACGATCACCACCGCCTCGACGAGGGCGCGCAGGAAGTGGTTGACGGACTCCTCCACCACCTTGGGCTGATCGGCAACCTTGTGCATCTCGATCCCTACGGGCAGGGATGGCCCCATCCGGGCCATGACGCCGTCCAGAGCCGCGCCGAAGTTCTGGATGTTGGCCCCGGCGCGCATGCCGACGATCAGGCCAATCGCAGGCTGACCGTTGTAGCGGTAAAGTGCCTTGGCCGGGTCGACAAAGCCCGCCGTGACCGTGGCCACATCCGACAGGGCAAAGAACGTGTCCCCCACCCGCAGCGTCGTGGCCGCCAGTTCATCAGCCCCGGTGAAACTGCCCGAGACGCGGACCATCACCTTTTCCGCCTCGGTCCGGATCACGCCGGATGGCACGATGGCGTTCTGGCTGGCCAGGGTGTTCAGCACTGTCGTCGCATCCAGTCCCAGGGCCGCCAGACTCCGGGCCGAGAATTCCAGATAGATCACCGGGTCCTGTGTTCCCACCAGATCAACCTTGCCTGCGTCCTTCAACTGCAGGACGGCGGTCTGCACCGTCTCGGCCCAGTGCTTGGCTTCGGCGGGGGAATAGCCGTCATAGGTGAAGGCATAGATGTTGCCATAGACGTCGCCAAAGCTGTCATTGAAGCCGAAGCCCGCGAATTCCTTGGGGAAATCACCCTTGATGTCGTTCATCATGTTGCGGATGCGCTGCCATGTCGCCGTCACCGCCGCAGCCTTGGTGTCCGAGGTCAGTTCGACATAGACGGTCGCCACTCCCGGCAGGGTTTCCGAACGGGTGAACTTCAGGTTCTCAAGCTCTTGCAGCTTCTTTTCGATGCGCTCGGTGACCTGGGCGACCGTCTCTTCCGCCGTCGCACCCGGCAGGGCGGCCTGAATGATCATGGTCTTGATGGTGAAGGCCGGATCTTCCTCGCGCCCCATCGACAGATAGCCATAGGCGCCGGCAAGTAGCGAGACGAGGATCAAATACCAAAGGAACGACCGATGCCGCAGCGCCCAGTCCGACAGGTTGAAGCGCATCAGTCGGTCCCCGCATTTACAGAAGGGCCGACGCTTTGCCCCTCGACTAGCGAGTGCGCCCCCCTGACGACAATCTCATCTCCGGCAGCGATGCCGCCGGTCACCACAACGCGCTGGCCAAGGCTTTTGCCCAGCGTCACAGCCACAAGCGCAACCTTGCGCCCCGGGCCCACACGCCAGACCTGTGGCGCCGTTACGGTCCCTGTGATGGCGCTTGCGGGGAGGGTGACCACAGCGGCTGTCCTGGCCGCCAGCGTGGCCGAAATCAGACTGCCCAGCCGGTAGGACAGGGGCGGATCGCCAAGCGTCAGGTGAATCCGCCGGCTGCGGGTACCGGTGCCGGCAGAGGGCTCGATCCGGGCAAGAGTTCCTGTCACGGGCGCACTGCCGCGCCCGATGACGTCAAACGCATCGCCCAGCTTCAACAGCGCCAGAACGTCCGGCGGCACATCCAGCACGGCCTCGCGCCCGGTCAGGCCGGCCAGGGTCAGGATCGGGGTTCCCACCGAAACCACGGTGCCCGGATCCACCAGCGTGGCGGTGACGATGCCATCCATGGGCGCTGTCAGCGCACTGTAACCCGCCGCATCCTTGGCACGGGCCAGATCGGCTTCTGCCGCCGCCACGGCCGCCTCGGCCGTTGCCTGTCCGGCATGTGCGCTTTCCAGTTGGGCAGAGGTGGCCACGGCACGGTTCGCCAGTTCCTGTACCCGGGCAAAGCTTTGCGCGGCAAACTGCGCCCTTGCCCGGGCGCCCTGCAAGGCCGCTTCTGCAGCTGACAGGTCTTCGTTCAAGGTGACCTGATCCAACGTGGCCAGCGTGATCCCCGCGCTGACCTTGTCCCCTGCCGCGACCTTCAGCGTCGCGACGCGGCCCAGCGTCAGAAAGGCAAGGTTGGTGGTGACCTCGGCCTCGACTGTGCCAGTGAAACTGCGCGACTGCACAGGGCCGGGCGTGATGATTTCCGACACCACAGGACGGGCGGTCTCGGCCAGGGCAGGTTGGCACAGCAGGGCCAGCAGAACAGTAACCCGGCGCATCAGTTCCCCGCTTTCACCGGGACGACCACGCGGCCCGGAAACAGAAGTTGTGATCCATCCGTGACCACCATCGTCCCAGGCGCCAGTCCGCCCGACAGACGCACGCTGTCGCCGTCATAGGCGCTGACGGTCACCGGGATTTGCCGAACGGCCAGCGTTGAAGGCTCCACCATCCAGACCGCGGGGCTGCCTGCCATGGCGGTCAGTGCCGTCCATGGCAGGGTGATGGCCGGAACCTGCGGCACAGTCAGCCGCCCGACGACGGGCGTGCCAAAGACCACGCCTGCAGGTACGGAGCTGTCCAGTCGGGCCTTCACCACAACCGCGCCGGTATTGGGGTCAACCAGTGGCGAAATCTCGGTAATCGTGCCGGTCAGGGTCACATCGGATTGACCCACTGGGGTCAGCATGACCGTGTCGCCCAGAAAAGCCTCTAGATCGACACCATCGGGCGCGTTGAACACCGCGTCGAGTCCGGTATCCGCCGCGAGGGTCAGCACCTTTTGACCTGGGTTGACCACTTGTCCCGGCTCGACCACCCGCGCCGTCACCGTTCCGGCGCGGGGGGCGCGCAGAACCGTGTTGTCTTGCGCCGTCTGCGCCTTTGACAGTTGCGCCGCGGCCTGATCGCGGCTGGACTGGGCGGCCAACAGGCCCTTGGTTGCCGTATCGACATCCGCCCGCGTGCCAGCGCCGCGGCCCAGCAGGTCCTGCGCGCGGTCGCTGGTCTGCTGCGCCTCCCGCAGGGCAGCTTCGGCACCGTTGAGGCTGGCAAGCGCCGCGCGCTGCGCCGCATCGGCCTGCGTCGGATCCACGCGGGCCAGCTCTTGTCCGGCCACCACCCGGTCCCCTTCCTGTGCCGTGACCGAGATCACCCGGCCGCCTTGCGGGAAGGCCATAGGAAAGGCCTGGATCGCCTGCAGGGTTCCCGTCAGCGCAACCTCGGTCGAGGGCACGGCAAGAGCGGCGGTCACGACATGAACGGGCAATGGCTCCGCCGAGGCGGCAGCGGCGAGAAGTGCGAAACCAGCGGCAAGAAAAGTGCGTTGCATGAGGCCCCTGATCTTAAATAGCCGCCAGTATTTTCAGAATGGCAAATGCGTCAATAGATATGTACCACGCGCCCGCTCCGCCAAGCGGTCAATGGGCGGTGCGGTTGACCCAACTGACAGCATCGGCCAGAACCTGCCGGGTGGCGGCATCAAAGGCCGTCACCACGGCGAAAGTGTCGGCGCTGGCGGCGACCCCGGTGGCATCGAAGCGACGGGAGCCGATCAGGCGGCGGTCGTTCTCATTCAGCAGGGTGATCGTCAGGCCCACCCGGACCGGGGTTTGCCGGGTGGCCGCTGCCGGTGCCTCCGCCTCGAAATCGTTCACCTCGACCAGCGCGACGAAATCGGGCGTCAGCCCGGCCCCGTCACGGCCAACCAGCCGAAAGCCGCCCGCGTTCTGCAACGAGGCAACCAGCAGGGTCTGAACCAACTCTGGCACCGGATCGACCCAACGGCCCTTGGGCAGGTATTGCGCCTGAAGCGGTGTCGGCTTGATCAGGATGCGGTCGGTCATCAAGGCGCCACTTGCCGTGGGCAGTTCGACGACCAGATGGCGCGCGCCTGTCGCCGACTGCGTCATCGGCAGCGGCTGCAGCGTGTAGGCGTCCAACGGGGCAGAAGCCTGACCGACCGCGCTGCAGGCCGACAGGAGCAAAGCGAAAAACAGCGGGGGGCGGGTCATGTCAGCCTCATCTGGTGTAGTCGGGGGTGCGGTTGCCAAGGAAAAAGCGGGCCGGGTCGCGTTCGATCCGCGCCGTAAGGCTCGACAGGTCGGCCACCAGCTTGGTGGCCTGCTGGCTGAGGGTGGTGATCTGCGGCAGGCCCTTGGCGGCAAAGCTGTTGATGCTGGCAAGCGCGGTACGGGCATCCGCCAGCGTCACGTTGGTGTTGGTGGCCACGCCGTCCAGTTTGGTGGCGAAGGCCGAGATCTTGTCGGCCGCCGCCGAGAAGCTGGCAGATGCTTTGGTCAGGTCGTCCATAACCTTGTTCAGACGGCCCGAGGCCTCGTCAAGATTGGCGATGATGCGGGCCACATGATCAGCGTTGTCCTGCGTGGTGAAGCGGCCCATGTCGTCCAGCACCGAAATCGCCTTGGCCAGCAGATCCGGGGCATCGGCCAGCAGCCCCTGCACGACCGTGGTCTTGGAGGGGATCTCTGCCACGCCGGTTCCAGCATTGACTGCAAGCCGGTCGGCATCTGCGGCCCCGCCCTCCAGCCCGACATAGGCCACCCCGGTCACCCCTTGCGAGGCCAGCGTCGCCTCGGTTCCCACTCGGACCGGCGTGGACGCCGCCACCTCGATCCGGACGCGCACTTTGGAAGGGTCGGTGTGGTCAAGCGTGATGGTCAGAACCTTGCCGACATTGACGCCGTTGAAGGTGACGGTGCTGGATTGGCCAAGACCCGAGACCTGATCGAAGACGATGTCATATTGCGTGTAGGTCCGGTCGATCTGCACCTTGGCCAGCCACAGGAAGAAGCCAAGACCAGCCAGAATCGCCAAGATGGTAAAGGCGCCGATCAGAACGTAGTTTGCCTTGGTTTCCACGCGTCAGCCCGCCAAGGCCGCATGGGCGCGCGGGCCGTGGAAATAGGAATGCACCCAAGGATCCTCGACCTTGAGCATCTGGGCCAGTGTGCCCGTGACCAGGACCTTGCCCCCCGCCAGCACCGCGATCCGGTCACAGGTGGCGTGCAGCGTGTCGATGTCGTGGGTGACCAGAAAGACCGACAGGTTAAGCGCCTGCCGCAGCGCCGCGATCAACGCGTCGAATTCCGAGGCGGCAATCGGGTCCAAGCCTGCCGTCGGTTCATCCAGCAGCAGGATTTCAGGATCCAGGGCCAAGGCCCGCGCCAAGCCGGCCCGCTTGCGCATGCCGCCCGACAAGTCCGACGGGTATAGGCTGGCCGCCTTGGGCGGCAACCCGACCATCGCCAGCTTCAGATCCGCCAAGGACCGCCGCAGCGCCGCCGGCAGATTGAAGTGCACCCGCATCGGCGCCTCGACATTCTCACGCACCGTGAGGGCCGAGAACAGGGCGCCGTCCTGAAACATCACACCCCAGCGGGCCCGGGTTTCGCGCAGGTCTGCGGTCAGGACATCGACGCCGAAAACCTTGACGCTGCCCGCATTGGGCTTTTGCAGGCCGACGATGCTGCGCAGCAAAACCGACTTTCCGGTGCCGGACGCGCCAACCACTCCCAGCACCTCACCGCGCATCAGGTCGATATCAAGACCGTTCTGCACCACGGCCTTGCCAAAACGGTTCACCAGTCCCCGCACCTCGATCACCGTTTCCATCACACCCCCGCCGCCGCAAAGAAGATCGAGAACAGTGCGTCGGCGAGGATCACCATGAAGATTGCCTGAACCACAGCGCGCGAGGTCAGGCGGCCAAGGCTTTCGGCGTTGCCCTCGACCTGAAGGCCCTGAAAACAGCCGATCACCCCGATGATCACGGCAAAGAACGGTGCCTTGGCCATGCCCACCAGAAAATGCGAGACATCCGTGTCCAGAAGCCGCGTCCGGAACATACCCGGAGAGATGCCCAGCGCGTACCAGCTCATCAGGCCGCCACCCAAAAGCCCGGCCAGATCGGCAACCACCGCCAGCACAGGCAGCATGAGAAACAGCGCCAGCACGCGCGGCAGCACCAGAACCTCGACCGGGTCCAGCCCAAGGGTGCGCAGCGCATCGACCTCTTCACGCATCTTCATAGACCCGATCGCCGCCGTGAAAGCCGAGGCGGATCGGCCCGCCACGATGATGGCGGTCAGCAAGATCCCCAACTCGCGCAGGACGGATATGGCGATCAGGTCAACCACAAAGACCTCGGCCCCGAACTGGCGCAACTGGTCTGCCCCCTGATAGGCGATGACGATGCCGATCAGGAACGCCATCAGCGCCACAATGGGCACCGCGTTCAGCCCGGTTTCCTGCATGTGAAATACCACAGAGGTCAGGCGCAGCCGCCCGGGGTGGATCACTGTGCCGCCGATCCGTGCCACAACCTGCCCGAAGAAACCCGTGACACGCGCCAGCCCCAGCGCCGCGTCAGCGGTGTCGCGACCCAGATGGTCGACCCTCTCGAGCAGTTGCACATGGCGGCGGGGTCTTGGCGGCTTGGCATCCGGTGGCAAGGCATTCTTGACCGCCTGCAGCAAAAGGGATTGGGCCGGGGTTGCACGCAGGACCGCTGCCCCGCTGCGCCGGGCTTGCGCCAAGATCAGCCAAGCCCCGGCAGTGTCCAGCGCGGTCACACCACCCAAGTCCATGTCCGCTTCGGTCAGAGTGCCCTGCAACGCGGTCAGGCGTTTCAGGACATAGGGCCCCTCAAGGTCTTGGGCGGGCTTGATCTCGGGCGAAACGGGGGGCATCCGACTCCTTGCAGGCTTGATGACAGCCAAACGCGCAGAACGGGTTTTGGTTCCCGGTTCTGCCCACGCCTTTCATCCCGCGGACCAAAGGTCCAAATCCTGCGGTCAGGGAACCATACGCGGGTGAACGCGTTGATCAGCGTGCCTCTCTGATGGCATGTCAAAGGAGACCCTTTCATGGATCATGCCAGCAATGTCGTTCTGGATTCGCTCGATTTTACACCAGAAACCCTGCTTCACGCCGAGATCTACGGCGATGAGGATCACAAGATCGGTACTGTCAGCCATGTGCACGGGCTTGGCACTGCCTCGCAAGTGGTTATTGACGTGGGGGGTTTTCTGGGGCTGGGTACAAAGTCCGTCATGATGGCGGCAAAAGACCTGATCTTCATGCGGGATGACAATGGCACCGTGCATGGACTGACCAGTTGGACCAAAGATCAGG
Source organism: Stagnihabitans sp. (assembly GCF_964946895.1). Lineage (NCBI taxonomy): Bacteria > Pseudomonadati > Pseudomonadota > Alphaproteobacteria > Rhodobacterales > Paracoccaceae > Stagnihabitans > Stagnihabitans sp. The sequence goes on along the minus strand of NZ_CBBQHX010000021.1, from coordinate 27,536 downwards.
TTCGGGCCTTGCCGGAACACGACCACTAAGCGACAGCCCCCGATCCGGGCGCTGAAATCCCTGATGGGAGCGAGACATGCCGAAATCGAACAAGAAGAAACCCGCAACTGCGGCTCCGGTCAAGAAGTCGTCCTCCGTGATGTCTGCCCTGCATCCGCCGATCAAGGCCGCGGCGGACGCCGGACGCCCCTCGGCCACTATGGGCGGCAAAAGCGCCAGCGCCAAGAAGGGGCGCTGACGCGGCAAAAAGCCGGTGTGCAAGCAACCCTGCGCGGGGTGGCCCAAGGCCAGACCCGCGCGGTTTTACATCACCAGCCGCGCGACACGGCGACAATCGCATTGCAGCCTGAAGCGGACAAAAGCTTGGTGCCCCAGATTGGGTCGCCGTTGACCGGTCGTGCCGGAACGATGATTTCAACGGGGCCTCAACCCACGCCGACCAAGACGCCGCAGCGGATGAAATCTCTCTGCGCCACGTGCAAGCGCCCGCAGTGACATACGGTCAAAACCCGTCGGCGCGTGTCACTGCGGGCCATTTTTCCCGATGTCTTCGGATGGAACGTCCCGGTCGGCCGTCTTCAGGACAAGCCGGAATCGTTCGGGCACACCCTCCCCCAGGATTGGGGCAAACGCCCGGCGCAAAGCTTCCTCCAGCGTGGGATGGGCGCACGCGCGCCGGGATGGCAGGGCTGGGTTCAGGGACATGCCGGGTTCCAGATATCAGGACCGTGATGCTGCAGAACGCCCGCCATCCGGGTCTGGTTCCCGAATGGCCTGTAAGGGTCCAAGCCGGGACGACGACGCCCGCCACTGAAAGCCTTGCGGATCATCCGGGCCCCTGCCGAACCATTCGCCAAGAAATGGCATCTGGCACACGCCGCATCACCGCATCCTGCGGCCCAACTTCCGCCCGTCTGGTTCCAATCCGTTCAGGCTGACAGATCCTGCGGATCGTGGCTGTGGTCTGTTGCGCAATGGGTATGGTTACCCAATGCCTCGATCACGCGGCAATCGGCGATGGAGCCGCCTGCGCAGTGGTCAACCATCCGCTCCAGCTCGGCTTTCAGCGACAGAAGTTGCGCGATGCGGCTCTCCACGGCGTGCAACTGGGCCCGCGCGATGGCATCCACTTCGGCACAGGATCGGTCGGGGTGATCCGTCAGCCCAAGGAGATCGCGGATCGCGTCCAGCGTGAAGCCCAACGCCCGCGCATGGCGGATGAAAGCCAGTCGCTCCAGCGCAGCGCGGGGGTAAAGCCGCTGGTTGCCGGAGGACCGATCAGCCCCGGGCATCAGGCCGATCTGTTCGTAATACCGTATTGTCGGAACCTTGACCCCGGTCGACGCACCAAGTTTTCCGATTGTCAGCATGAAAAGCCCCTTGAACCTCTAGTTACTAGAGAGATTACCTCTATCGTGCGGTCAATGCCAGCGCAGGCCGGAGCGGTGAAAGGATACTTGATGACGACCAAAGACAACGCCCCGCGCCTTGACTGGACCGTGACCGGCATGGATTGCGCAGCCTGTGCCACCAAGATCACCACAGCGTTGGAGCGCCTGCCCGGCGTGGCCGAAGTGCAGGTGGGCATCATGTCTGAAAAGCTCAGCCTGCGGCTGGAGCCAGAGGCGACCTCGCGTGAAACGGTCGAGGCGACGGTGCGCAAATTGGGATATGGCATTGCCACCTATGACAAGACGACGGCCAAGCGCGCCTTCGTCCTGCCCGAGGCTGCGGCCAGCAACCACGACCACGACCACGACCACGACCACGACCACGACCACGACCACGACCACGACCACGACCACGACCACGAAGGCCATGATCATTCCGGGCATGACCATGACAAGCCCAAAGCGACGGACGGTCACGGCGCTGCGGGCCACAATCATGCCACGGCACCGGGGGATCGGGGCAAGCCTTGGTATCAGACGTCCAAGGGCAAGCTGGTGGTCGGCACCGGGCTGCTTCTGGCAGCCGCCACGGCCGTCAAGCTGCTTTCGTCCGAGCCGTTTGCCTTCTGGGCCTTTGTAGCAGCCTGCCTGATCGGCGTGGCCCCCGTCGCCCACCGGGCCTTTGCAGCCTTGCGCGCCGGCATTCCTTTCACGATCGAAGGCTTGATGACCATTGCCGTCGTCGGTGCCCTGTTGATCGGCGCGGCCGAGGAGGCGGCGCTGGTCGTCTTTCTGTTCTCGGTGGGCGAGGTGCTGGAGGGCGTCGCCGCCGACCGCGCCCGCGCCTCGATCCGCGGATTGGCCGATCTGGTGCCGAAGACCGCGCTGGTCGAAGCCGCTGGGGTGGTGACCGCCGTTGATGCCGCCACCTTGCGCATCGGCCAGATCGTGCTGGTCCGCCCGGGCGACCGCATCCCGACCGATGGCACGATTGCCGACGGCACGTCCGGCATCGACGAAAGCCCGGTCACCGGTGAGTCGATGCCAAGGACGAAAGGCCCTGGGGATGAGGTGTTTGCAGGCTCCATCAACGCCGAGGCGGCTTTGCGGGTCAGCGTCACCAAATCCGCCGAAGACAACACCATCGCCCGCATCATCGCCCTGATCGAAGAGGCGGAAGCGGCCCGCGCCCCAACCGAGCGGTTCATCGACCGCTTCAGCCGGTCCTATATGCCGGCCATCACCGGGCTTGCGGTGCTGGTGGCCGTGCTGCCGCCGCTGCTGTTCGGTCAAGTCTGGGGCACCTGGGTTTATCGCGGTCTGGCGTTGTTGCTGATCGGCTGTCCCTGCGCACTTGTGATCTCGGTCCCCGCCTCCATCACCTCGGCCCTTTCAACCGGCGCGCGGCATGGCATCCTGTTGAAGGGGGGGGCGGTGATCGAAGCGGTTGCGCGGGCCGCCAAAGTGGCCTTCGACAAGACGGGCACCCTGACCGCCGGACGGCCAATCGTGACCGATGTGGTGGTGCTGAACGGGACGGAAGCTGACCTTCTGGCCCTGGCCGCCGGGGTGGAGGCTGGGTCAAGCCACCCGCTGGCGCTTGCCATCTTGCACAAAGCGGCAGAGGCGGGTGTTACCCCCCTGCCCGTCACGCAATCCCAAGCTTTGGTCGGCAAGGGCGCGCAGGCCACGGTGGCCGGACAGGTGGCGGTCGTCGGCTCGCCCCGGTTTGCGGTGGAACGGGGGGCATTGGATCCGGCAGGCCTTGGCCGTGCCGCGCAGATGGAGGCCCAAGGCAAGACCGTCGTCGTCATTTTTCGTGACCAAACCGCGCTTGGTCTGATCGCCCTGCGTGATGAACCGCGCGAGGATGCGCGGCAGGCGGTGACCCAACTGGCGGCGATGGGGATCACCTCGGTCATGCTGACAGGCGACAATGCCCGCACGGCAAGCGCGAGTGCCGGGGCCCTTGGCGTTCAGCACCGGGCCGAACTGATGCCCGGCGACAAGGTCACCGCCATCAACGACCTGACAAGGTCGGGTGGCGTGATCATGGTGGGGGATGGCATCAACGACGCCCCGGCGCTGGCCGCCGCCTCGGTTGGCGTGGCGATGGGCTCGGGGACGGATGTGGCCCTGGAAACCGCGTCGGCTGCCTTGCTGCGCAACAAGGTGACGGACGTGGCCGCGATGATCCGTCTGGCGCGGGCGGCGATGGGCAATATCCGGCAGAACGTGGCGATTGCCCTTGGCCTGAAGGCGGTGTTTCTGGTGACAACCGTGCTTGGCATCACCGGGCTGTGGATCGCCATCATGGCGGACACCGGCGCCACGGTTCTGGTCACACTGAACGCCCTGCGGATGCTGCGCTTCAACCCTCAGCGGCAGTGATCCTGCGGCCCCTCCTCGGCCAGCGAGGACAGGATCGGGCAATCAGGCCGGTCATCGCCATGGCAGGTGCGCGACAAATGTTCCAGCGTGGTGACCATGTCCTGCAACCCCTGCATCTTGCGCTGCAAGTCGGCGATGTGGTCGGTGGCAATGCGCTTGACGTCGCCGCTGGCCCGACTGCGGTCGCGCCACAGGGCCAGAAGATCCTCGATCTGCTTGACGCTGAACCCCAGATCACGGGCGCGGCGGATAAAGCGCAGCGTCTGCAGATCCGTCTCGACATAGGTGCGATAGCCCGAGGCACTGCGCAACGCCGGGCGGATCAGGCCGGTATCCTCGTAATAGCGGATCATCTTGGCCGAAATGCCGGTGGCGGCAGAGGCCTCGCCAATGTTCACAGCATCGCCCCCGCATCAAATCGCTTCAGGCGCAGCGCGTTGGACAGCACGAAGACCGACGACATCGCCATGGCCCCCGCCCCCAGCATCGGCGACAAGAGCGTGCCGTTGACCGGATAAAGCGCCCCCGCTGCCACCGGGATCAGGGCAACGTTGTAGGCGAAGGCCCAGAACAAGTTCTGGACAATGTTCCTGATCGTGGCTCGGCTGATGCCAAAAGCCCGCGCCACACCCGCCAGATCGCCGCCCATCAGCACCACATCCGCCGTCTCGATCGCCACATCCGTCCCGGTGCCCACCGCCAGCCCCACATCCGCCTCGGCCAAAGCCGGGGCGTCGTTGATGCCATCGCCGACAAACGCCACCTTGCGGCCCCCTTGGCGAAGCGCCTTCAGCGCGTCAACCTTCCCCTCCGGCAGGACCTCTGCCACCACTTCGTCGATCCCCAGTTCGGCGGCGATCACCTCAGCGGTGCGGCGGTTGTCACCGGTGATCATCGCCACCTTCAAGCCCAACCTGTGCAGGGCCACGATGGCGGCGGGGGTTGATGCCTTGACAGGGTCAGCCACCGCGATCAGCGCCGCAAGCTTGCCGTCGATGGCCGCATAAAGCGGCGTCCGGGCACGGGCAGCCAAAGCCGTGGCCTTGTCGGCCAGCGCCGAAGGGTCAGCGCCAATCTGCACCATGAAGCGATCCGCCCCGACCTCGACCCTCTGCCCGCCCACCATGGCGCGGATGCCAAGGCCGGGAACAGCAGCAAAGCCCGTGGCATCAACCATCGTCACCCCCTCCGCCTTGGCAGCAGCCCCAATCGCCACCGCAACCGGATGTTCCGACCCCGCCTCTGCTGCAGCCACCAGCGCCAGAACCTGCGGCCGGGTAAACCCCTCGGCCAGCACCAAATCCGTCAGCACCGGCCGCCCTTCGGTCAGCGTGCCGGTCTTGTCCAGGGCCACGACCGTCACCGAGGTCAGACTTTGCAGCGCCTGCCCGTTGCGGAACAGCACGCCCAACTCCGCCGCCCGCCCGGTGCCCACCATGATCGAGGTCGGCGTGGCCAGCCCCATCGCACAGGGGCAGGCGATGATCAGCACCGCCACGGCATTGACCAGCGCAAGGGAAAGCGCCGGTTGCGGCCCAAAGATCATCCAGATGACAAAGGTCAGGGCGGCGGCGGCCATCACGGCTGGCACGAACCACGCCGTCACCCGGTCCACCAGCCCCTGGATCGGCAGCTTGGCCCCTTGCGCCGCTTCGACCATCCGGATGATGCGCGACAGCATCATGTCGGCGCCAACCTTCTCGGCCCGGTAGGTGAACGTTCCCGTGGTGTTGATCGTCGCCCCGATCACCGGATCACCCGCAGCCTTGCGCACCGGAACCGGCTCACCCGAGATCATCGCCTCATCGACATAGGATGCCCCCTCCAGCACCACCCCATCGACCGGCAACCGGTCCCCCGGGCGAATCTGCAGGACATCGCCGGGCCTCACCGCCTCCAGCGCCACCTCGACCAAGACCCCCTCCCGCAGCACCTGCGCGGTTTTCGCCTGCAACCCCACCAGTCGCGTGATGGCTTGCGAGGTGCGGCCCTTGGCCCTCGCCTCAAGCCAGCGACCCATCAGGATCAGGGTAATTATGACCGACGAGGATTCGAAATAGACATTGACCGAGCCCGCCGGCAGCAAGAACGGCAGGAAAGCCGCCACCACCGAATAGGCCCACGCGGCACTCGACCCGATCACCACCAAGGCATTCATGTCCGGTGAAAGCTGCCACAGCGCCGGCAGGCCCTTGCGGTAAAACCGCAGGCCAGGGCCGAACTGCACCGCCGTCGCCAGCACGAAATACAGGATGTTCAGGGACTGCATCCCCAGGCTGATCATCACCCACATATGCAGGGCGGGGATCAGATGGCCGCCCATCTCGAGCACGAAGATCGGCAGGGTCAGCGCCGCGGCGATGCAGAAATCGCGCCGCAGATGCGCCTGCTCGGCCTCTCGCCGGGCAGCTGTGCCGGCACCGGACGTCTCGATGGCATGTGGTTCGTAGCCTGCCTTGCGCACGGCAGCGGAGAGGGCGGCGGTCAGGCTGGGGCTTTTGTCCAGCACCGTGATCGTCGCCCGCTCGGTGGCCAAGTTGACCGAAGCCGACACAACCCCCGGTACAGACCCAATCGCCTTTTCCACCCGCGCCACACAGGACGCGCAGGTCATGCCCTCGACCGACAGATCGAAGGTTTCCGGATCGATGTCATAGCCCGCCTTGCGGATCGCGGCCACGACAGCCTCGTGTACCGGCGCTTCCGCATAGCGTACCTCGGCCCGTTCGGTGGCCAGATTGACCGAGGCCGAGGCGACGCCAGGGACCCGGGCGATTGCCTTCTCCACCCGCCCGACGCAAGAGGCGCAGGTCATGCCCTGAACGGAAATGGCCTCAGTCGTTCCGGCAAGGCCGGTGGATGCAAGATCTTTCATGGTCATTGTCTTTCACAGCGCACCCAAATGCGCCTTGATCTGCAGCAGGTGTCAGTCCGGGGTGAACCCCGCCTCGACCACGGCGGCCTTGACGGCCTCGGCACTGGCCGAGGTCTTCACCTGCACCTTGTGGCGGTCAATGTCGATCATCAGTTCAGCAGCGGGGTCCAGCGATTTGATCGCCGCCGTCACTCCACGCGCGCAACCGCCGCAGGTCATATCCGGGATCGTCAAGTCCAGCATCGTCAGGTCCTTTCAAGGGCGGCACGGTCTTTGCCTTGTCCGAAGATGGGGGTTCCCATCATGTCAAGGTCAAGGGGAGTTCCGGCAATTTGTCGAAAATGTCGCAAGCGGGGCCGGAGGCCTTCACTTTCTGCGCGTCAGGCTGTTCGGCCTGATCCCGGATTTGGCCGCCGCCTCTTGCAGGGCGCGCCGGAATTCATCGCGCTTGTCGTGGATCGCGGCGATGACACGGCCTGCCGCCTGCCCCAGACCCAGCAAGGCGGCTTCGGACAGTTGCAGACTGGCCTCAAAGGTTTCCGGCACGGCATCGGTGACGCCCATCGCATAAAGGTGCTGCGCATGCCCGGCGTCCCGTGCCCGCGCCACAATGACGACATCCGGCCGCAGGGCGCGGACCTCGGCCACGATCGCATCGGTGGCCGCCACTTCCGAGACGGTGACAATCACCGCCTTGGCTTCAGCCAGACCGCAGGTCAGCAGGAATTCGGGATCGGTGGCGTCGCCGAAGTAAACCTCCTGCCCATTGCGCCGCTGCAGGGGCACGCTGCGCGCATCGCTGTCCACCGCGACATAGGTCAGGGCGTGCCGCTCCAGCATGGTGCACACCAGTTGGCCCACCCGGCCATAGCCGATCACGATGGCGCGGTCATGGCCGCCCTCGGGCCGGACCTGCAGTTCGGGGTCCGGCGCCTTGGCCTCCTGCAGTCTCGCGGTCAGCTTGCGCGACACGACCGACAACGCCGGAATCAAGGCCATGGTGAAGGCCGTGACCGTCAGAACGAAGCTTGTCACCTCGGGGGGGATCAGGCCCAGCGTGGTCGCCATGCCAATGCCGACAAAGGCAAACTCGCCACCCGGGCCAAGCAGCAAGCCGGTCTCTATCGCCGCCGCCCATGGCAGGCGGAACAGGCGCGCAAGGCCGGTCAACAGGCAGGACTTGATCGCGATCAGGCCCAGAACCGCAAGGCACAGCGCCAAGGGCGCGTTCAGCAGCTCGCGGATATCAATCTTCATGCCGACCGAGAAGAAGAACAACCCCAGCAGCAGCCCCTTGAACGGGCCGATCGTTGTCTCAATCGCCTTGCGAAACTCCGTCTCTGCCAGCAGCAGGCCTGCAACGAAAGCCCCCAGCGCCATCGACAATCCGGCAAGCGCAGCCACAACGCCCGCAGCGATGATGACAAACAGCGTTGTGGCCACGAACAACTCGGACGAGGCGGCGCTCGCCACCAGACGGAAGATCGGCCGAAACAGCAGCCGCCCCACGATCACGATGCCCCCCACGGCCACGGCGGCATTCATGAAGGCCAGAAGCAGGCTGCTCAGGACCGACCCCTGCGCGCCCCCGGCAAGGATCGAGACGAACAGCAGGATCGGAATGACGGCAAGGTCCTGCGCCAGAAGCACGGCGAAGCTGGCGCGCCCTGCCCCGGTCGACAAGCGCCGCTGATGGGCCAGAACCTCGATCACGATGGCAGTGGAGGACAGGGCCAGACAGGACCCAAGGATGACGGAAACCCCAAAGTCATGGCCTAAAAGGCTGGCTGCAGCACTCAACACGGCGGCCGAGATCAGAACCTGCAAGCCACCCAGACCGAAAACCAGCCGTCGCAGCGTCTTCAACCGCTCGTAGGACAGTTCCAACCCGATCACGAACAGCAGGAAGACCACGCCCAGTTCACCGATGCTGGCAACGCTTTCGGCGTCAACCACCGTGACCCAGCGCAGCGCCGGCACCTGCCCGATCAACGACCCCAAGCCCAGGGGACCCAGAACCGCCCCCGCCGCCAGATAGCCCAGCACCGGGCTTAGCCCCAGCCGCCGCACCCCCGGGACCACAAGCCCCGCTGTTCCCAGAACGACAAGCACGTCACTGTAGGTGTCAAGGTTGATCGCTGCGGACACGCATCCTCCTGAGGTCAAAGAGTTGGGGTGGCAGTCATGGTCTGGACGCAAGGGTCCGGCAATAACCGCAAGGCGTCAAGGCACAACCTGCGGGATAGATGACTGACACCCATTCTCGTCAACCCACGACGCCGCCACCTTGAATGCCACAGGCGCATCCTCATATCTTGCACAACCCGAATGATTTGGAGCTTACACCATGCAAGAGGCTGTCAGACTGACCTGCGCAACCTGCGGGCAGGCAAACCGCGTGCCGGTAGCCAAACTGACCGAGGGGCCGAAATGCGGCAGCTGCGGCGACCCGCTGATGGACGGCAAGGTTGCAGAGTTCGATCTTGCGGCCCATGACAAGGCGACGAAGGCGGATGATCTGCCCACGATCATCGACTATTGGGCGCCGTGGTGCGGCCCCTGCCGGATGATGGCGCCCGAATATGCCAAGGCGGCGAAAAGCCTGACCGGCAAGGTGCGCTTTGCCAAGATCAACACCGAAGATAACCCCGCCGTCTCGCAGCGGCTTGGCATTCGCGGCATTCCCCTGTTGATCCTGTGGCGCAAGGGCCGCGAGGTCGCGCGTCTGCCCGGTGCTCGCCCTGCCGCCGAGATCGAGGCTTTCGTCCGCAGCAACGTCGCGGCTTCGGTCTAGATCAGGCGCGGCGGTGGGTGGCTGCCGTGCGCGCCACCTCCTCATAGATCCCCGACAGCAGGTTCAGCGTGCGCGTCGCCTCCGCCAGCCTTCCGGCAAACCCCGGAAGGTTTTCGATCGCCGTCATCAGCAACCGCCGCCTTAACGCGCCGTAATCTTCGGTCACCCGCAAGCCCTGTTCTGTAACCTCATAGGTCACCCCCGACCGCCCCGAGCCCTTGCGCAGGATCAACCCGGCCCCCAAGAGTTTCCGCAGCGAATACTGGATATTGGGCACATCATCGCGGTTCGTCAGCCTTGCCAGATCCTTGATCGACTTAGGGCGATCATTCATCCGGATGATATGCAGCAACGCATTCTCCGGCCCGGTCGCGGCCAGATCGCAGACCGACGCCAGACACTCGGACTGCCACCGCCCGAATCCCTCAAACGCCCGCATCAGCGCAAATTCCAGCTCGGTCGTGTCGACCTCGGCAGCACTTTGCGCAAGGTGCCACAGGTAATCCAACCCCGCTTCCTTGCCAGAGCCCTGAACGGATTGCGGTTTTTTCACCATGGCGGCCTCCTCGGTCGCTTGCAGCATCCCCTGCCAAACCTGTTGACGCAATGGGGTTTTACGATAGACTTTCAAACATAAAATACTTCTGAACATCAACAGGGATCACACAATGTCAGACGCACCGATGCTTTCGGGCGACCGCTTTCGCTTGGGCACCTTTTCGACCAACTGTTCTTCCGGCATGACCCCCACCCAGGCCGCCGACCGCTGGGTCAACTCCTGGGACAACAACCTGACGCTGGCGAAAATGCTGGACGAGGCCGGGATCGACTTCATGCTGCCCATCGCCCGCTGGATCGGCTACGGCGGCCCCACCGATTTCCACGGCGGTGTGCTGGAGACGATGACCTGGGCCGCGGGCCTTCTGGCCTCCACCCAAAACATCTCGATCTTCGCCACCATCCACACTTCGGCCAACCACCCGGTTGTCGTGGCCAAACAGATCGCCACCATCGACCAGATCGGCAAAGGCCGCGCGGGCCTGAACATCGTCGCAGGCTGGAACAAGCCCGAGTATGAGGCGCTGGGTCTGACCCTCCCCGATGACCACGAAACCCGCTATGGCTATGCGCAGGAATGGTACGATCTGGTCCGCAAGATCTGGTCCTCCGACACGCATTTCGACTGGGATGACAAATATTTCAAGGGCATCAAGGGCCTGAAGGGCGACCCCTCACCGATGCGCGGCTCTGTGCCCGTCATCAACGCCGCAGGCTCCCCGCAGGGCCGCGAATTCGCCACCGACAACGCCAACTTCCTCTTCACGCCGGCCATCGACCTCGCCCGGTCCAAGGACGAAATCGCCGCCCTGAAGGCCCAAGCCGCCGCCAAGAAGCGCAAGGTCGGCGTCCTGACCTTCTCTCACGTCGTCTGCCGCCCGACCGAGAAAGAGGCGCAAGACTACGTCCGCTACATCGTGGACGAAAATGCCGATTGGGAGGCGACCGACAACCTGATCCGCCTGCAACTCGCCCACGCCCTGTCCTTCCCGCACGACCTCTTGACCCAGATCCGCTACGGCTTCGCCCTTGGCCACGGTGGTTTCCCCCTGATCGGCACGCCCGACCAAGTCGCCGCGGGCCTGATCAAACTACACCAGACGGGGTTTGCCGGAACCACCTTGTCCTTCGTCGATTACGTCAAAGAGTTCCCCTACTTCCGCGACGAGGTTCTGCCCCGCTTGGAAAAAGCCGGCATTCGCTGAGAAACAGCAGCCCGTCGCCCCATGGCTGCGGGCCCATTTGATATCGAACCCACGCAAGGAAGATCAACGCTGCGGCGCAGGTCGGTCAGTGACCCGTCCGGCGCTTCAGAAGGCCATGGTTTGGCAAGGGCCGTCAGGCTGTTGACGGGTCGGCAGGCAACTGGAACAGGATGCGCTCGGCGCCCGAAGTGATCATGTGCGTGGTGTCGATGTCGGGTGCAACCATGGCATAATCGCCGTCGATGGTCAGACTTGCGGCCCCATGGACCAGCGTCCAAAGCTGCACAGCAATCATCCGGGCCTGACCTTCCACCCGGTGAATGGCACAGTATTGCACCACTTCGTCCAGAACATAGGCAAAGCAGGCCTTGCCGCAGACAGAGGCAAGGTCACCCCCTGACACGCTGGACTTCTGGCTGAACATCATGCGGAACAGCGCCGGTTCCCCGACAGCAAAGTCCAGATAGACCTGTCCGACCGCGATGATCCGCGCGCGGTCGCCGGGGGCAAAGGCCTCGGCTGCGGTGCGGAACCGGTTCGCCATATCGGTGAATCCCTGCGCCACCACTTCCGTGATGATTTCGCCCTTGTCGGCGAAGTGGCGGTAGGGCGCGGCGGTGGAAACACCGGCCAGACGACAGGCATCCGACAGGCTGAAATCATTGCCCTGACGGTCCTGGATCAACGCGCGGGCCGCCGTGATCAGCGCCTGCCGCAGTTCGCCATGATGATAGGACGTCTTCAAGATCACCCCTTTCAAGGGCAGGCCACACCGCGTTCTAGCCGCTTGTGACTTCCGCGCAAAGTCTTGGCAAGCGGGTGGGAAAGCCCTTGCCATGTTAGTAAGCCTAACATAAGTTAGAACCCCTAACATAGCGACATGATCGGGGCTTCAGGATGGCGTGGTCCGTTGGGTTCAAGACAACTTTGGTTATGGCACCTCTTGCCGCGCTGGCAGTTGGCGCCGTGGCGGGGCGGGACCTGTTGCCCACCCTCTGGCCAAGGCCCGCGACCGTTCAAACGGCATCGGGCGCGCGTCCACCTCAGCCGGTGCGCGTCACGCGCGTGACCTATGCGGCGACGGCGGACCAGCACAGTTTCACCGGAACGATCCGCCCGCATCAGGAAACGCCCATGGCCTTCCGCCAGCCCGGCAAGATCATTGCCCGGCTGGTCGAGGCGGGCGACCGGGTCGTGGCGGGTCAGGTGCTGGCCCGTCTGGACGATACCGACGCCCGGCTAACCCTTGAAAGCGCGGCGGCAGAGGTCACCGCCGCCCGCACCGATCTGGAAAGGGCCCGCGCCGAGGCTGACCGCTGCCGCCGTCTGATCGCCGAGGGGCATGTCACACAGGCCGGCCTTGATGCCGCCGTCAGCGCCGAAGCACAGGCGCAGGCGCGCCTTGACCATGCCTTGCGCCAGCGCGATCAGGCGGCCAACGGTCTGTCATACGCCACCCTCGTGGCCGATGCTGCGGGTGTGGTGACCCAGGTCTCCGCAGAGGCCGGGCAGGTTGTGGCGGCGGGTCAACCCGTGGCTTTTGTGGCGGGTGACAAGGCACTGGACGTGGTTTTCGCCCTGCCGGAACAGATGCGCCAAGACTTGGACGGGGATGTCGCCTCGGCAAAGCTGTGGGGCAACGACGGGCACAGCTACGCCCTGACGTTCCGTGATATCTCGCCGGATGTGGATCCGGCCACGCGCACCTACCGCGTTCGCATGGCGCTGATGGCTCCGGATGCCGCTGTATCACTCGGCCGGACCGCGATCGTCTCGCTGACGGGAAGCGTCGGGACGCCTATGGTCACCCTGCCCTTGGCGGCGGTGATGAATGATGAGACTGGTGCTGCCGTCTGGCGCCTGTCACCGCAGGAAACGCAGGTGCAGCGGGTGCCGGTCGAAATCGCGGCGCTGCAGGACAACATGGCGCAGCTGCGCGGTGGTCTGGCCGAGGGCGATCTGGTCGTCAGTCTTGGCGCCTCAAGGGTGGACCCGGCCCAGCCGGTGCGCGTGGTGGAAACCGCCCCCGCGCCGGCCCTGTGAGGGGGCGTCGATGAGCAATTTCAACCTCTCGCTCTGGTCGGTCCGCAACCCCGCCGTGACGCTCTTTGCCATCCTCGTGGCACTGGCGGCCGGGGCCTATGCCTACCTCAACCTCGGCCGCGCCGAGGACCCGAGTTTCACGGTCAAGACGATGATCGTGCAGGCCGTCTGGCCTGGCGCCACAGCCGAGGAGATGCAGAACCTGGTGGCCGATCCAATCGAGAAGCGCATTCAGGAGCTTCCGGAACTCGACTATGTGCGCACCTACTCTCGGCCCGGGGCCATGGTCATCCAGGTGCAGCTGAAGGACTCGGTCCGGGCCGAAGCGGCGGGGGTCTGGTATCAGATCCGCAAGAAAATCAGCGACTTGCGCCCACAATTGCCGCAGGGGGTGATCGGGCCCTTCTTCAACGACGAATTCGGCGATGTCTATTCCGCCCTTTACATGGTCACCGGCGACGGCGTGGGCCGGGCTGATCTGAAAACCTATGCCGAACGCCTGCGCAGCCGGCTGCTGACCGTGGACGCGGCCGCCAAGGTCTCGCTGATCGGCGAGGTGAAAGAGCGCATCTTCGTCGAAATCAGTCCTCATCGGCTGGCCACCCTCGGCATCTCGGCACAGACGATCTTCAATGCGATCGCACAGCAGAATGCCATGACAGCGGCGGGGGCCTTCGCCACCTCGGCGGACGAGGTTGAGGTGCGCGTCAGCGGCGGTCTGGGCAGTCTGGCCGCCCTGCGCGCGTTGCCGATCTCGGCCGGGGGCACCGTGTTTCGTCTGGGCGACATCGCCACCGTGAGGCGCGGGTACGAGGATCCGCCCTCTTATCTGGCCTACCTTGACGGGGCCGAAACGGTGGGTGTCGGGGTGACCATGGCCGAAGGCGCCAATGTCGTGCATCTGGGACAGGCGCTGCAGGCCGAGGTTGATGCCTTCCGGGCCGATCTGCCGCTGGGGGTACAGGTCACACAGGTCTCGGATCAGGCCGATATCGTCGTGCATGCCTTTGACGAATTCCTGCACACCTTCGTCGAGGCGCTGGTGATCGTGCTGATCGTGTCCTTCGTGACCTTGGGTTTGCGCACCGGCATCGTCGTGGCCCTGTCGGTGCCCATCGTGCTGGCGGTGGTGTTTGCGATCATGTGGGCCATGGGGTTGAACTTTGACCGCATCACGCTTGGCGCCTTGATCATCGCCCTGGGCCTGCTGGTGGATGACGCCATCATTGCGGTCGAGACGATGGTGGTGCGGATCGAACAGGGTCATGACCGGATCGCCGCCGCCTCGGCAGCGTGGTCCAGCACGGCGTTTCCGATGCTGACGGGCACGCTTGTGACGGTGGCGGGCTTCCTGCCGGTGGGCTTTGCGAAATCGACTGCGGGGGAATACGCGGGCAACATCTTCTGGGTGGTGGGGATTGCCTTGATCGTGTCCTGGGTCGTGGCGGTCATCGTGACACCCTATCTGGGGGTCCGCCTGCTTCCCACCCCAAAGACTGGGGCCCATCATGGCAATTATCAGGGGCGGCTGTACCGGATGCTGCGGGTGGCGGTGAACGCAGCCCTGCGGGCCAGATGGGCGGTGATCGGGCTGGTGGTCGCGGCTTTGGCGGCCACGGGGGTCGGGATGGGCTTTGTGCAGCAGCAGTTCTTCCCGACCTCTGAACGCGCGGAATTGTTCATCGAGACCCGGATGCCCGAAGGCTCCTCGATCGCGGCCACGACCAAGGCCGCGCTGGCGGCTGCGGCGCTGGTCAAGGGGGATCCCGACCTGCGGTTTGCGACCACCTATGTCGGGGCGGGATCGCCGCGCTTCTTTCTGGCGCTGAACCCCGCCCTGCCGGACCCCAGTTTTGCCATCACCGTCCTGATGGCGCAGGATGCTGCCGCGCGCGACCGGCTGCGGGCCCGGATCGAAGCGGCGGTGGCGGCGGGTGCTGTGCCGGAGGCGCGCATCCGGGTCGATCAGATTGTCTTCGGACCGCCGGTGGGCTTTCCCGTGCAGGTTCGCGTCATCGGCCCCGATCCGGCGCAAGTGCGCCAGATTGCGACAGAGGTGCGCGCCGTCATGGTGGCCAATCCCAACACGGTGGCGCCGCAATTCGACTGGAACGAACAGGCAAAAACCCTGCAAGTTCAAGTGGATCAAGACCGTATCCGGGCGCTTGGCCTAAGCACCGCAGACATCTCGAACACGCTTGAGACGCTGCTGTCGGGGGCGAAGGTCACGGAATACCGCGAGGGCAGCAGCCTGATCGACGTCATCCTGCGCGCCCCGCAGGCCGAGCGCGCCGATCCTTCGGCCTTGGGCGATCTGAGCGTGCCCTTGCCGGCGGGTGGGGCAGTGCCGCTGTCGCAGCTGGCGACGATCCGCTATGGGTTCGAGGAGCCGATCCTGTGGCGGCGCAACCGCGACATGGTTCTGACCGTGCGCGCGGATGTCGTGCCGGGGGTGCAGGCGCCGACCGTCTCGGCCCAGATCCAGCCCTTGCTGCAGCCGATCATCGACCGGCTTCCCGCGGGTTATCGGATCGAAACCGGCGGCGCGGTGGAGGAAACCGCCAAGGCCAATGGCGCGTTGTTCAAGGTCTTTCCGCTGATGTTTCTGGCAATGCTGACGCTGCTGATGCTGCAATTGCGCAGCTTTTCCAAGCTGTTGCTGGTTTTCCTGACCGCTCCGCTTGGCGGCATCGGGGCGGTTGCGGCCTTGCTGGCCTTCAACGCGCCCTTCGGGTTCGTGGCCTTGCTGGGGGTGATCGCACTGGCCGGAATGATCATGCGCAACACGGTCATTCTGGTGGATCAGATCGACCACGACCTTGCCGCCGGGGTGGCCCCCTGGGAGGCGATCGTCGAAAGCACGGTGCGGCGGGCGCGGCCGGTGGTGCTGACGGCGCTGGCGGCGATTCTGGCGATGATCCCCTTGTCGCGCTCGATCTTCTGGGGGCCGATGGCGCTGTCGATCATGGGGGGGTTGATCGGGGCGACGGTGCTGACCCTGTTCTTCCTGCCAGCCCTGTATGCGGCGTGGTTCCGGGTCAGGCCCACGCCGGTTGCACAGAGGGGGACGGTCTTGGCGGCCGGGTATCCGCCGATGCGTCTGGCGGGGGAGTGAGGCGGCGCAAGCCCCTGAGAACGCGGTGTTAATCCTGACAGACTGGCGAAATTCAGGGCGTTGACCGCGTCATTCCCGTGGCGTTCTTCTGTCGTTCTTTTGTAACTACGCGCGCAGAGCTGTCGGTCCGTTAACCATATGGCGCGAATCGGCGGCGGGGAGCTTCTGGGTGATCGACAGGGGCGCTGACCGGGGCTATCGTCAGGCGGCAGCGTCAGGCATCGCCGCGGGCGGGTTCGACGCTGGCGAAAGCCGCGGGGTTGGATGTTACATCGGCACATTGGCGGGAGCATTGCAGCATGGCACTTGGGTCCGGAACGCCTGACGATCCCTGGCAGCTTAAAACGCCGCCGTTGACCTCGGACTATCAGATGCATTTTGCCGAAGCGGGCGGCACGGCGGTGATCGTCTGTGTCGTGGGCAAGACGACGCTGCTGTATGATCGGCGCGCGGTGGAGGATCTGCACCAGATGCTGAAGGCGCAGGGCGATTGGGTGGAACTGGGCAGCGCGGATGAGCAAAAACCGGCCAAGGCGGGCACGGTGGAGGCTTGGGCGCGGTCTGACAGCAACCCCTTGGGTGGCTGGTATGGCCTGAAGAAGGGACTGCGCGGGCGGTTTGGCATGTATGTGCCGCCGCTGATGGAGGCGTTGGGGCTGGCTGAGGTGGAACACGGGCCACGCAACAACCGGATGCGGGCAAAGTAGCGCTCAATCCCCGAAGCGGCAGTTCTGCAACAGGACGGGGTCGCCCGCGGTCCAACTGGTCCAGGCGATGGGGTGGCCGATCACCACGACCAGATCGCCCCGGCCAAAGCCGGCAGCACGGTTGAGCACATCGGTGTCGGTGGCATCCACCTCGCAGGCGACCTCTCCGGTCGAGCCGTAGGCGTCGGGCGTTACGCCAAGGGTGCCAAGGCGCACCAGAAGGGTGGTGCGCACCACGCCGGTCTGCAGCAGTTGCGCCCAATCCAGATCGAAGTCACCGGCCGGTTCGACGCCAAGGAACTGGCCTTCGATGGCAATCTCTTTGTCGGCAAACTCGGCCGCGAAGCGGACCGGCCCCTGCGAAAGCGCCTCGTAGGACAGTTCGCGCGCCAGAGCGGTGTTGGGCACGGGCGGGCCTATGGTGACGGGCGCGCGGGCGGCAACCTCGAACGTGGTGCCGAACTGGCTGAGGTAGTAAAGCCGCACCTCGTCCTTGCCGGAGGGGCCGCCGGGCAGGGTCATGTGGGTGCGGGCCGCCTCGACCGGGGTGGTGGTGGTGGCGAAGGTGTCCGGGTCCGCGACGGCGTCGGGGCTGTCGGCGGGCACGACAGCCAGCCGCCAGCCCGAGCCGCGCCACAGGGCGGAGGCATCGACATCGACCACGATGCCATCCACGGCGCGCACCTGCGGGGTTTGCACCCGAAGCGTGGCCAGCGGTTTGGCCGGGGCGGCAGGGGTTTGCGCGGCAGGTTGAGGCGCGGCGGCAGGTTGAGGCGCGGCCGGGGCCGCGCCCGCGCGCAACTTGGCGAGGCCCGCGAATTTGCCGTTGGGGTAGGCGTCCAGATAGGCCTGATATTCGGCGGGGTTCTGGCTGTGGGCGATGGATTGCCAGAAGGCCAGTTCCGCAGGATCAGGGGCGCCATCGGCCAAGGCGGGCAAAGCCAGCGCCCACAACAGGGCTGCGGCGGGCCAGATCCGGGTCATCGCGCCCCCCGATCAGTGGACGGAGAACTTGGTGCGGGTCGCGATTTCCTGCCGCCCGTCGTTGTTGTAGAGCTGGGTGTAGAACCGCACTTCATAATTGCCCGGCGCAAAGGGGCCGTAGGTCAGGACGCCCTGGGCACAGTTGGACGCATAGTCATAGCCCAAAACCTTGATGCCACTGCCCGCCGGGGAATTGGGGTCGGCATTGGGGGCACCGGCCGCGACCACGATGATCTTGTCGTAGTTGGTGGGCGTCGGGAAATTGGTGCAGGTGACCTTCAACGTGCCGCCGACGAGCAGCTTGGGCGGGTCGAGGACCAGCGTTTCGCCCTGACCGACATCGCCGGTGGGATTGGCGGGGGCGGCGGCCTGATCGGCGGTAGTGTCTTGTGCGGCGGGGGCAGTGACGGCGGGGGCAGTGACGGCGGGGACAGTGACGGCGGGGGCCACCGCTGCGGCCTGCGGCGGGGCGGTGACGCGGATCTTGGCCAGCGCCACGAACTTGCCGGTGGGGAAGGCATCAAGATAGGCCTGATATTCCGCCGGGTTGGTGCTGTTCTGGATGGATTGCCAGAAGGCGAGGTCGGCGGGATCCGTGCCATCCGCCCGCGCGGTGGATGTCAGGGCAAAAAGGGCCGTTGCCGTTGCCAGAACCAAACGCCGCATCGCAGTCCTCCAATGGATTTGATCTTATGATGCAGAGAAAGCCCCCAAAAGAGACGGTCGTCAAATGGATTCTGACGGATTTTGCCGCTGTGCCTGAGGCGCGGGGCGGCGTGTCGGGATCCGGCGCCGGCGGCCCAAGCGTGGCTTGATCGGCTGGCGGCTGCCGTCTAGTCTGGCCCTGCGGCACAGCGGAGAATCTGGGGTGGCAAGGTCGGCACGCAACAAGGCAGCCCCGCCCGAAACGGCTGCGGACAAGCCATCCGGCGAAGGTGCCGCCCCCGAGGCGGAGACCGGCAAGCGTCCGCGCAAGCGCTTCCATGTGCCAACCCTGGCCGCGATCACGGCCGATTTGCGGGCCATCCTGCTGAACGCGGCGCTGCTGTTCCTGTTCGTTCTGGTGGTGCCGGTGGTGGGCGTGCAGTTCCTGCACAGTCAGGTGATCATCCAGCCGTTTCCGGTGCCGACGGCCCTGATCGCACGCGGGCTGACGCCGGATGTGGCGGCCAACCGGCTGTGGGACGGCTTGCATGACGAGAAGATGCTGGCCAACACCTCCAAAGAGGCGATCGCGGCCTTGCCGACCAATCAGCGGGTGGATTTCGCCATCCCGGATTCGGGGATTTCCATCGACTCGCTGGTCTATTACGTGCGGCATTTCTTTCATGCCTATCAGACCCGGATCAGCGGCGAGTTGCGCTGTGCCGATGCGACCTGCGCGCCCGAGGGGATCAGCCTGCGGATCCGGGTGATGCGGGATGATCTGGACGTCATCCAGATGCCGCCCATCGGCAAGGAAAGCGAGACGGAGTATTTCCGCGATGCGGCGGCGCGGGTGCTGGATCTGCTGGACCCGTTCACGGCGGCGGCGGCGCGGGCCAACAGCGACCCCGAGGCGGCGCTGGCCGCGGCGCAAAAGCTGGTGCGGATGCATCACCCTGATGCGGTCTGGGCGGCCAATCTGATCGGCAACATCAAGCTGCGGCAGGGCGATGCCGCCGGGGCCGTGACGGCCTACCGTGAGGCGCTGACGCTGAAGCCGGATTTCGCCATCGCCGGCACCAATCTTGGCGTGGCGCTGGTGCAGAGCGGGCAACTGGACGCGGCCGAAAAGGTCTTTGACGGATTGGCGCGGACCGATGGCAAGGATGCCTTTCTGGCGCTGGGCCGCTCGAAGCTGGCGCAGGCGCGGGGCGATCTGGACGGGGCGGTGGCCCTGCTGATGCAGGCCGAGGCGCTGGATCCGGGCACGCCGAAATATTTCTCCATCGCGGCCGAGATGCAGTATGGGGCAAACCATCTGGACAAGGCCGCCGACCTGGCCGCCAAGGCGCTGGACGTGGCGCCGGGGGACTATGGCGCGGTGATGCTGATGAGCGGCATCGACGTGGCGCAGGGCAGTTTCGACAAGGCCGAAGCCGTGCTGGGGCGGGCGGTGGATGCGGATCCGACCGTTGCGGATTTTCAGGGTCAGCGGGCGCAGATCCTGCACTATCTGAACCGCTATCCCGAGGCTTTGACCGCCATCGACGCCGCGTTGAAGCTGGAACCGGACACCACGGCGTTTCAGGTGACGCGGGCCGATATCCTGCTGTCGCTCAAGCGGTTCGAGGAGGCGCGGGCGCAGGTGACCCTGGTCCTGACCGCCGCCCCCGACAACGCCGAAGCCCTGCTGATCGAAGGACAGGCGCTGGCCGCGCTGAACCGGGTGGACGAGGCGCGGGCCGCTTATGGCGCGGTGATCGCGCATGACACCGGCGGCTATGCTATCAGCGCCAAAGGCTATCTTGCGGTGCTGAATGCGACGGTCAAGCTGGCGGCCCCGCCCGGCTGACGCCTAGAACAGGTCGATATAAGCCGCCAGACCGGCAAGGTCCGTGTCGTGGTCGATGGTCAGGACATCGCCGTGCGGCATGTGCAGAACCAGATGGTCGCCCGCGACACTGCCATAGGCTGCGACGAAATCGGCGGCGGTCATGCCGTGGGTGCCGATCTTGGCCTCGATCTCGATCCGGTCGCCTTCGGCGGCGTTGAAATCCGTGATGCGGTCCTGACCGCCGCCCTTTTCGAAGATGAACTGGTCGGCCCCGAGGCCGCCGGTCAGGATATCCTGATTGGCGCCGCCGTTCAGGTGATCGGCGCCATCGCCGCCCGACAGCTGGTCATTGCCGTTGCCGCCGATGAGCAGGTCATTGCCCGCACCGCCGTACAGAAGGTCCGCGCCTTTGCCACCGTCCAGAAGGTCGTTGCCATCGCCGCCATTGAGCACGTCGTTGCCCGCGCCGGCATCCAGCAGGTCATCGCCGCCGCCGCCGTTCAGGACATCGTCACCGCTGGCCGCGTGCAGCTTGTTGTTGCCACTGCCGCCCTCCAGCAGATCATTGCCGGAACCGCCATAGAGCACGTCATTGCCGTCATCGGCGACAAGGTGATCGTCACCGGCCCCGCCGTACAACACGTCATTGCCCGCACCGCCGGACAGAAGATCCTGCCCCGCGCCACCGAACAGGCGGTCAAAGCCGGTGCCGCCCGCCATGCTGTCATCGCCGGCATCGCCATAGGCCACGTCGTTGCCCTTGCCGCCGTCGAAGGTGTCATTGCCGGCGGCGCCCCACAGCAGGTCCGAGCCATCGCCGCCGTTGAGGGAATCGTCGCCCGCGCCGCCCATCAGCGTGTCATTGTCCGCCCCGCCGAACATCGTGTCGCTGCCCGTGCCGCCATAAAGCGAGTCGCTGCCCGTGCCACCGTCCAGCAGGCCGCCGCCGTCACCGCCCCAGATCCGGTCGGCGTCCGCCCCGCCGTAGATCGTGTCGGCATCCGCCCCGCCAAAAAGATAGTCGTTGCCCGCGCCGCCATCCAGAAGGCCCGGCCCGTCGCCGCCCCAGATCCGGTCATTGCCCGCCTCGCCATAGATGGCATCCTGGCCCAAGCCGCCGAAGATCTGGTCATTGCCCGCGCCACCCCACAGCGAATCGTCGCCGTCGCCGCCCGAGATCTTGTCATTGCCCAAGCCGCCATAGGCCGTGTCGTTGCCGTCCGACCCGGTCAGCACGTCATATTTGTCGGTTCCCATGAGCAGGAGCCCCGGGGCAGGGTCCACGATTGGGAAAGCGGTAACAGGGGTCATCGGCTCGATCCTCGCATTTGGCCTTCTGATGCGGCCTTGGGTGTCGGGCCTTTGCGGCCCCTGCAGAAACAATGACGGCCAATATTGTCTAAATTTTGACCAAACTTGGGGGGAGGCGCCGTCCGGTCAGGGCCGTGAGCGCGGGTTGCGACATTCCGGTGACCTGCGCGGATTGGTAACAGGCTACGGGGCTGAAATTCCTGTCGAGGGGCCGGGATTGGTCGTAGACTGGGGGCGTTGTATTGACATGGTGGCGGTTCGTCCTGCCGCCGGCGCATTGTGAAGGCGGAGCAGGCATGAACACCCCCTCCCACGCGGCACCGCAGACAGAGGCTGCCATTGCGGCACTTTGCGCGCGGTTTGGCAATGATCGGCACCGGATGCTGGACATCCTGCTGGCGGTGCAAGAGGCAGAGCGCTGGATCTCGGCGGACAGCATGGACCAGATTGCCGCGGCGGTGGGCCTGACGCGGATCGCGGTGGAGGGGGTGGCCAGCTTTTACAGCTTCCTGTCGTTGGCGCCGAAGGGGCGCGTCACGATCCGGCTGTGCGATGACATCATCGACCGGTTCAGCGGCCTGAACGCTGTGGTGGCGGCCTTCGAGGCGGAACTGGGCGTGGCGCTGGGCCAGACCTCGGCCGACGGGGCCTTTTCGCTGGAGGTGACGCCCTGCATCGGGATGTGCGATCAGGCGCCGGCGGCGATGATCAATGACGTGGTGGCGACCCGGCTGACGCCCGCGCGGGCGAAAGAGATTGCGCGCAAGCTGAAGGAGGGCGTGGCACCGGGCGCGGCTTTGGTGGAGGGGTTTGCCGGGCTTACCCCCTATCAGCGGGCCAAGGCGATAGTAGAGGACAACATCCGCCTGCCGGGGGCCGTGCTGTTGGGACCCGTGCCACAGGATGCCGGGCTGCGCACCGCATTGGCGCTGAGCCGGGTGGAGATCATCCATGCCGTCGAACTCAGCGGTCTGCGCGGTTGTGGCGGGGCGGGCTATATCTCGGAACGCAAATGGCATTTCGCCTCGATCGCACCGGGGGAAAAGCGCTTCATCATTTGCAATGCGGATGAGGGCGAGCCGGGGACGTTCAAGGACCGGGTGATCCTGACCGAACGGGCTGATCTGGTGTTTGAAGGCATGACCATTGCCGCAAAGGCGGTGAATGCGCGGGACGGGATCATCTACCTGCGGGGCGAATATGCCTATCTGCGGGAGCATCTTGAGGCAGTTCTGGCCGCCCGCCGTGCGCGTGGCGTGCTGGGCAAGGATATTCTGGGCCAAGCGGGCTACGATTTCGACATTCGCATCCAGATGGGGGCTGGCGCTTACATCTGCGGCGAAGAGGGGGCGATGATCTCCTCTTGCGAGGGGCTGCCGGGGGAACCCAAGACGAGGCCGCCCTTCCCGGTGACGCGCGGGTATCTGGGCTATCCGACCGTGGTGAACAACGTGGAAACCTTCGCCCATGCGGCCCGCATCCTTGACCACGGGGCGGCGTGGTTCCATGGGATGGGGACCGAGAAGAGCCACGGCACCAAGCTGTTCTCGATTTCCGGCGATTGTGCGCGGCCGGGGATTTATGAGCTGCCCTATGGCACGCCCCTGAGGGAGTTGCTGGCGCTGGCCGGCGGCAGCGATGCGGCGGCGGTGCAGGTGGGCGGGCCAAGCGGAACGATGGTGGGGCGCGACAGCTTTGACCGGCGCTTGTGCTTTGAGGATCTGGCCACCGGGGGGGCGGTGATCGTCTTCAACGCGCACCGGAACATTCTGGAGATTGTCGACTACTACATGTCGTTCTTTGTCCACGAAAGCTGTGGCTATTGCACGCCGTGCCGGGTGGGAAATGTGTTTCTGAAGAAGGCCATCGAGAAGTTCCGCAGGGGCCAAGCCAATGACGACGACATTCAGTATCTGAAAGACCTGTCGGACACGATTATCGAAACCAGCCGCTGCGGGTTGGGAACGACCTCTCCGAACCCGGTGCTGACCAGCCTGAAGAACTTTCCGCTGGTTTATGCCGCACTGACCAAGCCGACGGTCGATGGCGTGAAGGCGACGTTCAGCATTCAGGCGGCGCTGGATGGTGCCCGCGACATTGCCAAGCGGCGGTCTTATATCTTCGACAAGGATTACAGCAAATGAGTGATCCCTTCACCTTCCATATCGACGGGGTCGCGGTGACGGCCAAGCCCGGCCAGACCATCATGGAGGCGGCGGACGCGGCGGGGATTTATATCCCCCGGTTGTGCGACGTGGACGGCTTGCGCCATCAGGGCGGCTGCCGGGTCTGCACGGTGAAGGTGGGGGGGCGGTCCGTGTCGTCCTGCACCCAGCCCGCCGAGCCGGGGCTTGAGGTGGAAAACGACACCGAGGCCCGCAACCGCGTGCGGCGCGATCTGGTGGAGATGCTGTTTCACGAAGGCAACCACCTGTGCCCGATCTGCGAGAAAAGCGGCAATTGCGAGTTGCAGGCCATGGCCTATCGGCTGGGCATGACCGCGCCGACGCGGTTTCCCTATCTGGAGCCGTGCCGCGATCTGGATGCCTCGCACCCCGATATCGCGCTGGACACCAACCGCTGCATTTCCTGCGGGCGTTGCATCCGGGCGTCGCAGGATGTCGATGGCAAGGGTGTCTTCGGCTATGTCGGGCGTGGCATCCACAGGCGGGTGGCGGTGAACGGGCACAATCTGGCCGATACCGATGCGGCGCTGGCCGACAAGGCGATGTCGGTCTGCCCGGTTGGCTGCATCATCCGCAAGGATGAGGGGTTCCGCCTGCCGATTGGCGAGCGGCGCTTTGACCATGGCCTGATCGGGCATGAGATCGAGGAGAAAGCGAAATGACGGAACCCTTGGTCGAGCCGCGAAAGGCCCGTGTTGCCACCGTATCTTTGGCGGGGTGTTTTGGCTGCCACATGGCGATTCTGGACATTGACGAACGGCTGATCACCCTGATGGGGCTGGTGGAGTTCGACCGCTCCCCTTTGACCGACATCAAGACCTTTACCCAGCGCTGCGACATTGGCATCATCGAAGGCGGCTGCTGCAACGAGGAAAACGTCCACACCCTGCTGGAGTTCCGCAAGAACTGCGATGTGCTGATTGCCTTGGGGCAATGCGCCATCATGGGGGGGCTGCCTGCCATGCGCAACGCCATCATGCACTCGGGTGAACCTTTGCGGGAATGTCTGGAGGAGGCCTATATATCCGGGCCTTATCTGCGCAACACCACGCGGCTGATCCCGAATGACCCGGTGCTGCCCTTGGTGCTGGACAAGGTCTATCCGTGCAATGAGATCGTCGATATCGACTACCAGATCCCCGGCTGCGCGCCTTCGGGTGATGTCATCTTCAACACGCTGGCCGGGCTTTTGACCGGCAAGTTCGCAGGGTGCGACCGCGCAACCCTGCGGTTCGATTAGAAAGGTGCTGTCATGGCCGAGAGCAGACTGATCGAAATCGCGCCCGTCACCCGGGTGGAAGGGCATGGCAAGGTCACCATCCATCTGGATGAGAACAATCAGGTGGACGAAGCCCGGCTGCACATCGTCGAGTTTCGCGGCTTTGAACGGTTCATTCGCGGGCGGCTGTTGTGGGAGGTGCCGGTCATCGTGCAGCGCCTGTGCGGCATCTGCCCGGTCAGCCATCATCTGGCAGCGGCCAAGGCGATGGACCAGATCGTGGGGGTGGATGTGCTGCCGCCGACGGCCGAGAAGATGCGGCGCCTGATGCACTATGGGCAGGTGATGCAAAGCCATGTGCTGCACTTCTTCCACCTTGCCGCACCTGATCTGCTGTTCGGCTTCGGATCGGACTTCACCAAGCGCAACATCTTCGAGGTGATCCGCCAGAACCCGGAATTGGGCCTGCGCGCCGTTCTGATGCGCAAGTTCGGGCAAGAGATCATCGAGGCGACGGCGGGCAAGAAGATCCACGGGACCGGCGCAATCCCCGGCGGCATCAACCGCAATCTGGATATCGCCACGCGGGATCGCTTCCTGAAACAGGTCGATGAGATGCTGGAGTGGTCGCAAGGCGCTTTGGCGATTGCGCGCGGCTATGTCGAGGATCACCGGGCGCTGGTCGACAGCTTTGGCTCTTTCCCGTCCAACCACATGTCTTTGGTGCGGGAGGACGGGGCGCTGGATCTGTACCACGGCAAGATGCGGGCGCTGACACCAGAGGGGCAGCCGATCTTCGACATGCTGAATTACAACGACTACCACAAGCATCTGGTCGAGGATGTGCGGTCTTGGTCCTATATGAAGTTTCCCTTCATCAAGGAACTGGGGCCCGATACGGGCTGGTATCGCGTGGGCCCCTTGGCCCGGATGAACACGGCCGATTTCATCGACACGCCCTTGGCCAATGACGCCCACACGGCGCTGAAGGCGTTTTCGGGTGGCAAGCTGAACCATTCGACGCTGGCCAACCACTGGGCGCGGATGATCGAGGTGGTGCATTGTGTCGAGAAGATCAGGGACCTGCTGCATGACCCTGACCTGCAGGGCACCGATCTGCGCGCAACCGGAGAGCGCCGCTATGAAGGGGTTGGCGTGATCGAGGCGCCGCGCGGCAACCTGATCCACCATTACAAGGTCGATGAGAATGATCAGGTGACCTACTGCAACCTGATCGTGTCCACCACGCACAACAACGAGGGCATGAACCGGGCGGTCAAGGATGTGGCGGTCACCCATCTGTCAGGCCAGCCCAAGATCACCGAAGGCATGCTGAACCACATCGAAGTGGCGATCCGCGCCTATGACCCCTGCCTGTCCTGCGCCACCCATGCCTTGGGCCAGATGCCGCTGCAGGTGGAGATTTACGACGCCGACGACAGGCTTGTGGACCGCGCGGCGCAATGCCTGTGACGGCGGCGCGGCGGATTCTGCTGATTGGCTATGGCAATCCGGGGCGCGGCGATGACGGGCTGGGGCCAGCGCTTGCCGCTGAGGTGGAAGCGCTGGCGCTGCCCGGCGTGACGGTGGACAGCGACTATCAACTGACGGTCGATCATGCGGCCCTGATTGCCGGACATGACCTTGTGGTCTTTGCCGATGCCATGATCGGGTTGGACCGGCCGTTCCGCCTGTCGCCGGTCAGCCCGACACCGCCTGAGACGCTGGGCAGCCATCAGGTCTCGCCCGAGGCGGCTTTGGCGCTGGCCGGGCTGCTGTTTGGCAAGGCACCACCCGGCTGGATTCTGGCGATCGGCGGCGCTGAGTTTGGCGAGGTGAAAGAGGGGCTCAGCGACCTTGCCCGCGCCAACCTTGCGCAGGCGGTGGGCCATTTGCGCGACTGGATCGCGGCGGGTCCGGGCTGACCGACAGGGACTTGCACGGGGTGGCGCGGGCCAGGTTCGGTCAGTGCGGCGCATCCACCTTGGCGCGCATCAGCATGCCGAAAAGATCGCGCGGGTCATCGGGATCTGCCAGCAGGTCCAGGGTGTCAAACTGCCCGGTCCGCAGCAGTTGATCGCGGACATAGCGCAGGGCCGAGAAATCCTCGGTCGCGAAGCCCACGCTGTCGAACAGGGTGATCTGGGCGGGATCGCGGCGGCCCATAGCCGCGCCGCGGATCACTTGCCACAGTTCGGTGACAGGGTGGGTGGGGTCAAGCTGCTGAATCTCGCCCTCGATCCGGGTTTGCGGCGGGTATTCGACGAAGATGTCAGAG
>NZ_CBBQHX010000020.1:0-80540 GCF_964946895.1 Stagnihabitans sp. | reverse complement strand
CAGGCGTGGGAGGCGGCGGTGGCCATGCTGGACCGCGTGCGCATCCCGGATGCCCAGCGTCGGGCGCGGGCCTATCCGCATGAATTCTCGGGCGGGATGCGGCAGCGGGTGATGATCGCCATGGCCTTGCTGGCGCGGCCCGCGATCCTGCTGGCCGATGAACCGACGACGGCTTTGGACGTGACCATTCAGGCGCAGGTGCTGGATTTGATGTCGGAACTGGCGCGGGAGATTGGGACGGCGGTGATCCTTGTCACCCATGATCTGGGCGTCGTGGCGCGGATGGCGGACCGGGTGATCGTGCTGTACGGCGGGCGGATCATGGAGGAGGGGCGGGCGGAGGAGATGTTTGCCTCTCCCCGGCATCCCTACACCAAGGGCCTGATGGCCGCGACGCCGCGTCTGGCGGATGCGTTGGAGGCGCGTTTGGGCACCATCCCCGGCACCCCGCGATCAGGGGGGGCGATGTTGCCGGGCTGCCCCTTTGCGCCGCGGTGCAGCCTGAAACAGGCGGTGTGTGAGACGCAGCCGGTTTTGGTGACACGCGGCTCCCGGCAGCTGGCCTGCCATCTGGAGGCGCTATGACCCTGCTGCAGGCGCGTGATCTGGATGTGGGCTACCCGATCGCCGGGGCCACGCTGTTTGCGCCGGCGCGCATCCTGCCCATCGTGCATGGCGTGAACCTGACGCTGGAACCGGGACAGACGCTGGGCATCGTGGGGGAAAGTGGGTGCGGCAAGTCTACGCTGGGCCGGGCCTTGCTGCGGTTGACGATGCCGACCGGGGGACAGGTGCTTTGGCAGGGGCAGGACTTGGCCAGCTTCTCGGCGGCGGACCTGCGCCGCAAGCGGGCCGAAATGCAGATCATCTTTCAGGACCCTTTGGCGGCCCTCGACCCAAGGATGACCCTGGGCAAGATCATTTCCCGCCCCTTGGCCACCTTCGCGCCCGACCTGTCCAAGGCCGAACGGCAGGCAAGGGCCATCCACGCGCTGGAGGAGGTTGGCCTGTCAGAGGATTTCGCCCGGCGCTATCCGCATGAAATCTCGGGCGGGCAGGCGCAAAGGGTGGGGATTGCGCGGGCGCTGATCGGGCGGCCGAAGCTGATGATCTGTGATGAACCGGTCTCGGCCTTGGATGTGTCGATTCAGGCGCAGGTCATCAACCTGCTGATGGACCTGCAGGACCGGATGGGGCTGGCGTTGGTCTTCATCTCGCACAACCTCGCCGTTGTGCGCCACATCAGCCATCAGGTCATGGTGATGTGTCTGGGCCATGTGGTCGAGGTGGCGCCGCGCAACGCCTTCTACGCCGGTCCCTTGCACCCCTATTCCCGCGCCTTGATGGATGCCGTGCCCGAACCCGATCCGGTGCGTGAAAAAGGGCGACGCGGCTCGGCCCTGACCGGCGAATTGCCCTCGGTCCTGAACCCGCCCAAGGGCTGCGTCTTTGCCACCCGCTGCCCCTTGGCGCAGGCCCTGTGCCACGCCGAACGCCCCGCCTTGCGCCACTTTGGCGACCGTCAGGCGGCCTGCCATTTTGTAAAGACCCCCACGTGAAAGTGCCGTCATGGAAGACCTGAAACCCCTCGCCCGGGCTTGGGCCAGCCTGCCGCAAATCTCCTGCGTCCATGCTTCGGGGGACGGGGCTTGGGCCTTCTGGTGCGGCTCTGGCGGCGGAGAGGTGGAGGACGCCTTCTGCGCCCCCCTCGCTGCGCCGGGATTGGTCGAGCAGCTGACCTTCGGCACCGACCATGTCCAGATCCGCGATGTGTCGCCCGATGGGCAGGTGCTGATCCTCGCCCAATCGCGCCACGCCGATGAACATGACCACCTGCTGTTGCTGGACCGCCGGGTGGGAAACCGGCTGCGGCTGCTGACTCCCAAGCAGGACAGCCATTTCGTTTATGGCGGGGAACTGACCCGCGATGGCAAGGCGGTGATCTTCGCCGCCGATTATGATTATGCAACCCAGACCGTCACCCGACAGGGCCTGATCTGGCGGCAGGATTTGACAACCGGCGCAAGGACGTGCCTTGCCCGGACGCCGCAGTTCAACGGTCAGGCGCCGCTGCAATCGCCCTCCGGCGCGCGCATCCTTCTGAACGTCAGTGAAAGGGCGGCGGGCTCGGGCCAGGTCTGGGTGATGAACGCCGACGGCTCCGGCCTGCGAGAGGTCTTTGCCTTGGGAGAGCGCAACTTCAGCCGGGGCAAATGGCTGGACGATGACCGCATCGTGGTGGTGACCGATCGCGGCGGACGCGATGAGTTGGGCATCTTCACCCTCTCGGCAGGCACCACCCGCTGGCTGGGCGGCGAGCCGCAGCTTTTGCCGCATGACGTGGTGGTGGGGCCGGGGCTTTTCGCCTGCATCACCCATCACGACAGCCACACCGGGGCGGTGGTTTTCGATGCCTCGGGTCAGCGGCCCCTGCCCAACCTGTCCGGTCGCCGCAGCCTGCTGCCGCACGCCGCCCTGCCCGACGGCGGTTGGCTGGCCGAGGCTTATGACGCCTCTGCCCCGCATGGTCTGGTCAAGGTCGCGCCGGATGGCACCTGCCGCAGGCTGATCCCGGCCCAGCCCTCGACCCGCCGCCACCGCGCGCCGCGCGCGTTCTGGTGGGACGCGGTGGATGGCAAAAAGGTGCAGGGCTGGCTTTATGAACCCGAAGGCCCGTCCAAAGGCATCATCGCCTATGTCCACGGCGGCCCGACCTGGCATTCCGAAGACTGGGTCAACCCGCGGATCGGGTTCTTTGTCCAGTTGGGCTACACCGTGCTTGATCCGAACTATCGCGGGTCCACCGGCTTCGGCTATGCTTGGCGCGAGGCGGTCAAGACCGATGGCTGGGGCGGCAGAGAACAATCCGACATCCGCGCCGGTCTTGAAGCCGCGATTCATCACGGCTTTGCGCCGCGCAAGGTCGCGGTGATGGGCAATTCCTACGGCGGGTTTTCCAGCTGGTTCGCCATCACCCGCTTCCCCGATCTGGTGACGGCAGCGATCCCCATGTGCGGCATGTACAAGCTTGACATCGACTACAACGAGACCGACCAGCCCCACCTCAAAGCCTATTCCGAAGAGATGATGGGCGGGACCCCCGATGAGGTGCCGCAGAAATACGCCAATGCCAGTCCGGGCAATTTCATCAAGGATATCAGGGGCCATGTCATGATCGTCCACGGTCTGGCCGACAGCAATGTCGGGCCGCAGAACACCCATGTCGCCGTGGCCGAGTTGACAGCGGCCGGCATTGCCCATGAGGTGATGCTCTTTGACAACGAGGGTCATGGCATCTTCCGCCGCACCAATGTCGAAACCTACCTGATCCGCGCCGCCCGCTTTCTGGACCGCGCCTTTGCCGAGGGAATGCGATGCGCCTGAAGGATTTCTTTGTCGCCGGCCCCTATGACGATGGCGATGCGGTGACGGGGCATTATTACGAGGCAGCCAGCCCTGACCCCGCCCGAGCGCAGGTCTGGGGCTATACGGATCGGCTCAGCTACGCGCCGGGGGATGAGTTGGTGCTGCACGCCATGTCCTCGTCACCCACGGCGCGGCTGGAGATATTACGCGACGGGCTAAGCCCGGAAAAGCTGGTCGATACAAGGGTTGCGCTTCGTTTTGAGACGACGCCAGAGGATTGCTCGGTCAAGGGCTGCGGCTGGCCCGAGCGGTATCGGCTGACGATTCCCGCCGCATGGCGCTCTGGCGTTTATGTCGTGCGGCTGACCGTGGCCGGGCATCAGTCGGAACATATGTTCGTGCTGAAAGCGGCCCAACCCGAAGGCCTGCTGATGATCCTCGCCACCGGCACATGGTGCGCTTACAACGACTGGGGCGGGTCGAACCACTATCAAGGCATCACCGGCCCGCACCGCGCCGAGTTCGCGCCAGAGGTCAGCATCCACAGGCCCTGGGCCAAAGGCTTTGTCCGCTGGCCCGAGGATGCGCCGCGCATCCCGCATGCCTCGCCGCTGCTGTCCAAGCCGCGCTATCCGCATATGGACTACGCCCGCGCCAAGGGGATTTCGAAGAAATACGCCTCCTCGGGCTGGGGGGCCTTCGAACGCCCCTTCGCCCTGTGGGCCGAGGCGCAGGGGATCGCGCTGTCCTATGCGACACAGCACGACCTGCATGGCAACCCCGCCCTGCTGGACGGCTACACCCGTGCCGTGATCGTCGGCCATGACGAATACTGGACATGGGAGATGCGCGACCATCTGGAGGCATGGATTGACCGGGGCGGCGAACTGGCGCGGTTCGCCGGGAATTTCTTCTGGCAAACCAGGCTTTCCGCCGATCTTTCGGTGCAGACCTGCTACAAATACGCCGCCCCGCAGCGGGACCCGACCCCCGAGCCCAGGCGCCTGACCAGCTATTGGGACCACCCGCAGGTGAAGCGCCCGGCGGTGGCGACCATGGGCCTCACCGGTTCGATGGGCGTCTATGCCGGGTGGAGCCGCTGCGCCGCACATGGCGCGGGCGGCTTCGCGATTTACCGGCCCGAGCATTGGTCGGTCAAGGACAGCGGGCTTGGCTATGGCGACGTGCTGGGGGCAGAGGCGAAGATCTTCGGGTACGAGGTGGATGGCATCGACTACACCATGACCCACGGCCTGCCCTTCGCGGTCGAGGGTGTGGGGCTGGACGGGGCGCTGACCATCATCGGCCTGTCTCCGGCCACCACCTTGGCCCATTCGACCGGTCCGCAGGATGCCGACAGCTTCATCGGGCGGCTGGATGCGGAGGAGGTGGCCATGGTGGTCTATGGCGCGGTCAATGCCGAAACCCTCGGCCGCGCCAGCCGCGGCAATGGCTGCATGGTGGAATATCGACGCGGCAAGGGGGCGGTCTACAACGCCGGATCCTGCGAATGGGTCGCGGGATTGATCAAGGGCGATGCGGTGGTGGAACGGGTCACCCGGCGGATCTTGCGCGGCGTCTGGGGCCAGTAGGGTGGGGTTATAACCCCACCCTACGCCGACTTGCGGTGTTCATGGAGCGAGATGTAGACCGCGCAGGCGATCAGGATGGCGACGCCGAGGAAGGTCCAGCGGTCCGGGAAGTCTCCGAAGAAGATCAGGCCGAGGAGGGTCGAGGTCACCATCTCGGTATAGGCCAAGGGCGCCAGCAGCGATGCCTCGGCATGGTCATAGGCGCGCACGATGCAATAATGGCCGATGTTGGCAATGGCGGCGAGCGAGAGGAACTGCAGCCACTCCACCGGCGTCGGGGTCTTCCAGACCAGGGCCACAAGACCGGAGGCGATGACCGCGCCGATGGCATTGGTGTGGAAGGTGGTGACGATTGCCTTGGTGCGCCCGGTGATGCGGCGTGTCAGCAGGAAATACAGCGCCAGACTGGTGCCTGAGGCCAGCGCCAGCACGCTGCCGGGGTTGAGCGCCGTCAGGCCGGGGCGGATGATGATCAGCGTGCCCAGGAACCCGACGCAGACCGCGGCCCATCGGCGGGGGCCAACGGTCTCATTCAGGATCAGCGGCGACAGCGCTGTCAGGACAAGGGGCTGCACGAAGAAGATCGCCAGCGCATCGGCGATGGGCAAGGACTTCAGCGCGGAAAAGAAGAAGAAGGTCGAGGCCATCAGCAGGCAGGCCCGCAGGGTGTGGATGCCCGGGGTCTGCGGGATCAGCCCGCGCGCGCCCGTGTGGCGCGCCGCAAAGGGCAGGGTCAGCAGCGCGCCGAAGGTCAGCCGCGCCCAGACGATCTGCAAGACAGGCATCCCCGCCCGCCCCATGACCTTGGCGATCACGTCGATGCAGGGCAGCACGGCCATGGCGGCGAGCATCAGGGCAATGCCGATGAGGGGAGCGTGTCTGGGCAAGGGCATACTTTCAGGCGATGCGGGCTTTGGCTGGCCCCGGGGCGCTGCCCCGGACCCCGGGATATTTGCCCAAATGTGAAAGGGGTCAGAGGAAGGCTTTCAGCACGGCGGCGAGGTTCTGGCCCAGTTCGGGGCAAAGATAGCCGCCCTCCTGGACGATGAGGGTGGGCAGGCCAAGGGCGGCGATCTGGCACCCGATCTGGGCGAAGCCCGGCGTGGTGACGGCGAGGCCCGCAAAGGGGTCGCCCGCGAAGGCGTCGAGGCCGAGGGCGAGGACGAGCGTGTCAGCGCCCCAAAGGGTGATCGCCTCCAGACCCTGGTGCAGGGACTGCAGGAAAGCGGCGTCGGCGCTGCCGCGCGGCAGGCAGAGGTTGAGATTGGCCCCCTCTCCCGCGCCCTCGCCGCGTTCGGCAGGATAGCCCCAGAAGAAGGGATAGTAGCGCTCCGGATGGGCGTGCAGCGAGACGGTCAGCACATCGGGCCGGTCGTAGAAGATGCCTTGTGTGCCGTTGCCATGGTGCAGGTCAACGTCCAGGATGGCGACCTTGCGCCCCGATAGGGTCAGTTGCTGGGCCGCGATGGCGGTGTTGTTGAGGTAGCAAAAGCCGCCCGCCAGTTCGGCAAAGGCGTGGTGACCAGGGGGGCGGCAAAGTGCATAAGCGCTGCGATGTCCCTGCAGGATCAACGCACTGCCGGCGATGGCCGACTGGGCAGAGGCATAGGCGGCCCCCCAGGTCTCGGCCGAAATCGGACAGGAGGTGTCGGTCATGTGATAGCCGGCCTGACCCACCGCCGACAGCGGGTAGCCATCGCTGCGGTTGGCGGGGTGGATGTTGGGGATCACCTCGGCCGAGGCGCCGGGGATGTTCTGCCAGCGCGCGTGGATCGTCTGCAGGAAGGTCAGGTAGCGCGCCGGGTGGACGGCGGCGATGGCATCCATGCCATGATCCGCCGGGGTCTGGACCGGCAGGCCCAGAGACTGCACACCCGACAGCAGGGCGTCAATGCGGCTTGGCTGCTCGGGGCAGGGTTTGGGCGCGCCCGACGAGAGGAAGAACTTCGGATCATGGGCGCGTTGGCCCGGATGGTAAAGCGTGATCATGTCAAGGAATCCAAAGCTTTGCCGTCAAGGATCATCATCTCGTAGCCGCGTTTGAGAAAGCCGGTCTTGGCGTAGAAGCGGGTGGCGGCGGCATTGTCGGGGCTGACGCCGAGGGTGATGAACCGGGCGTTCCAGGTTTGCTGCCGCATCACCTCGGCCAAGAGAGCGCGGGCGAGGCCGGTGCCGCGCGCCTCGGGTGCCACGTAGATGTCCTGAATGTAGACGCCGGGCTGTCCCCTATGGGTTGAGAAGTCGGGATAATACAGCACCATGCCTTGCGGCGCGATCAGGCCCCAAAGCAGGGGGCGCGGGGCGAACAGCGCCTGCGACAGGGCCGCCGTGGCACCCACCTCATAGGTGCCGCCGTCATGGTCGGACAGGGCTTGCAACATGGCACGCAGGGCGGGCAGGTCAGCCGCACTGACCGGCTTTATGGCAGCTGTGGCGTTCAAAAGGCCACCTTGTCGCGGCCCTTGAGGTGCAAGATCGCCCGCGCCTCGTCTGGCGTGGCGATGCTGCGGCCCAGACGCTCGACGATCTCGCGGATCAAGGTGACCTGCTGGGCGTTGCTTTCCGCCAGAACACCTTGGGAAATATACAGATTGTCCTCAAGCCCAACGCGGACATGGCCACCCATCGCCGCCGCCATCGTG
This sequence comes from Stagnihabitans sp., assembly GCF_964946895.1. Taxonomy (NCBI): domain Bacteria; kingdom Pseudomonadati; phylum Pseudomonadota; class Alphaproteobacteria; order Rhodobacterales; family Paracoccaceae; genus Stagnihabitans; species Stagnihabitans sp. The sequence goes on along the minus strand of NZ_CBBQHX010000020.1, from coordinate 72,940 downwards.
GCCATCGGGATCTGGGCGCGACCGGCGGCGAGGACGGAAAACTGGTAGCTGTCGCCAAACAGGCGGTCGGCCGTGCGCTTGAGAAGGGTCAGGATTTCAGGCTCTGCCGGCATGCCGCCAAGGACGCCGAAGACGAACTGGATGAACAGCGGGGCCTGGATCAGACCGCGGTCGACAAAGTGCTTCAGCATGGTCAAGTGACTGATATCATAGCATTCAAACTCAAACCTTGCGCCGCGTTCCGCTCCCATTTCCGACAGGACATGGGCAATGTCGCGCGGGGTGTTCTTGAACACCACATCGTCAGAGGCCTCCAGGAACGGCTTTTCCCAGTCGTGCCGGAAGGTCTTGATGCGGGCCAGCATCGGGTACAGCGCGAAGTTCATTGACCCCATGTTGAGGCTGCACATCTCTGGCGCATTCGCCTTGGGGGCGGCAAGGCGCTGCTCCAGCGTCATGGTGGCCGACCCGCCGGTGGTCATGTTGATGACGGCGTCCGTCGACATCTTGATGGCAGGCAGGAAGCCCGCCCAATGGGTTGGGTCGGCAGAGGGGCGGCCGGTCTGCGGGTGGCGGGCGTGCAGATGCAGGATGGCGGCCCCGGCCTTGGCAGCACCGATCGCGGACCCGGCAATCTGCTCAGCCGTGTAGGGCAGATGCGGCGACTGGCTGGGAACGTGGATCGAACCGGTGATGGCGCAGGAGATGATGATTTTGGACATGGGGCCCTCCGCGTCCGAGAGTGGCATGGCAGGGGGGGGGATGCAACGGGTCTGGCGGTTGGGCCATAGCGCGCCAAGGGGTTGAGAACGCTGGGTTAACGCGGGAGCTTGGGGCAGGAACGCCAGTCTTGCCGGCCGCCTGCTTCCGTCCCTGCGCCCGGGAAGATGGGGCAGCGTTGGGGATTTCGGACGAATCGCACAGGCCGTGGCCCTGTGTGGGAAATTGCGGTTGCGGCCCGACCCGGGGTGTGCCCGGTGCGTGGCCTTTGCGACGGTGGCCAAAGGCGGTGGGGGGGGCGCCGCCACAGCAGTCTGCGCCAAGGCCGGTCGGACCGCCTCGCCTGGGATCAAGCGGTGCGGGCTGTGCCCGTAGGGTGGGGTTGAACCCCACCCTACCGGACGCTTGACAGGTGCCTCGGTTTGTTGAACATTTGTATAACAGGCGCTGGGCCTGCTTGCGGGAGGCGCCGATGGACCCCACTCATGCCATTCTGTTCGAGCCGGTGAAAATCGGCCCGGTCACCGCGCCGAACCGGTTCTATCAGACGCCGCATGCGACGGGGTTTGGCTGGCAGCGCCCGCAGGCCGGGGCGGCGCTGCGCGGGGTGAAGGCCGAGGGCGGCTGGGGGGTGGTATGTACCGAATATTGCTCGGTCCATCCGTCCTCGGACGACAGCCCCTATGCCTTTCTGACCCTGTGGGGCGAGGAGGATGTGGCGCCCCTCGCCGCCACCGCCGACGCCATCCATCGCCATGGCGCGCTGGCCGGGGTGGAGCTGTGGCATGGCGGCGGGCACGCGGCCAACCGGATGACCCGCCTGCCCTCGATGGCGCCGATGGCACAGCCTGCGATGTATCATTTGCCCACCACCTCGCGGGCGATGGACCTGTCGGACATTCGCGACTTCCGCCGCTGGCAGCGCGAGGCGGCGGTCAGGGCCAAGCGGGCCGGGTTCGACATTGTCTATGTCTATGCCGGCCACGATTACCTGCCGTTCCAGTTCCTGTCGCGGCGGACCAACCAGCGCTCGGACGCCTATGGCGGCAGTCTGGAAAACCGGGTGCGCCTGCTGCGCGAGATGATCGAGGAAACCCGAGAGGCGGTCGGCGATACCTGCGCCGTGGCCTTGCGGCTGGCGGTGGATGAATTGCACGGGCCGGAGGGGATCACCTCGGACGGAGAGGGGCGCGAGGTTGTGGCCCTGCTCGCCGATCTGCCGGACCTGTGGGATGTGAATTTGGCAGGGGCCCTGGGCAATGACTCGAAGTCGGCCCGGTTCTCGGCCGAGGGGTTCCAGGAAGACTATGTCAAGTTCGTCAAGGGCTTGACCGGCAAGCCCGTGGTGTCCGTCGGGCGCTTCACCTCGCCGGACCGGATGGTCAGCCAGATCCGGCGCGGGGTGCAGGATTTCATCGGCGCGGCGCGGCCCTCGATTGCCGACCCCTTCCTGCCCACGAAAATCCGCGAGGGCCGCGCGGATGAGATCCGTGAATGCATCGGCTGCAACATCTGCCGGGCGGCCAACAACGAAGGCGTGCCCCTGCGCTGCACCCAGAACCCGACGATGGGGGAAGAGTGGCGCAAGGGGTGGCATCCCGAACGGATTCCCCCCCATCCCGGCGGCAAGGTTCTGGTGGTGGGGGCCGGGCCTGCGGGGCTGGAGGCGGCGCTGAGTCTGGGGCGGCGCGGGCTTGAGGTCGCGGTGGCCTTTGCCGAACGCGCGCCGGGGGGCCGGATCAACCGGGAAAGCACCTTGCCGGGGTTGGCGACCTGGGGTCGGGTCCGGGATTGGCGGCTGACCATGTTGGCCAAGCTGCCCAATGTGACGCTGTACCCGGAAAGCCGCCTGACGGCTGGGGATGTGCTGGGCTTTGACGCCGATCATGTGGTCCTGGCAACGGGCGCGCATTGGCGGCGCGACGGGGTTGGGGTGATCGGCATGACGCCGCAGGCTTTCCCCGGCGCGCTGACCCCCGATGATGTCTTCGCCGGGGCCGCGATCAACGGCCCGGTGGTGATCTATGATGACGAGCATTACTTCATGGCCGGCGCCCTGGCCGAGAAGCTGGCTTTGGCAGGCCATGACGTCACCTATGTGACGCCGCAGAACCTCGCCTCGGCCTGGACGGTCTACACCGACGAACAGGGCTTCGTGCAGGCCCGTCTGATCGAGGCCGGGGTGCGGCTGGAGTTTGCCAGGCTGGCGGTCGGGCTGACCGATCAGGGGCTGCAGACCCAATGCGCCTATACCGGGCGCGCGCTGGCGGCACGGCCCTGCGCAACCCTGATCCTGGCCACCGGGCGGCTGCCGGCGGATGGGCTTTATTCTGAACTGGCGGGCAAAGTCGCCTCACTGGCGCGGGTCGGGGATTGCCTGATGCCCTCTTCGATGGCCGATGCGATCTATTCGGCCCACAGCCATGCGCGCGAACTGGGCGAGCCACCGCAGCCCCTGCGGCGCGAGATGCCGCCACATCGGGGTGTGCAATGAGACGCCCGCGCGCCCGCGGCGGCATCCCGCAGCGCCCCTTCGGTCAGGTGCCGCTGACCTATGCCCCGCTGGAGGTGATCTCGGCCGATCAGGTCGAGGCGATCCATCAGGCGGCTTTGACCCTGCTGGCGCGGACCGGGTTGAAGGTGCTTTCCGCCGAAGCGCGGGCCCTTTTTGCCCGCGCCGGGGCCCAGATTGCCGCCGAGATGGTCCGCCTTGACCCCGCCTTGGTGGCGGACCTGCTGGCCTCGGTCCCGCGGACCTTCACGCTGGCCGCGCGCAATCCGGCCAAATCGCTGCGCTTTGGTGGGCGGGACATGGTCTTCGCCTCGGTCGGCGGGCCGGCCTATGTGATGGACATCGACCGCGGCCGTCGCGACGGCACCCATGCCGAGATGTGCGAATACCTCAAGCTGATCCAATCCCTCAACGTCGTTCAGCAAGAGGGCGGCGGCCCGTTCGAGCCGATGGATCTGCCCGCCAACACACGGCATCTCGACATCTATCTGGCGCAGATCACCTTGCTTGACAAAAGCTGGCAGACCCAGACCCTTGGGCTGGCGCGCACGATGGACGGGATCGAGATGGCCGCGATCATGTTCGGCTGCACGCCGGACAGCCTGCCGGTCAGCCTGCTGGGCATCATCAACACCAACTCGCCGCTGCAACTGGACATCCCGATGGCCGAGGGGCTGATTGCCATGGCCCGCCACGGACAGGTCAACGTGATCACGCCGTTCACCTTGGCCGGAGCGATGGCGCCCGTCAGTATCGCCGGCGCGCTGGTCCTGCAACATGCCGAGGCGATGGCGGGGATCTGCCTGACCCAGATCGTGAAGAAGGGCGTGCCGGTGATGTATGGCGGCTTCACCTCCAACGTCGACATGCGCTCGGGCGCGCCCGCCTTCGGCACGCCGGAATATGCCAAGGCCGCGCAAGCCTCAGGTCAACTGGCGCGGCATATCGGGGTGCCGTTCCGGTCGTCGAACGTGACGGCGGCCAATGCGGTGGACGCGCAGGCGGCTTATGAGTCCCAGATGGCGCTCTGGGGGGCGATCACCGGCGGCGTCCACCTGATCGAACACGCGGCGGGCTGGATGCATGGCGGGCTGACGGCCAGCTACGAAAAGCTGATCCTCGACGCCGAGATGCTGCAAATGATGCAGGCCTGGATGGAACCCTTGGCCACCGACGCCGCCGCCCTTGGTTTGGAGGCGATTGCCGAGGCCGGGCCGGGCGGCCACTTCTTCGGCACCGCGCAGACCATGGGGAGTTACGAGACGGCCTTCCACGCGCCGATGCTGTCGAACTGGGACAACTATCCGACGTGGCTGGAGAAGGGCGCCGAGGAGGCCCCACGCCGCGCCAACCGGCTTTGGAAGGAACTGCTGGCCGGGTATGAGGAGCCGAAGCTGGATGTGGCGGTGGCGGAGGCTTTGGCGGAGTATGTGGCGAAGCGGAAGGCGGAGGGCGGGGCGCCGATGAATTGAGGGTGGAGGTGGGAAAGCTTTACTTCAAGCCATAGTACTTCAATGCAGCTTCGGTAAGAACTTTGGTTCCGACAGAAATGCCAAGATTCCAAACTCCGCTCGCCATCTTTCCTGCCTTTTCTGCAATCCATATTTTAGCTTTTGCGCCGAAAGGTTCCTCTGTGCTCTCTGGGGTCTCGCTGGCTAATATTTGAGCAAACTCCTCTGCTTCTTTTTTCGTAACTCCCTTTTCGACAAGCGCGGTAACAACTGAATCTGATTCACCGCGGCCAATGGATAGCATGAGGCCTGAGATTACACCTGAATTTGAGATCGCAGTATAATTTCCGTGAATAACTTGATTGGTAATTTGGGAAACCTTCTGCTGTTCCTCCGATCCAACACTAACCCTCACTGGGCCAAGAACGATATCTGATGCAATTGGTGTCTCTTTCTCGATTTCTATGGTTAACTCCAAGACTCGTGATCGCACCGCACTTTGTATCTCTACCAAAGCGCCGACTGAAAGTGATCCGGTAACTGCGATGATTGTGTCGTTCGGATAGATTTTGCCCTGCAACGCAAGCATCAAATTCGATGCATTTATACTTAGGCTACCCTCGGTTTTCGCGCCAGAAACCAAGCTATCAATAGACGCGACGCTTTGTCGGCATTCATAGTTTGACCATTTTTCACCGGCAAACTTCTTTATTAAAGCGTTTGGAACAGGTGCGTTACGCATACCGGAGCCCGCGTATCCGCTGGTATCAACTTTGTAGGTGACTCCCAATATCCGATAATCGGGGAGTGTTACATCATTCGGATAGCCCTCCGACTCGAACCGAACCCACTCGGCGAGAGGAACGCTGCCCAAGCGTGATGCGAGAAAACGCAGTTTCAAAAGAATCGGGCCAATATCCTGATCCTGTTCCATTAGTGAAGCTTGGATCTCACGCAAAAGGCTCATGCAACCTATCCTATGTCACTCGCCCCAGGTCCTCTCCAGCAGCCCCAGCCAGTTTTCCGAGGTCAGTTTCTTCACCAGCGCTTCGCCGTATTGGTGGTCGAGCATGGCTTGTTGCAGGTTGGGCAGGCCGGTGACGTCTCCGATGCCTTTGGGGATGGTGGCGCCGTCGAAGTCGCTGCCCAGTCCCACGTGATCTTCGCCGAGGTGCTCGATCAGGTGGTCGAGGTGGGCGAGGGTGTCTTCCCAGCCCATGTCGGCGGATTGTTTTCCGTCGCGGCGCAGGAAGGAGGTGGCGAAGTTCAGGCCGACCATGCCCTGCGACTCCTTGATCACGGCAAGCTGGCGGTCGGTCAGGTTGCGCGAGGATTGCGTCAGGGCGTGGGCGTTGGAGTGGGTGGCGACCAAAGGCGCGGTCGACAGGGCGGCTATGTCGTTGAAGCCCTTCTCGTTGATGTGGCTGAGGTCGATCATCACGCCCAATTCGTTGCAGGCCTTGATCAGCCGCTTGCCGGCCTCGGTCAACCCGTCGCCGGTGTCGGGGGAGGCGGGGTAGGCGAAGGGGACGCCGTGGCCGAAGATGGTCGGCCGGCTCCAGACCGGGCCGAGCGAGCGCAATCCAAGCGCGTGGAAGGCGTAAAGCGCGTCAAGGTCCGGGCCGATCGCCTCGGCGCCCTCCATGTGCAGGATGCCGGAGATGACGCCCTTGGCCATGTTGGCGCGGATTTGCGCGGCACTGGTGACCAGCTGGAAGCGGCCCTCCGAGGCGCGCTCCATCCACAGCATGTGGTTGGCCATCGCCCAGGCGGTCGGCAGCGCATCCGACGCCGGGATCAGCTTCGGCAGTGGCAGGCGGAACGGCGGGTTTTCCATCAGCTGCTGGAAGTCGATGCCGTCATCCTCGTGCGGCGAGGGGATATAGATGGCGAAGAAACCGCCGACAAAGCCACCCTTCTGCATGCGGGGCAGGTCAAGGTGGCCCTTGCCCTCGCCGGTCAGCCAGATCGCCTCGCGGTGCTGCGGGGCATTGTACAGGCGCAAAAGGATGTCGTTGTGGCCGTCGAACGTGGGGAACATGTGGGGCCTCTGGCTGGCGGTGGCACGCGGGGGTTTCACACCCCCGCACCCCCGTGGGATATTTGGGAACAAATGAAAAGGGCGGCGGGCATCGTCTAACCTTCCAGCATGCGGTCGGCAGAGGCTACGAACAGGGCGCGGGCATAAGGCGTGGTCATGGCGGCGGAGGCCAGCGCCTCACGCGACAGTTCCTCGACCGCTTTGCCATGCTGCATGACCAGGATGCGGTCGCACATGTGGTCGATCACCGCAAGGTCGTGGGACACCATCAGGAAGGTCAGCCCGCGTTCCACCCGCAGCCGCGACAAAAGGTTCAACGTCTCGGCCTGAACCGAGGCGTCCAGCGCCGAGGTCGGCTCGTCCAGCAGCAGGATCCGCGGTTGCAGCATCAGGGCGCGGGCGATGGCCACGCGCTGGCGCTGGCCGCCCGACAGCTGGTGGGGATAGCGGAAGCGGAAGGCGGGGGGCAGGCCCACGTCGATCAGCGCCTGCTCGATCTTGGCGTCAGTGCCCTTCTGGCCGTGGATGGCCAGCGGCTCGCTCAGCACGCGGTCGATGGTGTGGCGCGGGTGCAGCGAGGCATAGGGGTCCTGAAACACCATCTGCACCTGACGCGCAAAACCCGCCCCGCGCGGGTGGGCCAGCGGCTTGCCGTCGATGCGGATCGTGCCGCCGGTGATGGGCGCCATGCCGCAGATGGCGCGCAGGATGGTGGACTTGCCGGACCCCGACTCCCCCACAAGGCCGAAGCTTTGCTGCGCCTCCACCTTCAGCGAGACATTCTCCACCGCGCGGACATGGCGGCCGGCGGTGTGAAAGGTGACGGACAGGTTTTCAATCTCGATCAGGGCCATGTCAGCGCGCCCAGTCGGCGTTGCGGTCCAGCGCCGGCAAAGGCCCCCGGGTGCCACCGATGCGCGGCAGGCAGTTCAGCAGGCCCTGCGTGTAGGGGTGTTTGGCGTGCAGCAGGTCTTTGGCCGCCAGTTCCTCGACGATCTTGCCCTTGTACATCACCAGCACCCGATCACAAAAGCGCGCCACCAGCCGCAGGTCGTGGCTGATGAAGATCAGACCCATGCCGCGGGTCTTCACCAGATTGTCCAGGATCGACAGCACCTCGGCCTGCACCGTGACATCCAGCGCCGAGGTCGGCTCATCGGCGATCAGCAGGTCAGGGTCGGGGATCAGCATCATGGCGATCATCACGCGCTGGCCCATGCCGCCGGACAGCTCATGCGGATAGGCCTCCATCACGCGCTCGGGGTCGCGGATCTGCACGGCAGCCAGGGCGGCCAGCGCCTTGGTGCGGGCTTCGGACCGCGAGGCGTGGTCGCGCTGGCGCAAGCCTTCCATCAGCTGGGCGCCCACTTTCATCACCGGGTTGAGCGAGAATTTCGGGTCCTGCATCACCATGGCGATCCGGCGCCCGCGCAGCGCGCGCAATTGCGGCTCGCTGGCCGCCATCAGGTCCTGCCCGTCAAAGGTCATCGCATCCGCCGCGATCCGGCCCGGCTTGCGGATCAGGCGCAGCACGGCCCGCCCGGTCATCGTCTTGCCAGAACCCGACTCCCCCACGATGCCCAGCCGCTCGCGGTTCAGATCAAACGACACGCCGCGCACCGCTTCCACCGGCCCGGTCTCGGTATCGAAGGTCACGCGCAGGTTCTTCACCGACAGAAGGGTCATTTGCCGGCACTCCGCGGGTCCAGCACATCGCGCAGCCCGTCGCCCAGAAGGTTGAAGCCCAAAGAGACGATGAAGATCGCCAGCCCCGGCATGGTGGCGACCCACCATTGTTCAAACAGGAACTTGCGTCCGGCCGAGATCATCAGGCCCCATTCGGGCAGCGGCGGCTGCACGCCCAGACCCAGAAAACCCAGCCCCGCCGCCGTCAGGATCACCCCCGCCATGTCCAGCGTCACCCGGATGATGACAGAGGGCAGGCACATCGGCATGACATGCCCCCAGATCAGCCGCAGCGCAGACGCGCCCTGCAGGCGGGTGGCGGCAATGTAGTCAGAGTTGCGCACGGTCAGCGTCTCGGCCCGCGACACCCGGGCATAGGGCGGCCAGCTTGTCAGCGCGATGGCCAGCACCGCGTTGACCATGCCCGGCCCCAGCACGGCCACCAGCGCCAGCGCCAGGATCAGCTTGGGAAAGGCCAGAAAGATGTCGGTGATCCGCATCAGCACCGCATCGACCCAGCCGCCAAAGAAGCCCGCCACCGTGCCGATGATCAGCCCGACAACCGGCGCCGTCAGGATCACCAGAAGCACGATGTACAGCGTGATGCGCGACCCGAACAGGATACGGCTCCAGATGTCGCGCCCGAAATCGTCTGTGCCCATCCAGTGGCCGGGGGTCAGGGGCGGCTGAAGGCGGATCGACAGGGTCTGGGTGATCGGGTCATAGGGCGCCAGCAGCGGCGCAAAGATCGACAGGAAGATCAGCGCCAGCGAGATGATCAGCCCGATCATCGCCAAGGGGTTGCGGCGAAAGCGCAGCCACGACAGCCAAGTCTGCGCCGCCCGCGATTGCAGGCGCGACTTGGGGTTGGGGTCCATCAGCCAGGCGTTCAGCGTCGTCATCGCGCCCTCGGATCTGCAAGGCGGTACAGGAAGTCGGAAAACATGTTGATGCCGATATAAACCGCACCGACAACGATCGTGCCGCCCAGAACGGCAGGCATGTCGGCGACCATCAGCGCGTCGGTGATGTAGCGGCCAAGCCCGGGCCAGGCGAAGATCGTCTCGGTCAGCACCGCGCCCTCCAGCAGACTGGCATAAGACAGCGCGATCACGGTGATCAGCGGCACCGCCACATTGCGCATCGCATGCACCCAGACCACGCGGCGTTCCGGCATGCCCTTGACGCGGGCGGTGGTGATATATTCCTGCCCCAGCTCGTTCATCATGAAAGACCGGGTCATGCGGCTGATATAGGCCATCGACAGATAGCCCAGGATCGAGGCGGGCAGGATGATATGGGACACCGCGTTCCAGAACATGTCCCACGCCCCCGCCAGCGCGGTGTCGATCAGGATCATGTGGGTGACCGTCGGCACCTGCATGTCGTACATCATGTCATAGGCGGAATCGAGCCGCCCCGGTCCGCCAACCCAGCCCAGATGGCCGTAAAACAGCAAAAGCCCCATCAGGCCCAGCCAGAACACCGGCATCGAATAGCCCATCAGCCCGATCAGCCGCACGATCTGGTCGCGCCACGATCCGGGCTTGGTCGCCCCCAGCACGCCCGCCGGAATGCCGATCACGATGCCGATCAGGATGCCCAGCGTGGACAGCTCCAGCGTGGCGGGGAAATAGCGGCCAATCTCGGTCAGCACCGGATCACGGGTGTGGATCGAGGTGCCCAGATCGCCGTGAAAGACATCGTTCACATAGATCAGGAACTGCATCCACATCGGATCATCCAGCCCCAGCTTGGCGTGCAGCGCGGCGATCTGCTCGGCCGTGGCCCTTTCGCCCAAGATCGACATGACCGGATCAATCGGCACCACGCGGGCGATGACGAAGGTCACGGCCAACAGGCCGATGAAGGTGATCAGCAGCGAAAACAACGTGCTCGCGGTCTGCTTGACAAAGCGGATCGCGGCAGGGGCGTGGACGGGGGCGTCTGACAGTTCGGCCATGGGGGGGGGCGCGCGCCGCACGGGCTGCGGCGCGCGCGGGTCCTTACTTGGTGGCCAGCCAGTAGGCCGCGGCGTCAACCGCGCCACCGGTGTAGAAGTCCTTGACGGTCGCGCGGATGCCGGTCTGACGGGCTTGCTGGAACATCAGGATGAAGGGCGAGGTCTCGCGGTGGGTCTTCTCGATCGCCTCGTTGTCGGCCTTGCGCTTGTCGGGATCGCGCTCCATCACCGCCGCTTGGCTGGCCGCCGTCAAAGCGCCCGGATCATACGAGTTGCGCCAGGCCAGATAGCCGGTGGCCTTGGCCGCGTCCGAATTGTCGGGGTTTTCCGCGAAGGTCGAGGAGTTGGTGTTCGGGTCGGGATAGTCCGGGCCCCAGGTCTGCAGCGTCGCGTCGTGCAGACGGGCGCGGTAGTCCTTCAGCTGTTCGGCCCCCTCGCCAACCTTCAGCTCCACCGTGATGCCAATCTGGCCGAAGGTGTTCTGGATCGACTGCGCCACATCCATGCGGTCGGCGGCGTTGCGGACTTCCAGCGTGATCTTGGGGTCCTTGATGCCCGATTCCGCCAGCAGCGCCTTGGCCTTGTCGAGGTCCAGCTTGTAGGGCAGATCGTCCAGCGCCCCCAGATAGCCCTGCGGCAGGAAGCTTTGGTGCGGGATCACGGCGCCCTTCATGATGGTGTCGGCCATGCCCTGATAGTCAATCGCCCAACGCATCGCGTCGAGGAACTTGGCGTTCTTGTAATTCTCGTTCTTCTGGTTGAAGGCCAGATAATAGACCTGACCGCCCACGTCATTCTGGATCGCCACATCCTTGTTGTCCGCCAGACCGGCGACATCGGTGGGCGTCAGCGCGCGCGCCACGTCCACATCGCCCTTTTCCAGCTGCAGACGCTCGGTCGCAGCTTCCGGGATGTGCTGGATGAAGACGTTCTTGATCTTGGCATCGCCGCGCCAATACCCGGCACGCGCCTCAAGAATGATGCCTTCCTTCGGCTTGTAGGACTTCAGCGTATAAGCCCCGGTGCCGGCGGAATTGTTCTTCAGCCATTCGTTGCCCATGTCGCCATTGACGTCATGCTGCTTGACGGTCTCGGCATCGACGATCGAGGCCACGCCCGCCGTCAGGCAGTTGTACAGGAACGTCGGCGCGAAGGGCTTCGACACCTTGATGGTCAGCGTGTCGCCTGTGCCGGTGATCATGGTATCGACGTTGTCCGCCGACCAGCCGAACTGGTTGAGGATGAAGGCCGGGGTCTTGTTGACCTTGACGGCGCGCTGCAGCGAATAGGCCGCCGCTTCCGCCGTGACCGGGTTGCCGGACGAAAAGGTCACCCCGGGCTTCATCTTGAACGTATAGGTCACGCCGTCATCGGCCACCGACCAGCTTGCCGCCAGACCCGGCTCCAGCGCCAGCGTCGCGGGATTGATCTCGACCAGCCCGTCATAGGTGTTGTTCACAACATCAAGGCCGGAAAATTCGTAAGCTTCCGCAGGGTCCAGCGAGACAATGTCGTCAATTGCGGCAGCAATCACGAGTGTATCGGCCGGGGTTGCGGCCATAAGGGCCGACGGCGCGGTTCCCAACAGAAGGGCGGCAAGCGTCGCTGCGCCGACGTTGCGGGCGAAGGGAAGAAAGGTCATGTGTAACTCCCTGTTTTTGTTTACGTATATTTCAGGCACCGGCCCCGTTGGCTGAGTCCCGGTTCAATCCTTGATCGAGTGGGCAACTTTCATGCGCCCTTGTCAACCACCGGCCGACAGGAACTGCCCAAGCCCTGTGCAACTGCCCGGGCCTTGGGCAAAGGCTCAGCCCGCTGCGGCCGTGGCGTAAAGATCCGTGGCCCGCACCATGGCGTCGGCGATGCCCGGCTCGGTCCCGGTGTGGCCGGCATCGGGCACCAGGATCAGACGGGCCTCGGGCCAGGCCGCCGCCAGATCCACCGCCGTGCGGGGCGGGGTGCAGACGTCATAGCGGCCCTGAAGGATGGTGCCGGGCAGGCCCCGCAACCGATGCGCCTGCGCCAGCAGCCAGCCATCCTCGGCAAAGAAGGCGCGGTTGTGGAAATAGTGGTTCTCGATCCGGGCAAAGGCTTCGGCAAACCCGCCCGCGTTCCACGCCGCCTCCCGCGCAGGGTCCGGCAGAAGCGAGATGGTCCGCCCCTCCCACAGGGTCCATTGCCGGGCGGCCTCGGCGCGGGCGGGGCCCTCGGGGCCGGTCAGCAGGCGGTGATAGGCCGCCACCATCGCGTGCCGCTCGGCCGGGGCGATCGGTGCCTGATAGGCGGCAAAGGCCTCGGGAAACATCTCACTGGCGCCGCCCTCTTCATAGAACCAGTCGATCTCGCGCTGCCGGGCGGTGAAAACCCCGCGCAGGATCAACGCGGTCACCTTTTGCGGATGGGTCACCGCGTAGCTCAGCGCCAGCGTCGCCCCCCAGGATCCGCCAACCACCTGCCAGCGCGCGATCCCCAGATGCTGCCGCAACGCCTCGATGTCGGCGACAAGGTGCCAGGTCGTGTTGTCCTCCAGGCTGGCGAAGGGGGTGGATTGGCCGCAACCGCGCTGGTCAAACAGGATGATGCGATAGCGCGCCGGGTCATGGCCCTGCCGCAGAAACGGCGAAATGCCGCCGCCGGGTCCGCCATGCAGGACCAGGGCCGGTTGCCCTGTCGGGGTGCCGCATTCCTCGAAATGCAGCTCGTGCCCCGCCGAGACCTTCAGCCGTCCGGTCCGGTACGGCTCCAGCGCAGGATAAAGCGGTCGGCGGTCGGTCATCGGCATCTCCTTGCCGCGCAGCTTCCAAGGTCCTGCGCCGCGCCGCAAGCCTCTTCATCTTGGCCCAAAGACGCATCTGACCCGGCCAGCCCTTGCCGCTCCGGTTCCAGCCCCTATCATGGTGCCAAAGCGGAGGACGCCATGACACGACTGGCACTGGTTACGGCGGGCAACAGCGCCATCGGACGGCATCTGGTGCTGGGGCTGGCGGGGGCGGGCTATGCCGTGGCCTTCACCCACCTGAACGCCGCCCCTGATGCGGCAGCGCTGGTCGCCACTGTTGTCGCGGCGGGCGGTCGCGCGCTGGCCGTCGAAAGCGACGCCGGCGAGGAGGCGCAGGTTCTGGCCTTCCACGCCGCAGCCCGCGATTGGGCCGGGGTGCCGCCGCAGGTCCTGATCAACAACGCCGGCATCCAGACCTGGTCCAGCCTGCTTGACCTGTCCGTCACCGATTGGGACCGTGTCATGGCCACCAACCTGCGCGGCACCTTCCTCAACACCCGCACCGCCGCCAAGGCCATGCAGGCGGCAGGGCAGGGCGGGGCGATCGTCACCCTCGGCTCGGGCTGCAACAAGCTCGCCTTCCCGCGTCTGGTCGACTACACCGCCTCCAAGGGCGGGATCGAGCAGTTCACCAAGGTCGCCGCCTCGGAACTCGGCCTCTTCGGCATCCGCGTCAACTGCATCGCCCCCGGCGCCATCGCCACCGAACGCACCGCCGCCGAAGCCGGCGACTACGCCGCAACCTGGAGCCCCCTGACCCCGCTGCGCCGCATCGGCACCCCGCAAGACCTTGTCGGCCCCATGCTGTTCCTCATCTCCGAGGCCGCAAGCTTCGTCACCGGCCAGACGCTTTACGTCGATGGCGGGGTCTTCTCGCAGGCGCCTTGGCCCTATCCCACCTAAGTCATTGGCGTGCCAACGATTAGGCCGGCCTTTTCCCGGACTTAGGAACAAAAGTCTTGCACTTGCAGCGGCGATCCATAGCCTGATCCACAGCCCGTTCAGCGCCTGTTGCGCGATCCGTCCTGTTCCGCCCCCCCGGGAGCCGCCGATGACCCGCCATGATCCAGCCCTGTCCCCCATTGAGGCGTTGCGCGCCAATGTCGCGGTGCCCTTTGAACGCGCCTTTGCCATGCCGAAATCGGTCTATACCTCGCCCGACTTCGCCGCACTCGAGGTCGAGCACATCTTCGCCCGGGACTGGCTTTGCGCCGGCCGCGCCGATGCGCTGAAAGAGCCCGGCGATTACCTGACCCTGACCATCGCCGGGGAACCCGTGATCATCCTGCGCGACAAGGACAGCCAGTTGCGCGGCATGTCCAACGTCTGCCGCCACCGCATGTCCACCCTTCTGGAAGGGCGCGGCCATGTCCGCTCCATCGTCTGCCCCTACCACGCCTGGACCTACAACCTCGACGGCACCCTGCGCGGTGCGCCCGCCATGGCCGCCAACGAAAGTTTCTGCCGCGAGGCGATCCGCCTGCCCGCTGTCCGGGTCGAAAACTGGCTCGGCTGGATCATGGTCACCCTGAACCCCGACGCGCCCGCGCCCTCGGTGGCGCTGGCGGATGTGGAAAAGCTGGTCGGCCATCTGGACATGGCAACCTATGTCGAGAATTTTCGGGAGACCTTCCGCTGGAACACCAACTGGAAGGTGCTGGCCGAGAATTTCATGGAAAGCTATCACCTGCCGGTCTGCCATGCCGGCACCATCGGCGGCGCGGTCGACCTGATGAAGATGACCTGCCCCGAAGGCACGCTGGCCTTCAACTATCATTACATTGTCAAGAACGACACGGTGCCGCTGGCGCTCGCCCATCCCTCCAACACCGCGCTCAAGGGCGATGACCGCCGCATCACCTGGCTGCTGGCCATCTACCCCAGCCTGATGATCACCCTGACGCCCGGCTATTTCTGGTACCTGTCGCTGACCCCGCAGGGCCCCGATCAGGTCGATGTCCTGTTCGGTGGCGGGATGAGCGCGGAATGGATGGCCGACCCCGAAGCCGGCTCGCATCTGGCCGCCGTCAAGGCGCTGCTCGATGACGTGAATGTCGAAGACAAGGGCTGCGTCGAAAAGGTCTATCGCGGTCTGGTGGCGGGCCTGTCGGACCCCGGTCCGCTCAGCCATCTGGAGCGCCCGAACTTTGAATTCGCACAATATCTCGCCTCGAAGTTCCCACAGGCTTGATTGCCGCGCCCGCGGTGCTACTTGGCGGGTATGACAAAGACAGCCCTGATCGTCAGCCACGGCCAACCCTCTGACCCCGACAGTGCCGAGGCCGCCTTGGCCGATCTGTCCAACCGCGTCGCAGTCCACCTGCCCGGCTGGCAGGTCCACAGCGCTACACTCGCCAAACCCGGCGCCCTGGCCGCCGCAGTCGACGGGCGCGCCCGGGGCCTGGTCTATCCCCTGTTCATGGCCGGTGGCTGGTTCCCGATGGTGGAACTGCCGCGCCGGATGGAGGCGGCGGGGGCAGAGGATTGGGCCTACCTGCCGCCCTTCGGTCTGGACGCAGGCGTGCAGGCCTTGGCGCGCACCGTCTTGACCGAGGCCGCCGCAAGCGCCGGACGCACCCCGGAACAGACCAAGGTCCTGCTCGCCGCGCACGGCTCCTCGCGCAGCACCGCCCCGGCACAGGTGGCCCACGCGCTGGCGCAGCAGATCAAACGCGCCGGCTTTGCGCGGGCAGAGGCCTTCTTCATTGATCAGGCCCCGCAGATCTCCACCGCCACCGGCTTTGACGCGGGCGCGCTGTGCTTGCCCTTCTTCGCCGCCGAAGGGGGACATGTGACCGACGACCTTCCCGGGGCGCTGGCTGCCGCGGGCTTCCCGGGCCGCCTCTTGCCGCCGCTCGGGCGCGACGACCGGGTTCCGGGACTGATTGCGGCCGCGTTGCAGGCGTAGGGTGGGGTTGAACCCCACCCTACGGGCGTTGCGTTAACAACCGCCGGCAAACGCCCTGTAACTACACGGAAATGACGGATGACTTACGGCAAACCGACGTGAAACCTACGGCCCAAACCGCTGATTTTCCACGTTAACCAGCGCAAAATCAGCCGATTCGCCGTGCCGCGCCAAGCCGCCTTAACCCTTCCTTCACACCCGGCTCAGACCGTATAAAGGTACAGATCGAAGTCCACTTCCGACACGGTCCGCATCACCCGCTTGTACTCCGCCTCCATGATGGCGGTGAAGGTGCGGTGCATGTCCTCGCCCAAGGCCCCCTTCAGGAAGTCCGAGGCCTTGGCCGCCTCAATCGCCGACCGCCAATCCAGCGGAATCGCCGGCGCATCCGCACCGTTGGCATAGCCATCGCCGGTCGTCTCCGGACCGGGGTCGATCTGGTGCTTCAAACCATGCCGAATGCCCGCCAAAACCGTCGCCGCCACCAGGTAAGGGTTTGAATCCACACCCGCAGGCCGATGCTCAATCCGCCGCGCCTTGATGTCCCCCGCCGGAATCCGCAGCGCCACCGAGCGGTTGTTGACCCCCCAGGTCGGGCTCACCGGAGCGTAGGAATTGCTGGCAAAGCGCCGCCACGAGTTGGCATGCGGCGCAAAGACCAGCATCGATTCCCCCATCGTCGACCGCAACCCGCCGATGGCATGCCTGATGGTGTCCGACCACAGGCCCTCAACCGCCTCGATGAACACGTTCTTGCCCGTAACATCTTGCATTGACACATGAAAATGCATGCCAGACCCGGCATAGTCCTCGTTCGGCTTGGCCATGAAACAGGCCGTCACACCATGCGCCCGCGCGTTCATCCGCACGATCCGCTTCAGGCGCATCAGGTCGTCGGCGGCCTGAACCACGTTTTCGCGGTAGTGCAGCGTCATCTCGTACTGACCCGGGGCGAATTCGGAAATCAGGGTTTCTGCCTTGATTCCAATCAGTTCCGCCGCCTTGTAGATGTCATTGAACAAGGGCAGCATGCCATGCAGCTTGTCCACCGAATAGACATCGGTCTTGTTGGAACTCCGCCCATCCAGCACATCCCGCGCCGGAACCATCTTGCCGTCCGGGCCCCGGTGGTTCTCCAGCAGGAAGAACTCCAACTCAAACGCGCCAGCCGGGAAAAGCCCTTCAGCCGCCAAAGCATCCACCTGCCGCTGCAAGGCATGGCGCGGGTCAGAGGTCATCGGGTGACCTTCAAGGTCATACATGCTCATCAAGACCTCGCCGCGCGGCGGGGTGGTCTTGTGCAGGGCCTTCAGCGTGCCGGGGATCGGCCAGGCCCGGCGGTCGCCATCGCCCTGATCCCAGATCAGCCCGGTCTCATGGACATCCTCGCCACAGATATCGAGACCAAGGATCGAGATCGGCAAAAGCCGCCCATTCTTGTAAAAAGACAAGAGCTCATGGCGCCTTATGATCTTTCCCCGGCCAATTCCGTTCGCATCGTGCAAGACGATATCGAAGGCCTCAACCTCGGGGTGGGCGTTCAGAAAGGCTTCCGCTTCGTCAACAGTAGAGCCGGAGGGGCTGGTCATGGTCATTCTTTCAAGCCGTCAGTTCGGTCAGCACTTCGTCGAAGGTGGCAATCAGGGCATCGACCTGACGCTTCTTCGTGGCGGGGCTGATCAGCATCATGTTGTGGAATGGCGCAATCAGGCAGCCGCGGTTCAACAGCGCCATGTGAAGCGCCGCCTCGACCTGCGGTTGGTGGGCAAGGGCTGCCTCGGCGCCGTTCTTCAGCGGGCCGGGGGCGCAGATGAACTCCACACGCGCGCCGACACGCAGGGCGTGCCAGGGCAGGTCGTGGTCCGTGATCGCCTTGGACAGCCCCTCGACCAGACGCTGGGCGAGGCTGTCCATGTGGTCGTAGGCCTCGGTCGTCATCACTTCGGACAGTGTGGCGCGCAGGCAGGCGAATTGCAGGGGATTGGCCGACAGTGTGGTGCCCATGCCAGAGTGGCCCGAGGGCCGGTTGGCATTGGCGGCCTGATAGCGGATGGCGGTCTTGGCCGACAGGCCCCAAGCGGCGGTCGGCAGGCCGCCCGCCACGCATTTGCCCACCACGAAAATATCGGGCTGCAAGCCATGCACGCGGGTATATCCACCATAACCCGTGGAAATCGTGTGGGTTTCGTCAATGATCAGCAGGCTGCCATATTGGGTGGCCAGACGGCGCAGGCCGTCCAGAAAACCTGGTTGCGGCAGGACCATGCAAGAGTTGGTCATCACAGGCTCGGTCAGGATGGCGGCGACCTCGCCCTCGGCAAGGGCGGCTTCGACACCGGCCAGATCGTTGAACTCGCAGCAGACAGCAAGCGGGGCCAGATCGGCCACCTGACCCAGCAGGCCCGGACGGTTGACGGTCTTTCCGTTCTGCAGGGTGACGAAGGTGTCATCAACGGTGCCATGATAACAGCCGTTGAAAACCAGAACCTTGGGCCGCCCCGTAACCGCCCGCGCCACCCGCAGCGCAAAGCGGTTGGCATCGGTGGCGGTGGTGGCGATTTGCCAGCGGAAATCGCCAAAGGTTTCCGACAACAGGCGACCGGCGTCCAGCGCATCCTGGGTCGGCAGCATATAGGTCAGACCCTTGCGGGCCTGCGCCCGGATCGCCTTGGCCACCGGCTTGGGCGAATGGCCGAACATCGAGCCGGTGTCGCCCAGGCAGAAGTCGTTGATCTGATAGCCATCTATGTCGGTGATCGTGGCCCCTTCGGCCTCGGCCACCAGGGGCAGGTGCGGCATCGGCCAGTCTTTCATCCAATGCAGCGGCACGCCGTCCAGATAGACGTCGGCCGCCTTGGCCATGGCGCGGGCCGAATTGGGCCGGGTGGTGGTGAAACGGCGTGCCTCGCGCAGGGCGAGGGCTTCCAGTTTGTCGCGGCGGAGTCCGGCGATGTTTTTGGAAAGGGGCATGGCAGGTCCTTCAGGTTCGGCCCCTTATGTCGGAAAATTTGATCAAATGGAAGACCGCAGAGCAGCGCCTGACGGGCCTGAAACGAAAAGAGCGGCCCCTTGAGGTGTCAGAGGAACACCAGGGCCGCCCCATACCGAACCGTCCCGCAGGCTTTCACCTGTGCCACGGCGTGACGGCGCTGCCCGAAGGTCTTGCTGCGCCGTGTCGCCTTTGGTGTGGCAGGACCACGGATAAACCATGGAGCATTCCGGACGGGTTGTCAAAATCGCGTCAAAATTTGCGAGATCGCGTCAACGGTATGGTTAACGACACGCCATTGGTGTCGAAGCTTGGTCAATCGCTTCACGTCGAGGCCGAATCAGGAAAAAGACAAAGGGGCCGGATCAACTCGGCCCCTTGGGTCATGCTTGCGCACGAAGATGATGTGGTCTGCGATGGCCGCTTAGCGGGCGGCCATTGCGATGGGTTGGCGGGCCGGAGCCAGTTGAACGGCGGCGGGCTTCATCGCCTCGGGGCGGGTCCGGTCGTCGCGTTGCCACGGCATGCAGACCTTTTCTTCAACACTGGCAGCGATCGCGCTTTTCAGCCAACGGCGTTCGGTTTGCATTTCTTGCTCCTGTTGTTTGTCGTTTCGTCCTTGGAGCCAATATGCTGTTGGTTTGCGGCGTGGGTTTGGCGGTTTACCCAAAAGGATAGGGTTGTTCGCCTTTGGTGTTAACCAGATTGCGGCGAACACGGCGCAAGCTTAACCACCTGAAAGATTTGTCGAAAATCTTCTGAGTTGTGTAAATTTGTGTAAAATTGTGGCGCGTTTGCGGCTGTTGGCTTCCAGATCGTGCCGCAAAGGCCCTAAAGCCGGATCACCGAGATCAGGCGGCCGTAGTCCGCCTCGTGTGCGTGAGTCGTGCGGCGGAAGGAATAGAATCGGTCAGGGTCGCGATAGGTGCAGTGGCGTGTCCATTCGGCGTGGCCGACGCCAGCTTGCCTGAGGCGCTGCAGCCCGTAGCCGGGCAGATCAAACAGCAGGCGGTCGCCCTTGCCGTTGATGAAGAACCGGGCCGAGGCGGGGTCGTCATCGGTGAAGGATTCAAAGAACTCTGGCCCGACCTCGTAGGCGGGTTGGCTGATGGTGGGCCCGATGATGGCCGCGATGTTTTCACGTTTGGCGCCAAGGGCTTCCATGGCGTCCACCGTCGCTTCCAGCACACCGTCGCGTGCGCCGCGCCAGCCTGCATGGGCTGCGCCGATCACCTGCGCCACAGGGTCAGCGAACAGAACGGGCTGGCAATCTGCGGTCAAAATGCCAAGGCCGATGCCCGGCGTGGCGGTGACCATGCCATCGGCAATCAGGCGCTCGGCCGGCGGTTCGGTCAGGGTGACGACCTTGTTGGAGTGAATCTGGTGCAGGCTGACCAAAGCGCCGTGGTCCAGCCCCAAGGAATCGGCCACGCGGTTGCGGTTGATCAACACCGCGCCTGACAGATCGGTGGAGCCAGGACCGCAATTCAGGCCCTGAAATATGCCCGAAGACGCGCCGCCTTTGCGGGTGAAGAAGCCGTGGCGCAGCGAGATGGCGTCAGAGGTCAGGATTTCCAGCATCAGGCACTTCCGGGTGGAGGATTGCAAAGGGCAGGGTAAACGGCCAGCACCTTGAACAAGGTTCCCATTTCCGTGGCTGCGGTCAAGCGGTGCGTGGCGGCAAGGTGGGATTGCAGGGCGGCGCCGGTCAGGTTTTGCGCCAGTCGGGCAGACCGCTGGGCCAGACCAAGGGCGGTCAGGAAGGCGCCCTGTGTGGTGAAGGCATGGACGGCGGGGGCAGCGGCTTGGGCCAGCGCCTCGAAATCCACATGGGCGGTCAGGTCAGCCGCGCCCGGGGTGGCGAAAGGGTCCACGGGCTTGTGGGCGTGCAAGGCCTGAAAGGTGTCGCCCCGCGAGTGCCAGCCGCCGTAGTCAATGATCAGCGCGGCGCCCTGCCGGGGCATGCGGCTGGCGATGGCGGCCATGATCGGGGCTGCCTGTGGACAGGTTTCGACGATCTGACCCTCGGCCGTGTCGACCAAGCGATGCGTCAGCGCGGCGACGGGCAGCACCGGCCCCAGGCCCAGGGTCAGCGCATCCCCGTGCAGCCCCACCAGCCTTTCCCGCCAACCGGGACCGGCACGCTGGAATTGCCGGATCGGCAAGGCATCGAAAAACTCGTTGGCTATGAGGTAGAGTGGCAGATCGGGCAGGTCCTGCACCTTGTCCAGCCAAAGCGGTGCGTGGGGCTGCAGCGTGGTGGCCTGAAGGTTGCGCAGACGCGGTGAGGCCTCGATCAGGGTCAGGCGCATCGCCTGATGGAAGCCGGGAACGCCCTTGGTGGCGCGCAGGACATCGGCCATAAGAGTGCCGCGACCGGGGCCGATTTCTGCCAGCGTGAAGGGTTTGGGGGCGCCTTGATCCAGCCACGTCTGGGCCAGGCAAAGACCCAGCAGTTCTCCGAACATCTGCGAGATTTCCGGCGCGGTGGTGAAGTCACCCGCCAGACCAAAGGGCTCTCGGGTGGTGTAATAGCCGTGGGTCGGGTGCAGCAGGCAGTCGGTCATATAGTCGGCCAGACTGATCGGCCCATTGGCCCGGATGCGGGCCGCAAGGATCTCGGCGAGTGCCGTCATGCGGCCAACGTCCTTTGGGCGCGGGCCCGCAGGAAGAACCACAGACCCACCGCAATCATCGGCATGGACAGCGCCTGACCCTGCGTCAGCCCCCAGCCGTTGATCTGCCAGGCGAGACCCAGAGGATTACCCTCCGTTACGAATTGCGCATCAGGTTGGCGGACGAATTCGACCACGAAGCGGGTGATCCCGTAGCCGGCGATGAAAATCCCCATGACCTTGCCGGGGCTGGTCAGCCAGCCGCCGCGCCAGACCGCCCACAGGACGATGGTGCCCAAAAGCACACCCTCCAGCAGCGCCTCGTAGATCTGGCTGGGATGGCGGGCGCAGACCGTCAGCACCCCGGGGCACAGTTGGGCGGCATCACCGGGAAAGGCCACGCCCCAGGGCAGATCGGTCGGGCGGCCCCAAAGTTCGGCATTGATGAAATTGGCGATGCGGCCAAGGAACAGGCCGATGGGGGCGACAGAAGCAAAAAGGTCCCCGGTGGTAAGGGTGGGGATCTTCTCGATCCGGCAGAACAGCAGGCCCGCCACCACGACGCCGAGGAATCCGCCGTGGAAGGACATGCCACCCTCCCAGACCCGCAGGATCATCAGCGGGTTGGCGAGGTAGAAGCCGGGCTGGTAGAAAAAGACATATCCAAGCCGCCCGCCGAGAATGACGCCGACGATCACCCAGGTCAGCAGCCGTTCCAGCTGATCCTCGCGCATCGGGGGCACGCGCCACAAACGCGGCGTGCGCAGGGCATGACGGATCAGCGCCCAACCCGCCAGCAGCCCGGCAATATAGGCCAACGCGTACCAGCGCAGCGCGAAAGTCATGCCGAAGAGGTTGATCGAAAAGACCTCTGGCGTGACGGGCGGGAAGGGGATGTAGGACATGGGGCCTCGCGGTTTTCCTCGCGGTTTTCTGCGCAGGGCCTTGCGAAGTCAACCTCTGCCACCTTGCAGGGCAAGGGGGGGCGCGCCATATATGCACAAACGAAAGGAAGGCCTGACATGCAGCCGGGTAACAAGTTCTTCGACGACGTCGGCAAGCTGATGACCAACGCCATGGGTGTTGCGCAAGGTGCCAAGACCGAGGCCGAGACCGCGATGAAATCTTTCATCGACCGGTGGATGGCGGATCGCGATTTCGTCACACGGGAAGAGTTCGATGCCATCCGCGCCATGGCGCAAAAGGCGCGTGAAGAAAATATCGCCCTGGAAGTGCGTCTTGCGGCGCTGGAAGCCAAGCTGAAGGCCTGACCGTTTCGGTTCAGGCGAAGAGGGGCCCTGCCATTTGGCGGGCCCCTCTTGCATTTCGCACCCCGGGGGACAGGGCGCGAACAGGCTGCGGGCGGGAGGAGGAGGTGGGGCCCGTCAGCCCGTCGTCTGAAGCCTGGAAAACCGTGCGGTCGAACCGCGATGGGGCAGGAAGGCGGCGCGGTCACGCAACTCGTCGCGCAGTGCAAAACCCAGTGGCCAGGGGCCAAAGCCCGATTCGATGTTGATATGCCCCGCCATCCCGGCATCCACGAAGCGTGAGCGCCACAGGCCGGCCAACTTGCGTGCGCGGCCATGGCTCATCCAAGGGTCGTTGCGGCTGGCGACAAGGGTCGTGGGCACCTGCAGCGCCAGTTCCGGCAGGGGCGTGAAGGGTTTCGCGCGCGGGTGGCTGGGGTCTTCGGCTGGGGCAACCAGCAGGGCGGCCTTCACATCCAGCGCTGGCCACTTTGTCAGCACCCGGGCCACCAGCACCGCGCCCAGGCTATGACCGACCAGAATGCAGCATGGGTTGTCCATGATGGCCGAGACCAGCTCGGCCTCCCAGTCTTCCGGGACCGGGTGGTGCAGCTCGGCCAGATGAACCGGGCGCGAGGCGGGATCATTGTCCAGCCACCATTGCTGCCAATGCCCTTCACGAGAGCCGTCGAGGCCGGGGATGATCAGGGTCGTCATGCGCAAACCTCCGGCATGCGGCGGGGGGAGGGGGGCAGAAGGCGCCTGTGAACCGGCGAGGCAACGGCGGCAGGCCCGACGCAGGACAAGGCATATCCGGCACGGGTGCGGCGTGTGGAGGTCCGGGTGTTGGGCGCGATTCGGGTCATGGCGATCTCCTTGAACCCGGTATGCCACACAATAATTTTAAAGTCCATCGTTTAAGTCGTATATAAATCCAGAGACCTGAAACGCACAAGGCCCGCCGTGAGGCGGGCCTTGATGCCGAGATGGTTGGTGGAGCCAGGGAGGATCGAACTCCCGACCTCTTGAATGCCATTCAAGCGCTCTCCCATCTGAGCTATGACCCCGTTTAACCGGTCCGACCTTTCAGTCGTTCGACGCTGGGCGCGTCGTGGCGGCTTATTAGGCGGGGGCGGCGGAGGGTGCAAGAGGAAAAATGCACTTCCCGAAATTTCGCCCCCAACCCCTTGTTTAGACTTCCTCTTCGTCGCCGGGCACTTCTGTCAGATCGTCGAGCGACACATTGTCGTCGGCGTCTTCTTCCAGAAGTTCATCGTCCAGCTCCGCGTCATCGGCGACGCCGGGCGTCAGCAGATCGTCATCGGTGTCCAGATCGTCCACCAGAACGTCATCGTCCTTCTCAGGTGCGACGCGTGCGATGACCGAAGCCGCCATCTTGCGACGCGCGCTTTCGATATCGACAACTTCGCCCGTGTAGGGGCTGATGATCGGCATGCGGTTCAGGTCATAAAAGCGCTTGCCCGTGGTCGGGCAGATCCGCTTCGTGCCCCATTCGGCTTTCGGCATGGGAATCCTTGCTAGGCTATGTGCCAGAGAAACGTCCGCTTGCCACAGGGAAAGCCTGCTGTCAAAGGCTTTTCGCCGGCGGTTCTTGCAGTTGTGGCTGGCCCTGATTTGGCTATTCTGCAGACCCGTTGCAAGAGGTGCCATGCCCGTCCTTCCCGGCCTTCCGCCTATCGAGGTAACTTTGCGCCGGTCCGCCCGGACGCGGCGATTTTCCTTGCGCGTTTCGGCACTTGACGGACGGGTCACCCTGTCTTTGCCCGCCCGTGCCCGCGAAACCGAAGCGATGGACTTTGCCCGCAGCCACGAGGCATGGCTGCGCAAGGCGCTGGCAAAACAGACGCGGCCGTCTGCGATCGGTTTTGGGGCCATCGTGCTGTTCGAGGGGCGCGAGGTGATCCTGACGCAAGGTTCCGGTCGCATTGCGCGGCTGGAGGGTGATTCGCTTTTGCTGCCCGGACACGAGGCGCAAGCGGGTCCCCGCGCCGCTGCCTGGCTGCGGGCCGTGGCCCGGGACCGGTTGGCGGCGGCCTCGGATCACTACGCGGGTCTGCTTGGTCGCAAGATCGCCCGCATCACCCTGCGCGACACAAGGTCGCGTTGGGGCTCGTGCAGTCACGACGGTGCGCTGATGTATTCGTGGCGGCTGATCATGGCGCCACCGTCGGTTCTGGCCTATGTCGCGGCCCATGAATGCGCCCATCTGGTGGAAATGAACCACTCCGATGCGTTTTGGACGGTGGTGGAGCGGATCTATCCCGGTTGGCAAAGCCAGCGCGCCTGGTTGCACGCCCATGGTCCGCGATTGCACAGCTTCCGCTTTGACGCCCAGGATGTCTGAACGCTTGACGGGCGGGCTGGCGCCTGTTTGGGTCAGGCCATGACCACATCTCCCCGCCCCGCGAGCCTTCGTCTGGCCGATCCTTCGGCGCCCGCACACGAACGGCTCTATCGTCTTCTGCGACAGCAGATCATGCACGGCGAACTGGCCCCCGGCCTGTCGATGACCCTGCGCGGATTGGCCGCCCAGCACGACATGTCGATGACCCCCGCGCGTGAGGCGGTTCGCCGGCTGGCGGCGGAGGGGGCGTTGACGATTTCCTCCTCTGGCCGGATTTCGACACCGGAACTGACGCCGGAGCGGATCGAGGAGCTGGCCGCGATCCGGGCGCTGATCGAGCCTGAGATGGCTTCGCGTGCCTTGCCCCGCGCCCACTTCGCGTTGATCGACCGTCTGACCGCGATCAACGCGTTGAACCAGGAGGCCGTGCTGAACCATAACGCGGTGGCCTATGTGCGCACCAACCTGGAGTTTCACCGCACCCTGTACCTGCGCGCCCAGACCCCGGCGATGCTGGCCATCTGCGAGACGGTCTGGCTGCAACTGGGGCCCACCATGCGGGCGCTTTATGACAAGCTGCGGCGGCGGGATGTGCCGCACCATCACCGGCTGATTCTGGCCGCGTTGCGGGCCGGTGATGAACCCGGCCTGCGGCTGGCGGTGCGCACGGATGTGACGCAGGGCTTGCGGCATCTGGCAAGCTAGGGAACTGTCACCTGCGTGGTGATCTTGCCGACTTCGGCGCCTTGGCGCATCAGGGTGACCGTGCCCAGGTAGGGACCGGGTGGCAGTGCCGCGTGCAGCCTGGTGCCAAGCGCGCGGAAAAGCTGATCCTGATTGCGCGTCAAATCTGCGTTGCCCCGAAGGATCGAAGACCCGTCCGGGCCTGCAACAGAGAAGGTCAGGGAATCGCCCGCCCTGCCACCAAACACCTCTGCCCACAGGACAAGGGCCGGCGCATTGGCGGCGATCGCCGAAGGCGGAAGACCCGCACGGATGGCCTCAAAGGTTGGAACCTCGGTGGCAAAACCTGCCGCCAGAAAACCGCCGGGTTCATAGGGCAGGGCGCTGGCCCACAGTCCGGGGGTGGAGGTTGGGCCGCAGGTGTTTTGATCGGGGGCGAAGGGGTCAACCGGTTGGCCGTTGTGGCGGACGGTCAGATGCAGGTGGGGAAATTCCGCCGCGCCAGACTGGCCCACTTCGCCCAAAGGTGTGCCTGTCGCGACGACGTCACCTCTGCGCACGGCGACAGAGCCTTGTTTCATATGGCAATATTGGGTTTGCCAGCCCGCGCCATCATCGACCAGCACGCCATTGCCGCATTCCTTGCCCGCCACCGGAGGCACGAAATCGGCAATGCCATCGCGCACGCCAAGCACTGTGCCCGGGGCTGCCGCCCTTACCGTGACGCCAGCCGCCATCGCGGCCGCATTGGGCAGGGCGATGTCGGTGCCGTCATGCCCGTCGTAGCTGAGTGTGCCGCAGGTAAAGTCCTTGGCACCGGGCCCCGGGTCGCGGTCAACATAATGCTGGATGTGGCAGGTCTGTCCCAAGGTGCAGTCCAAGGGCCATCCAAGTGTGAACGGCGCCAATTCAAAGGCCCCCGCCGGAGAGGCGAGGGCCAAAGCCAGAGTCAGCGCCTTGATCATTCCGCCGTCAGAAGGGGCGGTTTCGATCCGGTCAGGCGCGGCTTGGCAGGTTCCTCATAGGTCAGCAGGATCGCGTCATCCTTCACGCCGACATGAACCAGACCGCCCTTGACCAGCTTGCCGAACAAAAGCTCCTCGGCAAGCGGCTTCTTGATGTGTTCCTGAATGACCCTGCCCAAGGGACGCGCCCCCATCTTGTCGTCATACCCTTTATCCCCCAGCCAATCGGCGGCTTCGGGCGACAGGTCGATATGCACGCCGCGGTCCAGAAGCTGTGCTTCCAGCTGCATGACGAACTTCTCGACGACGCGGTGGATGACTTCCTTGCCGAGCGAGGCGAAGGGGATCACCGCAT
Source organism: Stagnihabitans sp. (assembly GCF_964946895.1). Classification (NCBI taxonomy): domain Bacteria; kingdom Pseudomonadati; phylum Pseudomonadota; class Alphaproteobacteria; order Rhodobacterales; family Paracoccaceae; genus Stagnihabitans; species Stagnihabitans sp. The sequence goes on along the minus strand of NZ_CBBQHX010000020.1, from coordinate 45,660 downwards.
CCAGACGGTTGCGGAATTCCGGCGTGAAGGTGCGTTCGACCGCCGCCGTATCTTCACCCGTGCGTTTGGCACGACCGAAGCCGATGGCTTCCTTCGCCGCATCGGACGCGCCGGCGTTGGTGGTCATGATCAGCACGACATTGCGGAAATCGACTTGCCGTCCGTTGTGGTCGGTCAGCTTGCCGTGGTCCATCACTTGCAGAAGGATGTTGTAGACATCCGGGTGGGCCTTTTCGATTTCGTCCAGCAGCAGCACGCAATGCGGGTGCTGGTCGACGCCGTCGGTCAGCATGCCGCCCTGATCAAAACCGACATATCCCGGAGGCGCGCCGATCAGACGGGAGACGGCGTGCTTTTCCATATACTCCGACATGTCGAAACGCAGCAGCTCCACGCCGAGGATGGAGGCCAGTTGCTTGGCGACTTCGGTCTTGCCGACGCCCGTTGGCCCGGCGAACAGGTAGTTGCCGATCGGCTTTTCAGGTTCCCGCAGACCCGCCCGCGCCAGTTTGATCGCCGAGGACAGGGCTTCAATCGCCTTGTTCTGCCCAAACACCACGCGCTTGAGGTTCTTTTCCAGATCGCGCAGCACTTCGGCGTCGTCCTTGCTGACCGATTTCGCCGGGATGCGGGCGATCTTGGCCACGACGGCCTCGATCTCTTTGATGCCAATCGTCTTGCGGCGTTTGGATTCCGTCAGAAGGTGCTGCGCGGCCCCTGCCTCGTCGATGACATCGATCGCTTTGTCGGGCAGTTTGCGGTCATGGATGTAGCGGGCGGCAAGTTCCACGGCAGCGCGGATGGCGTCGTGGGTATAGCGCAGGTCGTGGTGCTCTTCAAAGTAGGGCTTCAGACCCATCAGGATCTTGATGCTGTCTTCGATGTTCGGCTCGTTCACGTCGATCTTCTGGAAGCGGCGGGACAGCGCCCGGTCCTTTTCAAAATGCTGACGGAATTCCTTGTAGGTTGTGGACCCCATGCAGCGCAGCTTGCCGCCCTGCAGCGCCGGTTTCAGCAGGTTGGACGCATCCATCGCCCCGCCGGAGGTGGCGCCGGCGCCGATCACGGTATGGATCTCGTCGATGAACAGGATCGCGTCGGGATGATCTTCCATCTCTTTGACCACAGCCTTCAGCCGCTCTTCAAAGTCGCCGCGATAGCGGGTGCCAGCCAGCAGCGCTCCCATGTCGAGAGAGAAGATCGTGGCCCCGGCCAAGATTTCCGGAGTTTCGCCCCGGACAATCTTCAGAGCCAAACCTTCGGCGATGGCGGTCTTGCCCACGCCGGGGTCACCCACAAGCAGCGGGTTGTTCTTGCGGCGGCGGCAGAGCACCTGAATGCAACGTTCCACCTCGGCCTCGCGGCCGATCAGCGGATCCACGTCGCCCTTGATGGCCTTGACGTTCAGGTCAACGCAATACTTCGACAGGGCGGATTCCTTGGCATCCCCAGCTTCGGCTTTCGGGGTTTCGTGGTGCTCTTCCGCGCCAGACACCGGACGCGCCTCGCCAAAGGCGGGGTTCTTGGCGACGCCGTGGGCGATGTAGTTCACCGCGTCATAGCGGGTCATGTCCTGTTCTTGCAGGAAATACGCCGCGTTCGATTCGCGTTCGGCGAAGATGGCGACCAGAACATTGGCGCCCGTCACTTCGGTGCGGCCCGAAGACTGCACGTGGATCGCCGCGCGCTGGATCACGCGCTGGAATGCGGCCGTCGGCACCGCCTCTGAGCCTTCCACATCGGTGACCAGCGTGGACAGATCATCGTCGATGAAATCGGTCAGCGTCTTCTTCAGAGTTTCCAGATTGACAGAGCATGCCTTCATGACCCGAGAGGCATCGGGTTCGTCAATCAGGGCCAGCAGGAGATGTTCCAGCGTGGCGAGTTCATGGCGGCGGGCATTGGCCAGAGCCAAGGCGCCATGGATGGCTTGCTCGAGTGTGGTCGAAAATGTCGGCACTTGCGTCGTGCTCCTGTCCTGCAGGTCGGCATGGCCCGAACGGGGATCGGACGGGCCTGTCTTGACCGTGGCCTCATATCGTTAAGGATCGGTTTTCTACGACGATCTTCAAGTGCTAAATCCAAGGAAAATGCACTTGAGGGGGCTGCGACCCAAAAAAGTGATGGGCAACGGACGAAACGCCGTCAGAACTTGTCCTTCCGCGCCCGAATTTCGGCAAAGACCTCGGCGTCAGTTGCCTCGGGCAGGCCGACGGCCGCCTTAACCTGTGGCAGTCCGGCGCGCAAAAAGGGGTTGGTGGCGCGTTCTTCGGACAAAAGCGAGGGTACGGTGGCCTGTCCGGCGGCACGCGCCTTGGCCACTTGGTCGATCCGGGCCAGAAGGGCGGGGTTTTCAGGCTCGATCGTGGCGGCAAAGCGCAGGTTCGAACTGGTGTATTCGTGGCCCGAACAGATCAGCGTCTTGTCCGGCAAGGCGGACAGCTTCGACAGTGAGGCCCACATGGCGGCCGCCGACCCTTCAAACAGCCGTCCGCAGCCGGCAGCCATCAGGCTGTCAGCGGTGAAGGCCAGGTTCGCGTCGGGGAAGACAAAGGCGATGTGGCCCATGGTGTGCCCCGAGACGTCAAGCACATGACCAACCGCGCCGCCGACCGTTACCTGATCCCCCTCCGCCAAAGCCCGGTCCAGATGCGGCAGGCGGGCCGCGTCAGCGCGGGCGCCCAGCACCACGGCGCCGGTGGCGGCCACAACATCGGGCACGCCCTGAATGTGATCGGAATGGTGGTGTGTCAGCAGGATCATCCCCAGTTTCCAGCCGCGCGCTTGCAATGCGGCAAGGATGGGTGCCGCTTCTGGCACGTCGATCAGGGCGGTCTGGCCGGACTCTGCGTCGTGGATCAGATAGGCGTAGTTGTCCTTCAGGCAGGGGATCGTCACAAGTTCCAGCGGCATAGGGTCTTCCTTTCGGGGGGCCACACCATACATGGCAATCGGGGGGCGAATGGCTATGATGGCCCAATGTGGCCCTGACCTGAGACGCCTGCAATGCATCTGGACGTTCTGGACTTACGGAATTTCTACTATCGCACGGCACTTGGCCGGGTGGCGCAAAAGGCGATCCGCGAGCGGGTGGTCGAGATGTGGCCCCCGATGGCGGGGCAGACCATGGCGGGCTTTGGCTTCGCGGTGCCGCTGTTGCGGCCCTACATGGCCCAGGCCCGCCGGGTCATCGCCCTTATGCCCGCGCCGCAGGGGGTGATGCCCTGGCCGCTGGGCGAGCCGAACGTCAGTCTGCTGTGCGAAGACAGTGAATGGCCCCTGGCCACGGGCTTTGTCGACCGGCTGATCCTGATGCACGGGCTGGAGACCTCTGACAATGCGGCGGCGGTGATGGAAGAAAGCTACCGCGTCCTTGGCCCCGGGGGGCGGGCGTTGTTCATCGTGCCGAACCGGCTGGGGCTTTGGGCGCGGGGGGACGGGACGCCGTTCGGCTTTGGTCGCCCGTATTCGATGGGCCAGATGGAAACCGAACTCAAGCGCCACGGGTTCACGCCGGAACGTGCGATGACGGCGCTGTTCGCCCCCCCCTCGATCGGCCGCTTCTGGCTGCGCACCTCGGCGTTCTGGGAGTGGATGGGACGCAATGCGCCCTGGCTGGCCGGGGGCGTGCTGATGGTGGAGGCGTCCAAGCAGATCTATGCGCCGACCCGTGGAGGGATCGGGGCGATGGTGCGCCGTCCGCTGAAGGCGCTGGAGGGCATTCCGGTGGCCCAGCCCGTGCCGAGGCTGACCGTGCCGGATGCGGACAGCTTTCATCCGACAGCAGCCGACCCGAAGGGCGGCGCCGCTTGACCGGCCAAGACAGGACGCCTGTAACCGGAATTCTGATCTGCGGAACCTCGCACACCGGCAAGACCACGCTGGCCGGGCGGATCGCACCGGCGGCAGGTGCCAATGTCATCGCAACCGACGGGCTGGCGCGCCATCCCGGACGGCCCTGGCCCGAGGTGCGGCCGCAGGTGGCCGAGTTCTACGAAAGCCTCTCGGCCAAGACGATTCACTGGTTCCTGAAAGTGCATCACGAAAACATGCAGTGCCACATACACCACGCCATCGAAGGCGCCATGAAGCGAGACGAGGTCTTCGTGATCGAGGGGGCGGCATTGCGGCCCGAACTGTATGGAGAACTGCTGGCGCCAAGACTGATCGGGATATGTCTGCATGCCGACCCCGAAATTCCGCGGCACCGCATTCTGAAGGCCAGCGATCACGCCAATCGTGACCGGCGCCAACAGCGGCAGATTGACGCGTTTATCGAACGCTCCCTGCGCGAAAACACGGCGCTTCACGCGGCGGCAGCCGAGCATGGCTTTGCCACTGTCGATGTGACCGATTCTGCCCAAGACGATGACCTTGCGGCACGACTGGTCCAAACCCTCAAACCTGCAGGCTGACAAAGGTGCTTCGGCGTCGCAGGCCGGCGTGCAAGCAATATCGCCGGGTTTGGACCAGCCTCTCTGCATCGTCACAGGCGCGTGAGACAGACGTGAGGAAGGGCAGCCTTCTTACCGGTCAAAACGGCGGGATTCTTGGTTGCGAGGTGGCAAGTGCTCTGCTATGGACGCCGCAATCTTTAAGAGACGCAGACACTATGTGTGCGCCAACGGAGGCCTTTGATCTGCCTTAATCGGCAGTTTGGCGGCCCAGACAGCGGAAGGGTTGACGTGTCGGAAACAGCATCCATCTCGCTCAGCATTGCCGGGCGCTATGCCCAGGCTCTATTTGAACTGGCAAAGGAAGACGGCGCTTTGAAGGCGCTGGACTCCGATGCCGATGCTTTGGGCGCGGTCCTGACCGAAAGCCCCGAGCTGGCTGCGATGATCGCCTCGCCCGTTGTGGGCCGGGACGAGCAATCCGCGGCCATGGCGGCGGTAGCCGCCCAAATGGGCCTTTCGACGCTGACGCAGAACACCTTGGCTTTGATGGCGCAAAAGCGCCGTCTGTTCATCCTGCCGCAGCTGGTGCAGGACCTGAAGGCGCGCATCGCCAAGGAAAAGGGCGAAGTGACCGCCGAGGTGACTTCGGCCGCCGTCCTGACCGCCGGTCAGCGCGATGCGCTGGTGGCCACGCTGAAGGCCAACTTCGGCAAGGACATCAAACTGAACACCACTGTCGATGAAAGCCTCATCGGCGGACTTATCGTCAAGCTGGGCTCGACCATGATCGACACCTCGGTCAAGGCCAAGCTCGCGGCACTCCAGAATGCAATGAAAGAGGTTGGGTGATGGGAATCCAGGCTGCTGAGATCTCTGCGATCCTTAAAGCGCAGATCAAGAACTTCGGTCAGGATGCCGAAGTCGCCGAAGTTGGTCGCGTGTTGTCCGTCGGTGACGGCATCGCCCGCGTTCATGGGCTGGACAACGTCCAGGCCGGTGAAATGGTCGAATTCCCCGGCGGTATCCGCGGGATGGCGCTGAACCTTGAAGTCGACAACGTCGGCGTCGTGATCTTCGGCTCCGACCAGGACATCAAGGAAGGCGACACCGTCAAGCGCACCAAGTCCATCGTGGACGTGCCCGCCGGCGACGGCCTGCTGGGCCGTGTGGTTGACGCATTGGGCAACCCGATCGACGGCAAGGGCCCGATCGTGTTCGCCGAGCGTCGCGTGGCTGACGTGAAGGCTCCGGGCATCATCCCGCGCCAGTCCGTGCACGAACCGATGGCGACCGGCCTGAAGGCCGTTGACGCCATGATCCCGATCGGCCGTGGCCAGCGCGAATTGATCATTGGCGACCGTCAGACCGGCAAGACCGCCGTGGCGCTGGACGCCATTCTGAACCAGAAGGTCTACAACGACGCTGCTGGCGCCGATGAAGGCAAGAAGCTGTACTGCATCTACGTCGCCATCGGGCAAAAACGCTCGACCGTGGCGCAGTTGGTGAAGAAGCTGGAAGAAACCGGCGCGATGGCCTACACCATCGTCGTCGCCGCAACCGCCTCTGACCCGGCGCCGATGCAGTTCCTCGCCCCCTTTGCCGCCACTGCAATGGGCGAATACTTCCGCGACAATGGCCGTCACGCCCTGATGATCTACGACGATCTGTCCAAGCAGGCCGTGGCGTACCGTCAGATGTCCCTGTTGCTGCGCCGCCCGCCGGGCCGTGAAGCTTACCCGGGCGACGTGTTCTACCTGCACTCCCGTCTGCTGGAGCGTTCGGCCAAGCTGAATGCCGACAATGGCTCTGGCTCGCTGACCGCTCTGCCGATCATCGAAACCCAAGGCGGTGACATCTCGGCCTTCATTCCGACGAACGTGATCTCGATCACCGACGGCCAGATCTTCCTGGAAGGCGAACTGTTCTACCAAGGCATCCGCCCGGCTGTGAACACCGGTCTGTCGGTGTCGCGCGTGGGGTCCTCGGCCCAAACCAACGCCATGAAGTCGGTGGCTGGCAAGGTGAAGCTGGAACTGGCGCAGTACCGCGAAATGGCAGCCTTCGCGCAGTTCGGCTCTGACCTTGACGCTTCGACCCAAGCCCTGCTGAACCGCGGCGCCCGCCTGACCGAGCTGATGAAGCAACCGCAATACGCGCCCTTGACCAACGCGGAAATCGTCTGCGTGATCTTCGCCGGTGCCAATGGCTTCCTCGACAAGATCGCCGTCAAGGACGTGGGCCGCTATGAAGCTGGTCTTCTGAAGCACCTGCGCACCAAGGGTGCAGCGCTTCTGGCGGACATCACCACCAAGGATCGCAAGGTCGCCGGTGATCTGGAAAAAGCTATTCGGGCCGAACTGAGCGCATTCGCCAAAGACTTCGCGTAATTCAGGCCCAGGAGCAGCAAAATGCCCAGCTTGAAGGACTTAAAGAACCGGATCGGCAGCGTTAAGAACACGCGCAAGATCACGAAGGCGATGCAGATGGTGTCTGCGGCGAAGCTTCGCCGCGCACAGGACGCAGCCGAAGCCGCCCGGCCCTATGCCGAGCGGATGACGGCGGTGATGGCGGGCCTTGCCGCCTCTGTCGGTACCAGCGATGGCGCCCCCCGGCTTTTGGCCGGGAGCGGTGCAGACAAGGTGCATCTGATGGTCGTCATGACATCAGAGCGCGGTCTTTGCGGCGGTTTCAACACGACCATCGTCCGGCTGGCCCGGGCGAAGATCGCGGAACTGACCGCGGCCGGCAAAACGGTGAAGATCCTCACCGTCGGCAAGAAGGGCCGCGAGCAGATGCGCCGCGAATATGGCCACCTTTTCGTCGGCCACGTCGACCTGAGCGAAGTCAAGCGCGTGGGCTATATCAATGCCCAAAACGTCGCCCGTGACATCCTCGCCCGGTTCGAAAACGGCGAATGTGATGTGGTCACGCTGTTCTACAACCGCTTCCAATCGGTGATCAGCCAGATCCCGACCGCCCAACAGGTCATTCCGGCCAAGTTCGAAGGCGCAGCCCCGGCTGCCGCGTCTTATGATTATGAACCGTCGGAAGAACAGATCCTTGCGGACCTGCTGCCCCGTGCAGTGGCGACGCAGGTCTTTACCGCCCTGCTGGAGAATGCGGCTTCGGAACAAGGCGCACGGATGAGCGCGATGGACAATGCCACCCGCAACGCGGGCGACATGATCAACAAGATGACCATCGTCTACAACCGCTCGCGTCAGGCCGCGATCACCAAGGAACTTATCGAAATCATTTCGGGCGCCGAGGCGCTCTGAGGAACCGGAGAGACGTTATGTCACAAGGTAAAATCACCCAGGTGATCGGCGCCGTGGTCGACGTTCAGTTCGACGGCGCGCTGCCGGCGATTCTGAACGCTGTGATCACCGATAACAACGGCAAGAAGCTGGTGATGGAAGTCGCCCAGCACCTTGGCGAAAACACTGTGCGCTGCATCGCCATGGACGCCACCGAAGGTCTGGTCCGTGGGGCTTTGGTGTCCAACACCGGGGCGCCGATCTCGGTTCCGGTGGGCGACTGCACGCTGGGCCGCATCCTGAACGTCATCGGCGAGCCGGTGGACGAAAAGGGTCCGGTCACCGCGACCGAATACCGCTCGATCCACCAAAAAGCCCCGACCTTCGCCGAACAGGCGACGGAATCGGTGGTTCTGGTGACCGGCATCAAGGTTATCGACCTCTTGGCCCCCTACGCCAAGGGCGGCAAGATCGGCCTGTTCGGCGGCGCCGGCGTGGGCAAGACGGTTCTCATCATGGAACTGATCAACAACATCGCCAAGGTGCACTCGGGCTACTCCGTGTTCGCTGGTGTGGGCGAGCGGACCCGTGAAGGCAACGACCTTTACCACGAAATGATCGACTCGGGCGTTATCAAGATCGACGACCTGACCGCCTCCAAGGTGGCGCTGGTTTACGGTCAGATGAACGAACCGCCGGGCGCACGTGCCCGCGTGGCACTGACCGGCCTGACCTTGGCCGAGCAGTTCCGCGACCAGTCCGGGACGGACGTGCTGTTCTTCGTGGACAACATCTTCCGCTTCACCCAAGCCGGTTCGGAAGTGTCCGCCCTTCTGGGTCGTATCCCGTCTGCCGTGGGCTATCAGCCGACGCTGGCAACCGACATGGGCGCGCTGCAAGAACGCATCACCTCGACCAAGAACGGGTCCATCACCTCGGTGCAGGCCATCTACGTTCCGGCCGACGACTTGACCGACCCCGCTCCGGCAACATCCTTCGCCCACTTGGACGCAACGACGGTTCTGTCGCGTGCCATCTCGGAACTCGGCATCTACCCGGCTGTGGACCCGCTGGACTCCTCTTCGCGTCTCTTGGACCCCTCGGTCATCGGCGAAGAGCACTACAACGTCGCGCGGCAAGTGCAGGGCACGCTGCAGCGCTACAAGTCGCTGCAGGACATCATCGCCATCCTTGGCATGGACGAACTGTCGGAAGAAGACAAACTGACCGTGGCCCGCGCCCGCAAGATCCAGCGCTTCCTGTCGCAACCGTTCGACGTGGCGAAGGTCTTCACCGGCTCGGACGGTGTGCAGGTTCCGCTGGACGTCACCATCGCCTCCTTCAAGGCGGTTGTGAACGGCGAGTATGACCACCTTCCGGAAGCGGCCTTCTACATGGTCGGCGGCATCGAAGACGTGAAGGCCAAGGCTCAGCGTCTCGCTGCGGCTGCGGCCTAAGGGGGACACATGGCAGGCACCCTGCAATTCGACCTCGTCAGCCCGGAACGCCGTCTGGCGTCCCTGGCCGCGACCGAGGTTCAGATCCCGGGCGCCGAGGGCGACCTGACCGCGATGGAGGGGCATGCGCCCGTTCTGGTTGGTCTGCGTCCCGGCATCCTGCGCGCTTCCGGCGCCGAGGGCGCCAAGGCCTATGTGGTGACCGGTGGTTTCGCCGAAATCTCCGCGACCGGTGTCTCGGTTCTGGCCGAGCTTGCCGTTCCGGTGGAAGAGGCCACGACCGCGATGCTGGACAAGCTTCTGGCTGACGCTTCCGAGGCTGCCGCCGTCAATCCCAACCGCGATGCGGCGGACAAGACGGTTGCCGATCTGGTGGCGCTGAAAGCCTCGCTGACGGCTCACTGATCGGGTTTGATTGCCAAAACGATATAAAAGGCCCCGCTTTTGCGGGGCCTTTGCATTTCTGGACGTTTTCTCGCCAGATTTTACCGGTTAAGTTGTGCCAAAAGGCAAGCAGGCATGAAACGCATCACTTCTGGCAAGATCGGCATCCTTCAGGGCAGCAGGGTTCTGTTTTCTGACTTCGCCGATGGCGGTCCGATGTGGACGGGACATGGCGAACGCGAAAGCCGGCATCTGGTGACCTTCAAAGAGGCCTTCATGCAAAACCCGTCGGTCATGGTCGGCATCTCGATGTGGGATATCGACCACAGGCACACCTCTCGCGTCGATATCTCTGCGGAAAAGGTGACCAAGAAGGGATTTGAACTGGTGTTCAAGACATGGGGCGACACGCGGGTTGCCCGCGTTCGTGCCGACTGGACGGCGATCGGCGCGCTGCGCGACGATGAAGATTGGGAGATCGACTGATGTGGCAGGATAGGCCATCTGCCCATCCTGCAGGGTCGTCTCAGCCGCGCTGGTACATGCCTTCGTAGATCGGCACGAGGGTTTCCGTCTCAAACAGCGACGAGACCGACGTGCCGTTCCAGATGTTCAGGATGGCTTGGGCGAACATCGGCGCGGTCGGCACGATACGAATGTTGGGGGAATTGCGCACTTCGTCGGTCGGTTCGATGGAATCGGTGATTACCAGCGACTTCATCGCCGATCCCGCCACACGCGCCACGGCCCCCTTCGACAGCACCCCGTGCGAGATGTAGGAATGCACCTCTTTCGCGCCGTTCTTCATCAACAGGTCCGCCGCCTTGCACAGCGTGCCTGCCGTGTCCGCGATGTCATCGACGATGATGCAGACCTTGCCTTCGACATGGCCGATCACCGTCATCTCTGCCACTTCCCCGGCCTTCTCGCGCCGTTTGTCGACGATGGCCAAGGGCGCATTGATCCGCTTGGCCAGTTCGCGCGCCCGTGCCACACCGCCGACGTCGGGCGAAATGACCATGATGTCGCTCATCTTGTCCTTGAAGTTATGCTCGATATCCAAGGCGAACACCGGCGAGGCGTACAGGTTGTCCACTGGGATGTCGAAAAACCCCTGAATTTGCGCCGCGTGCAGATCCAGTGTCAGAACGCGATCAATTCCGGCCTCGGTGATCATGTTGGCGACCAGCTTGGCGGTGATCGGCGTGCGGGCCTTGGCGCGACGATCTTGCCGGGCGTAGCCGAAGTAGGGGATCACGGCCGTGATGCGGTCTGCTGACGACCGGCGCAGCGCGTCGGAGATGATCAGCAATTCCATCAGGTTGTCATTCGCCGGATTGGAGGTGGGCTGAATGATGTACATGTCCTCGCCGCGGACATTCTCGTAGACTTCGACGAAGATTTCGGCGTCGTTGAAGCGTTCAACCCGGGCATCGACCAGATTGACGGACATGCCGCGATGCATGGACATGCGTCGGGCGATGGCTTTGGCCAAAGTCATGTTGGCGTTGCCGGCGATGAGCTTCGGCTCGGTTATGACGGGCATGAAGTATCCTTGCTCTCAGTGTCACCCGTCGGGGGCCTACCGTGACGGATTCGTGACGTTGACACCGCTTATCAACCTTCTAGGGTCTTGCAAAGCCAAGGCAGAGGGGGCGCGTCAGATGGTCCAGATAGATTACTTTTTCGCGACGATTTCACCCTTCGTCTATCTCGCCGGTGACCGGTTGGAGGCGATTGCGGCACGGCATGGCGCCACGATCCGCTACATTCCGCTGGATGGTCCCGCGCTGTTCCCGCGCACCGGGGGCAAGGTGCTGGCCGAACGGCACGAAAGCCGCAAAGAGTACCGCCTGCAGGAATTGCGGCGCTGGTCCCAGCGGTTGGGGGTCAAGCTGGACCTGCAGCCCTTCTATTTTCCGGTCAACCCCGCACCCTCGTCTTACGCCGTGATTGCTGCGATCCAGGCGGGCGGCGGCGATCTCGCTGGCCTCGTGCAGGCCTTTCCGCGCGCCGTCTGGGCTGAGGGGCGCAACGTTGCAGAGGATGACGTGGTCAAGGCCATTCTGGCCGAACACGGCTTTGATCCGGCGATCTCGGACCGTTTCATGCTGCAAGCGGCGGATTCCTATGTCAGGAACCTTGATGAGGCGGTCATGCGTGGTGTATTCGGCGTGCCATTCTACATCGTGGGCGAGGAGCGGTTCTGGGGGCAGGATCGGCTGGAGGACCTTGACCTGCATCTGTCCGGAAAGCTTTGAATGCCCGAAGACCTGATCCTGCACGCCCTGCCGCCACAACACCGGACCTGGGCCAAGGGTGGCGTGCGCCCCGTGCTGGCGCTGCACTGCTCACTGGCCCATGCCGGGGCGTGGAGCGGTCTGGCCGAGCGGCTTGACGGTGTGACCCTGACCGCGACAGACCACATCGGCCACGGCAGGGCCCCGGCTTGGGACGGAGTGCAGGATCTGCATGACGAGGCCACCCTGTCCGCCATCGCCCTGGCCGAACGGCTGGGGCAGGGAAAGCCCATCGACCTGATGGGACATTCCTTCGGCGGCACCGTGGCCCTGCGGGTGGCGCTGACCCGGCCGGACCTGGTGCGCAGCCTGACCTTGGTCGAGCCGGTGATCTTTGCCGCCGCCAAGGCGAACCCAGCCTATGCGGCGTTCCGCGCCCGCCACCTGGAGTTTGCCCGGTTGATCCTGTCGGATCAGCGCGACGCCGCTCTGCGCCAGTTCCATGGTGATTGGGGCACGGGGGATGCGCTGGACGTACTTGCGGACCGCACGCGCGCCTACATGCTGGACCGCATCCACCTGATCGAGGCGCAGAACCCGGTGCTTCTGGACGATGCGGCAGGCCTGCTGCGGTCCGGTGGTCTGGAGGCGCTTCGTGTACCCGTCTTGCTGATCGACGGCGCGCTGAGCCCGCCGATCATCGAGGCGGTCCATACCGCGCTGGCAAGTCGCCTGCCTCGGGTGCAGCGGCTGTCAGTGGCTGGGGCGGGGCACATGGTCTCGATCACGCACGCGGCGGATGTGGCCCCTGTGGTGCAGGCGCATCTGGACGCCTGCTAAGGCGGGGGCCAGCCCCCGCACCCCCGGGATATTTGGGCCTGAATGAAGGGGTTAAGGCTTCAGGGCCGTGAGGAGCGCATCGACCTCTGCCGACGTCGTGGACCAGCTGGCGACGAGGCGGCCGTGGTCGAAACCCTCTGGTCCCGGCATCGGGTAATAGACCGCCCCCCGCGCCAAGGCACGCGCGGTGGTGCCTTTGGGCCAAAGCGGGAAAAGCATGTTGGCCGGGGCGGGGTGCAAGAGGCTGGTGCCGGGGATCTGGCTCAGGCCCTCGACCAGCCGCGCGCCCATGGCATTGGCTTGCGCGGCCAGTCGCAGCCAGAGGCCGTCGGTCAGATAGGCCTCCATCTGCGCCGACAGAAAGCGGTGTTTGGAGAAGAGGTGACCGGCGCGTTTGCGGCGCAACTCGAACTCCCAAGCCTTGGTCGGGTCGAACAGCACAACCGCTTCGACGCCAAGGCAACCGTTCTTGGTGCCGCCCAACGACAGCACGTCAATGCCGGCTTTCCAGGTCATCTCGGCCGGGGTGGCGCCGGTGGCCACAAGGGCGTTGGCGAAACGGGCGCCGTCCAAGTGGCTGGGAAGGTTGTGCGATTTCGCCACGTTCGTCAGCGCCGCGATCTCGGCGGTCGTGTAGACGGTGCCGGCTTCGGTCACGTTGGTCAGCGCCAGCATGCCCTTCTGGACGCCATGAACCCCGGCCTCACCCACCCGTGCGAGGGCGGCTTTCAGCGTTGCGGGGGTCATCTTGCCATGGTCGCCGGCGACGGGGATCATCTTGGCACCCCCGGTGAAGAATTCGGGCGCGCCGCATTCATCGACGGCGGCGTGGGCATCGGCATGGGCGAAGACGGCGGACCACGGCGGGGTCAGAAGCGCGATCGAAAGCGAGTTGGCGGCGGTGCCGGTGGCAACCAGGTAAACTTCGGCCTCGGGCGCCTCAAACACTTGGCGGACAAGGGTTCTCACGCGCGCCATGATCGGGTCGGCGCCGTAGCTGCGGGCATAACCCTCATTGGCGCGGGTCAGGGCGGCGAGGATTTCGGGCGCGGCACCAGAGCCGTTGTCGGAGGCGAAGAACATCAGGGTCTCTCATCTATGACATAGTCGTCCCACTCATCTTCGGGGACTTCAACTTCGGATACGGTCCAGCCGCGCACTGACATGCCTGCGCGGTGCGTGCTTTCGGGATCGCCGGTCAAGAGCGGGTGCCAGTCGGGCAAGTCTTTACCCTCGTACAGCAGGCGGTAGGCGCAAGTGCGCGGCATCCAGTAGGCGATCTTGGGCAGGGTCTTGGGCGAAAGACGAATGCATTCAGGCACATACTGGTGGCGGTTGGCGTATTTCGTGCAGCGGCAGGTTTCGCCATCCAAGAGTTTGCAGGCGACGCGGGTGAATTCCACCTCACCCGTATCCTCGTATTCCAGCTTGTTCAGACAGCACTTGCCACAGCCATCACACAAAGCCTCCCACTCGGGGGCGGTCAGTTTGGCCAGCGGCAAGGTCCAGAATTTGGGGCGCAGGTCTGCCATGTCAGGACAGGATTTCGCGGGCGCGGGTGCAGTCGGCGGCCATCTGCGTCATCAGACCGGGCAGACCATCAAACTTCATCTCTGGCCGCAGGTAGTCGATCAGGCCGATGGACAGGTGGTGACCGTACAAATCCCCTGTGAAATCAAAGATGAAGGTTTCCAGATTGGGCAGATTGGTGCCGAACATCGGGCGCACGCCAAGGCTGGCGGCACCGATGTAATGGCCGGCTTGCGGGCCCGTCAACACCTCGACCCGCACCGCGTAGACGCCGAGTTTGGGCAGGTGCAGGCCTTTGACCGACATGTTGGCGGTCGGATAGCCGAGTTGGCGGCCGCGTTTTTCGCCGTGGATCACCTCGCCATCGATGCGGTGCCAGTGGCCAAGCATGGCGGCCGCGTCGCGGGGGCGGCCCTCGGCCAAGGCCTGACGGATGGCGGTGGAGGAGATTTCGGTGCCTGCATGATGCACAAGATCTGCGACCGTGGTCTTGAAACCGTGGATTTCCCCAAGCGTTACAAGGTCTTGCGCGGCCCCGGCCCGGCCTTTGCCGAAGCGGAAGTCCGAGCCCACAACGACATGAGACACGCCAAGACCGCCGGCCAGAACGTCGCGGGCGAAGGCCTCGGGCGTCAGGGAGTAGAGCGGTTCGGAGAAGGGCAACTCGTAAAGTTCCGTCACGCCAAGCTTGGCCAAACGGTTGGCGCGGGATTCGGCGTTCATCAGGCGGAAGGGGGGGGCGTCGGGCTGGAACACCTCGCGCGGGTGGGGTTCGAAGGTGACGATTCCCAAGGGCGCATCATTGCGGGCCAGATTGATGACCGACTGATGGCCCAGATGCAGGCCGTCGAAGTTGCCCATGGCCACGGAGGCGCCGCGCGCTTCAGGTGCAAGCCCTTGCCAATGCTTGTGAATTCGCACTTCTACCCCATGCGGGGAAGGCCCCCGTCAGTCAAACTTGCGGCTTGGCGCCAGAACGAGCGCGTCGCCTTTCAGGACAAGGGTATTGCCCACCATGCAGTGGGTTTCAAGGGTGACCCGGCGTTTGGCGTGGTCTATGGCCACGACTTTCACGAAAGCTTCCAAAAGATCACCGGGGCGGACCGGGGCCATGAAGCGCAGGTTTTGCGAGAGATAGACCGTGCCATGGCCGGGAAGCTGTTCGCCCACCACCGCCGAAATCAGGCTGGCGGTCAGCATGCCATGGGCGATGCGGCCTTCGAAGATCGTGTCCTGCGCGTAATTATCGTTCAGATGCACAGGGTTATGGTCTGTCGAGACCTCGGCGAACAGGCGGATGTCACGGTCGGTGATTTGCTTGGCACGGCTGCGGACCATGCCGATTTCTATGTCTTCGATGCAGATCGTGCCGGGCGCGTGGTTGTCGAGCATGATTCTTCCTGCGGATGGGGCTTGGTTCGCCAGACGCTAACCCATGCCGCGCCGCAGCGCAATCCATCGCGCAATAAATTTGCGCGATGGATGCGAAATTGGCAACTTTGTTACTGAAGCTTGGCCACGGCAAAGGTGGCCGACATCTGGCGGGTTTGCAGCCAGTTTTCCAGCAAGTCCTTGGAAGGATTGTTGGAATCCGCTCCGAACTCTGCGGCGGAGATGCCTCCGGTGACGAACAGCGTGTCAAGACCCTCGGCCATGCCGCCCTGGATGTCGGTGCTGACTCCATCGCCGATGCAGAGGATCTGCGGATCAGAGCGGGTGCCCAACGCGGCCAGACGACGGCGGGCGAGGTCGTAGATCGGCGGATGCGGTTTGCCGAAATACAGCGTCTTGCCGCCCATCGCCTCGTAGGCGGCGGCGAGCGCACCGGCACAGTAAAGCCGTTTGTCGCCATAATCGACAATGATGTCGGGGTTGGCGCAAAGCATTGGCAATTCAGCATTTTTGGCGCGCATCAGGGTCAGTTTGTAATCCTCGGGGGTCTCGGTCAGGTCTTGGGCGAGGCCGGTGCAGATCAGGGCTTCGGCGTCTTCGATGGCGACCCTTTGAACGGGGGCGGGCTTCAGATCATCGGGGAAATCGGTGAAGAAAGGTTCATCCTTGGGCGCGCCGATGAAGGCCAGCCTGGACCAGGTACCGGAAAAGGCGGAAAATTGGGTGGCATCGCCGGAGGTGACAACCTCGTCCCAGGCGTCGCGGGGGACCTGCATGTGGTCCAACTGATGGATAACGCTGGGTTTTGGCCGGGGCGCGTTGGTCAGGAGGATCACCTTGCCGCCGCCGGCGCGGTAGGCTTGCAGGGCTGCGACGGCGGCCGGGAAGGGGGTCTTGCCATTGTGCAGGCAGCCCCAGAGATCACAAAACACGGCGTCATAGCGGCGGGCGATCTGGGCGAGGGAGGCGATCAGCTGGGTCATGGGGCGGCCTTTGGCGGGATGCGGGGCGTCGTTTGTCCGTCGTGTTCGCGTCGTTTATCCGTCATTTTTGCGGAGCTACACGGGGTTCGGGCCGGTAACGGGCCGGAAGCAGGTCCGGCCCGGCAGGGCACGATTTTTCTACGAAAAATCGACGGGAGAGACAGGACGATTTTTCTGCGAAAAATCGGGCGGTGCGTCAGAGTTTCAGGGCGGGGATGATCTGCTTCTTGCGGCTCATGATGCCGGGCAGGACCACGGTGTCGCCGGTGACCTTGACGCCGAACGAGGCCTCGGCCAGGTCCTTGACGAGGGCGTTGGGGACCAGAAGGGTGGCCTCTTCGTTCAGGATGTCGATGACGAAAAGCAGGACCTGATCGGCGCCGTCCTCTTGTGCGACAGCGACCATCGAGGCCATCAGCGAGGCCTTGCGGTCCAGCACGACTTTCGGCGCGGTGGTTTCCAGCACCGAGACGCGCAGGTCTTTGCCGGCGACGGTGTATTCCTTGGAATCCATCCGCAGGAGGGCGGCATCGGAGAAGGCCGAGATGTCGGACTTCGCCTCAAACAGCTGGCCGGCCAGTTCGGGGATCGAGACGCCGAGGTCAGCGGCCAGCTGTTCGGCCACGGCCTTGTCATGCGGCGTGGTGGTGGGGGAGCGGAATTCCAGCGTGTCCGACAGGATGCAGGTCAGCATGGCGCCCTTGATGGCGCGCGGGGCGCGGGCAAGATCGGCGCCGATCAGGTCATGCAGGATCGTGGCGGTGCAGGCCAGCGGGCGGATGGTGATGTCGATGGGCGACCTGGTCTTGATGCCGCCGACCAGCATGTGATGGTCGATGATGCCCACGACTTTGGCGTCATTGATCCCGGGCGGCAGTTCGGCGGGGTTGTTGGTGTCAACGATCACCACGGTGTCGTCTGCGGTCACGTCCGACAGGATCTGCGGTTTCGGCAGGTCCCAGTGGGTCAGCACGAACAGGGCTTCGGTGTTGGGCTCGCCCAGCAGAAAGGGTTGGGCGGGGGTGCCTTTGACCTCGGACAGGTACCAGGCCCAGATGATCGGCGAGCCGGTGGAATCGGTGTCGGGGGATTTGTGGCCGAAAACCTTGATGGTCATGGGGATGCCCTTCGGGATGCTGAATTTGGCCGGGTTATAGGGGCAGGCCCGGGTTTTGTCACGGGGTTGGGTGCCGCATTGCGGCATCAGCTGCGGGTGGAGCGCAGGATGTGCCAGATGACGGCGGCCAGCACCACCGCGGCGCCGATCAGGGTGGGCAGGGTCGGGGTCTCGGCAAAGACCAGCCAGACCCAGACCGGGGCGACAGAGGCCTCCATCGCGCCCAAAAGGGCGGTTTCGATCGGCGGGATCCGGGCCGAGCCCAGCAGGAAGAGGGCGAAGCCGAGGGTGGAGTTGATCAGGCCGAAGCCCGCCATCAGGAGAAGCTGATCGGGGGCGGGCAGGGTGTGGGTGGCGAAGGGCAGGCAGATCAGGATGCCCATGACCGACGAGGCGGTGCCGGCGGGCAGGGTCGGGATCTCGGGGTGTTTGCGCGCGATGACCATCATCAGCGCCATGCCGAGGGTCATGAACAGGGCCAGGATATCGCCGGCGACGGTGCCGTCACCGCCGAGGCCGACCATGATGACCGCGCCGAGGAAGGCCACCGAGCTTGCGATGATGGCATCGCGGGACGGACGCTCGCGCATCATCAGCCAGCCGAGGCCGGCAGTCATGAAGGGCACGGTGGCGTAGATGATGGCGACATGGGCGACCGAGGTCAGCCGCAGCGAGGTGATGTAGCACAGCATCCCTGCGCCCGAGATCAGCGCATAGGCCCAGCCGGCGCGGCCCAGACGGGCAAAGCTGCGAAAGCCCTGCGGGCCCTGTTGCAGCATCAGGACGCCAAGCAGACCGAGGGTGCCGAACAGGCCGCGCCAGACGAGGACGGTGAAGACATCCTGCGTGATGGCGCGGGTGAAGAGGCCTGCCGTGCTCCACGCCAGGGTGGAGGTGAAGACGAGGATCAGGCCGGTGCGGTGGTCGGGCGTCAGGGCCATGTCTTGTCCAAGAGGGGCAGGACCTGCGACGGCTCGTGCCCGTAGATCAGCGTAGCCCCGCTGTGCCGTGCGATCCGCAGCAGTTTGGCGGCGGATTTGGCGGCGGTGACCGGGTCATCGGCATCCGGGAAGCCCTCGGACGGTTCCGAGATGCGGTTGATGGCGTCGGCGAGCAGAAGGAGCGTGGCACCGGGCAGGCTGATCAGCGCCGAGAGGTGGCCCGGGGTGTGCCCCGGCGATGGGATCAGGCGCAGGCCGTGGCAGATCTGCGTGGCGCGGCGGATCTGGCGGGTGCGGATCCTGGGCCATGGCAGGGGGCGGGCGGTGCCGAAATACAGGGGCGCGGGCTCGGCCCATTCGCGGGCGGTCAGGATAAGTTGGGCATGGGCAAACAGCGGCAGGGAGCCCACATGGTCGATATGGCTGTGCGACAGGATGACATGGCTGATGTCCTGCGGCGCGCGGTTCAGCATGGCCAGCGCGCCTTGGGCGGTTTGGGCGGCGGTAAAGCCGTGCAGGCGGCCAAAGCGGTCAAGGCCATCAGCCTGCGCCGCCGCGCGTTCATCCGTTGCATAGGCGGGCGGAAAGCCGGTGTCGAACAGGATGTGGCGGCCAGAGTCGGTGGTCAGCAGATAGCCCGGGATGCGGATCAACCGTGTGCCGGGGCCGACATCGAACAGGCCGAAGTCCAGCGCACGGACTTGGGTCAGCGTTTCGTGGTGCAGGGTCACGGCGTCAGCGCCGTCACGGTCCAGCCCCTTTGGGCCAGAAGGTTCAGCACGCCGGTGTCGCCGGGCAGGTGCAGGGCCCCGAAGGCGGCGAGGATCGGGCCATGCGCCGCCTCGGCCTCCAGCACGGGGATCCAGGCGGCGTTGCGCGACGAGATCATCGCGCGGTCGACAAGGGCCAGTTCGCCATCGGCCTTCGCCTGTGTCATGCCGGGCAGGGTCAGCATCTGCTGGCGGGAAAACTCCCAGAACAGGCGGCTGTCGCCGGCGAAATAGCTGTCGCCCAGCGTGGTGGCCATGTCGTCGGACTGCGCATCGGTGGCGACGGTCTGCATCAGCATCTGCACCTGATCGGCGGCGGAGAATTGGGCGAAGATCGACAGGATGGCGTCATAGGGCTCCAGCGCCTTGACGGGTTTGCCCAAGGCGGTGGCTTTTGCGATCAGCTGCTTGTCAAGGCCCTGAATGGCGTCGGGTGCCAAGGGGAACATGCAGGCGGGCATTTCCAGCAGGGCGGCGACCAGCCAGGGCTGCATCCGGGCGGCCATCACCGGCAGCATGCCGCGCGCCTGCAACGCGGCGGAGAGGCTGGCCCAATCCGGCGGCGAAAGTTGCTCGGGCAGGGTGGGGCCCTTGGCCAGAAGCATCAGCGACGGGTCGGCGGCGATTTTGGCCTTGAGGGCGGCTTCTTCGGATGGGCCGGCCTCGACCAAAAGTTCGGTGGCTTGGGTGAGGGAGGGCGTCAGGCTGGCGAGGATTGGCGCAAAGCGCGGGTCGTTCAGGTGATAGGTGCCGGCCAGTACGATCTGCTCGCCGTCTTTTGTGGCGGACCAGAGGTTGCCATGGGCAAAGGGCACCTCGGCCTTGGCCTTCAGGGTGGCCAGTTGGGCGGCGGGCAAGACGGTGAGCAGGTTCTGGCCATGGCAGGTGTCAGCCTGGGCCGGAACGGCGAGGAGGAGGCAAAGGCAAAGGGTGCGAAACATGGGGCGCCTGCGGAATGGGATGGCGGCAGGATGGCACGGCAAGGGGGGGCGGGGGAAGGGATCGTCTGGTGCCGGCGGACCGTGAGGCTGGATCTTCGGTTCCTTGTCAAGCCGCCGGCGCCAGCAGTTGGCCATGACACGGCGGCTGCCGCGCTTTGAAATCTCAGCACGCGGCTGCCGATGCCGGGGCGGATCAGGCACGGCCCGGGGCCATCGGGCCAAAGCCCCCTCATTTGCTCCTTCCCCAAATACTCCCGCCGGAGGCACGCCTGAGCCGGTTGGCCGCAGGCCAGAGGCGAGGACAAGACCTGCGCCGTCAGGCGCGCGTCCGGTTTGATGCGGCGGGGCAAGCCATCCTCCGCTTGCCGGGTCCTTTGATCAGATTTTCCGCAGCCCGGGTGTTGACAGACTCAAGGCAGGTGCTTAGGTCATGCGTCGTTAGCACTCAGCCAACATGAGTGCTAAACAAGATGAACCTGGAACCTAAGGGAGTGTTACCAGATGGCTTTCAAACCGCTGCATGACCGTGTGCTGGTCAAGCGTATCGCCGCCACCGAAAAGACCATTGGCGGGCTGATCATCCCGGAAAGCGCCAAGGAAAAGCCCGCCGAGGGCGAGATCATTTCCGTGGGCGAAGGCGCACGCAAGGACTCGGGCGAGCTGATCGCACCGTCGGTCAAGGCTGGCGACCGCATCCTGTTCGGCAAATGGTCGGGCACCGAGGTCAAGCTGGACGGCGAAGACCTGCTGATCATGAAGGAAAGCGACATCATGGGGATCATCTCCTAAGTCGCAATTCCGGTTAGGTGGGGCAAGCCCCACCCTACATCCATTCCATTCAAACGGGAGTTAGCACAATGGCTGCTAAAGACGTACGTTTTGACACCGATGCCCGCGACCGTATGCTGCGTGGCGTCAACATCCTTGCAGACGCTGTCAAGGTGACGCTGGGCCCGAAAGGCCGTAACGTTGTGATCGACAAGTCCTTCGGCGCGCCGCGCATCACCAAAGACGGTGTGACGGTTGCCAAGGAAATCGAACTGGCGGACAAGTTCGAGAACATGGGCGCGCAAATGGTGAAGGAAGTCGCTTCCCGCACCAATGACGAAGCGGGCGACGGCACCACCACCGCCACCGTTCTGGCCCAAGCCATCGTTCGCGAAGGCATGAAAGCCGTCGCGGCCGGCATGAACCCGATGGACTTGAAGCGCGGCATCGACATGGCGACCACCAAGGTTGTCGCGGCGATCAAGGCAGCTTCGCGTCCGGTCAAGGACTCGGACGAAGTCGCCCAAGTCGGCACCATCTCGGCCAACGGCGAAGCACAGATCGGCCGCTTCATTGCGGACGCCATGCAGCGCGTCGGCAACGAGGGTGTGATCACCGTCGAAGAAAACAAGGGTCTTGAGACCGAAGTCGAAGTCGTCGAAGGCATGCAGTTCGACCGCGGCTATCTGTCGCCCTACTTCGTCACCAACGCCGACAAGATGACGGTCGAGCTGGAGGATGTGTACATCCTGCTGCACGAGAAGAAGCTGTCCTCGCTGCAGCCGATGGTTCCGCTGCTGGAATCGGTGATCCAGTCGCAGCGCCCGCTGCTGATCATCTCGGAAGACGTCGAAGGCGAAGCGCTGGCGACCCTCGTGGTCAACAAGCTGCGCGGCGGCTTGAAGATCGCGGCCGTCAAGGCCCCGGGCTTCGGCGACCGTCGTAAAGCCATGCTGCAGGACATCGCCATTCTGACCGGTGGTCAGGTGATTTCCGAAGATCTGGGCATGAAGCTGGAAAGCGTCACGCTGGACATGCTGGGCCGCGCCAAGAAGGTTTCGATCACCAAGGACAACACCACCGTCGTGGACGGCGCGGGTGCCAAGGCTGAAATCGAAGCGCGTGTTGGCCAGATCCGCACGCAGATCGAGGAAACCACCTCGGACTACGACAAGGAAAAGCTGCAAGAGCGCGTGGCCAAACTGGCTGGCGGCGTTGCCGTGATCCGCGTGGGCGGCATGACCGAAATCGAAGTGAAGGAACGCAAGGACCGCGTTGACGACGCTTTGAACGCGACCCGTGCGGCCGTGCAGGAAGGCATCGTTGTCGGCGGTGGCGTGGCCTTGGTTCAGGCGGCGAAAGTGCTGCACGATCTGGTTGGCGCCAACTCTGACCAACAGAACGGCATCTCGATCGTCCGCCGCGCGCTGGAAGCGCCGCTGCGCCAGATCGCGGAAAACGCTGGCGTCGATGGCGCTGTCGTGGCCGGCAAGGTGCGCGAATCGAACGACCCGTCGTTCGGCTTCAACGCCCAGACCGAAGAATATGGCGACATGTTCGCGTTCGGCGTCATTGACCCGGCCAAGGTGACTCGTACCGCGCTGGAAGATGCAGCCTCGATCGCGTCGCTGTTGATCACCACCGAAGCCATGATCGCCGATCGTCCGGAGCCCAAGGGCAACGGCGGCGGCCAAGGCGGCGGCATGGGCGGCATGGGCGGCATGGACGGCATGATGTAATCTGGCCTTAAGGCTGGTAGGAAAGGGCGTCCCGACTGGGGCGCCCTTTTCGTTTGGAGGTGGGGGATGGTGGTGGGGCCGGATACGTCGCGGCAGGCGAGGGCCGAGGACTATGCCGAGATCGACGCGCTCTTGGAGGCGGCCTTCGGTCAGCGGGAAAAGGCTGATCTGGTGCGGCGCCTGAGGGCGGATGGCGATATCGTTCAGGAGTTCATCATGTCCTGGGCTAAGAATGCCAACTGGACGATGCGCATTGGCGCCTATGCTTCGATGAGCCGGATGGTGGCGCCGAAGAACTGGTTCTGCCTTGGTCCCGTGGCGGTGTGGCCCGAATGGCAGAATGGCGCGCTGGCCCGCAGCGATGACACCCGCAATGCTTTTCGGTTTGGCTCCCAGCTGGTCCGCATGATCGCCTCGAATTTCGCGGAAGGAGGCGAATGGTTCCATAGCTTGCTGAGCCGGGTAGGCCTTACCAATGGCCCCGAAACCCCCACCCTCGTCGTCCTCGGCAAACCCTCCTTCTACACCCGCGCCGGCTTCTCGCTGGAGCGGGCAGCGCGGCTGACCTCGCCCTATCCGATCTCGCACACCCTGACTGCCCGCGCCGGAGATGACGTGCCCGAGCGCCAGCTGATCTACCCGCCCGCTTTTGCCGACCTCTGATCCAAAGGAGCGCGCAAGCGCGCGTTGTTTTTATCTCGCCTCTGGCGCAAGCGCCAACCGGCTCGGGTCAAGGGCCTCCGGCGGGAGTATTTGCCAAAGAGCAAATGCAAGGCGCCCCTGACCCATTCATCTGTTCCGAAATATCCACGGGGTATTCTCAAAGGGGGGCGTGCCCCCCTTTGAGGCAGGGGGTGCGGGGGATGGCAATCCCCCGCTGCCCGGGTCCGCAGAGCGGTGTCGGGTCAAAGGGGTTTGACGAGGCGGTGGATCGTGTGGCCGGTGTCGGCGTCAAAGCGTGAGACGCCGGTGGGGGTGAAGCCTTGGCGCTGCCAGAAGGCGCGGCCTTTGGGGTTGGCTTCCAGAACCGCGAGGTAGAGGCGGGGGGCGGGGTGGGCAAGGCGCTCGATCTGGGCGGTGAAGGCGGCGCCGTGGCCTTGGTTGCGGGCTTGGGGGGCAAGGATCATCAGGCCGAGATAGGCGTCCTCGGGCAGGGGGAAGCCGAAGGAGAGTTCGGCGACGCCGGAGAGGTGTCCGTCGAGATAGAGGCCGAGGCGGTGGGAATTTGCGGGGTCGCAGCCCGGTGGGCCCGAGGTGAAGACCTCTTCGACCTCCTCTGGCCCCGGGACGTGGCCAAGCCAGAGGTGGTAGTAATCCTGCGCCTCCAGCAGGAGGGCTGCGACGGCGGCGCGATCCTGGACGGGGTCCAGCGGGCGGATCAGGCGGAGGGGCATTCGATCTTCACCACGGTCAAATCGATGGCGCCGGAGGGTTTGCGCCAGGTCACGTTATCGCCGGGAGCGGCGCCGAGCAGGGCGCGGGCGAGGGGGGAGTGCGGCGTGATGCGGAACCGGGCCGGATCGGCCTCGTCCTCGCCGGTGATTTCGTAGGTCTGGGTCTGGCCGTCTTCATCTTCGACCGTGACGGCATGGCCGAAGGCAACCGCGGTCCG
The DNA here is from genome assembly GCF_964946895.1 of Stagnihabitans sp. Classification (NCBI taxonomy): domain Bacteria; kingdom Pseudomonadati; phylum Pseudomonadota; class Alphaproteobacteria; order Rhodobacterales; family Paracoccaceae; genus Stagnihabitans; species Stagnihabitans sp. The sequence continues at coordinate 21,292 of NZ_CBBQHX010000020.1, read as the reverse complement.
GGACTGCGTCGCGGGGTCGACCGGGATGGCCGAGCGCAGGCGGGCTTCCAGATAGCGGATGTCCCGTTCGGCGGCTGCCTCTGGCAGTTTGTCCAGCCGGTCGGGGCGGGCTTTCAGCGCGGCGAGGTGGGTCTGGCGGGCTTGCAGGCGCGACTGCAGCGCGGCAAGGCCGCGTGGCGTCACGTAGTTCGGATGCGGGGACAGCGGCAGGTCGGGCAGGGGATCCAACGCGCCGTCGCCCTCTTTCACGAAGGCTCTACTCATGGCCAAGGCGCTTCATCGGATCAGACGTTCCAACGGGTCATAGGTGACGCCGTCTTCCCAGGGCGCATGGGCGAGGCTGTCGGGTTTGAATCGGATCCGGCCCGAGGTCAGGTCGGATTGCGCGAAGAACTGGCGTTCGGTGACGACATGGGCGGGGTCGCGCCATGAGGTTGACAGGGCGCCATCGGTGATGGTGCAGCGGAAGAAGATATCGACCTGGTGAAAGCCGGTGGCCGGATCGTGGAATTCGTTGATCAGGGCGGGGACGCCGACCGCGATGCGCAGGCCGGTTTCCTCGTACACCTCGCGCATCAGGTTTTCATGCAGCGAGGTCCCCGATTCCATGCCGCCGCCCGGGGCGCACCACAGGTCAGAACGGCCGCCGGGATAGGCATTGACCAAGAGAAGCCGGTTCTCTTGCAGGATCAGGGCGCGCGCGGCGAGGCGGGGGGATTTGGGGGCCATGCCTAAGGCATAAGCACGGGGGCGCGAAAGTCCAGCCTCTTGTGGGGCCGGGAAAAGCGGCGGGACCGCTTTTCCCGATCTTGGATCAGGCGGTGACGGCGAGGGTCTGGGTGCTGCGGCCCGACCACAGCAGGTAAAGCGAGCCGCACAGGATCAGCACCACGCCGCCCCAGATGTTGCCTTCCGGCCAGTAGCCGAAGACCAGACCATAGATCAGGATGTTGCTGATCAGCTTGAGGTCGTCGAAGGGCTGCACGAAGGTGGCGTCAGCCGCGGCGTAGGACCATGTCAGCAGATATTGCGCTGCCATCATGATGACCCCGCCGAACACCAGCCAGGCAAGGATCTGGGACGTGGGCACTTCGAAGCCGGCCTGGGCCGAGAGGCCTGCGTTGATGGGTGTCAGCAGCACCAGAAGCCAGAGGGTGATGGCGGGGGCCTGCTCGGTCCTTGTCAGGACCTTCGTCATCAGCGACGAGCCGGCCCAGAGCACGGCTGCCGCCACGGGATAGACCATCGCCCAGGTCAGACCCGAGGTCCAAAGGCCAGAGACGATCGTGGCCCCGGCAAGCCCGATGGCGGCCGCGATCCAGCGCGGGGCCGAGACTTTCTCGCCGAGGAACAGCGCCGCGCCGACCAGCACGAAGATGGGCGAGGTCATCACCAGCGAGATGATCTGCCAGATCGGCGTCTGGGCCGCGACGGCCAGCACGAAGGCCTGCACGCCAAGCGCCGAAATGATGACCCGGACAAGGTGCAGAACCGGGCGAGAGGTTTTCAGCCCGGCCAGACCATGGCGCAGGATGAAGGGGGCCGAGAACAGCGTTGCGATGGCATATTGCCAGAAGGTGTCGGACTGCGCCTTGAATCCCAACCCGCCCCAGTCGCCCGGAGCGGTGATGTGATAGGTGATGGCATTGGCGGTGGCAAAGCAGATGCCCGCAAGCACCATATAGGCCGCGCCCTTCAGGAAGTTGGTCTGATTCATGGGTGACTCCTATCGACCTCACAAATCAGGGGGATAGGCGCACCCCTTCCGCCTCACGACTGGGCGGGGACGGGGCACACATTCTCTCTTTCATCCGGACTATACCGTCGGCCCCGGAGTTACACCGGATCTGCTGACCCTTTCTGCCCCGGAAAATCGGAGGCGAAAGGCGCTCGCGGGCTATACCGCCGGTGGGGACTTGCACCCCGCCCTGAGAATACCGGGATCAGCCCCGGCCGCTTTGGTTTAACGGCACAATCGAAAGGCGGCAAGTGCGGCGCGGTGCGCTGATGCGCGGGCTTGGTGCATTTCGGCCGGGCTTGACGAATCCGCCAAGAAAAAGAGACCGTGGCTTGGATTTCAGCGGAGATAGACATGACCCTTTTGCGCGCCACGACGGCATTTGACGATACGCAGATCAATTTCAACCTGGCCTATGCGGGGGCTGATCCTGTTCTGACGCAGGAGACGCCGGGTGAGACCTTCCGCCAGCATGGCGGCTGGTACGCCACGGGCATTACGGCGCATATGATGGCGAAATTCGAACGGGCCTATGCCGAGGATCTGAACGTGCACTCGGCTGCGGGCGAGGTGACTGCATCAAGCCCAGATCTGACCTTCGATGGCGCGGGGCTGATCAGCGGCGGCAAGGTGCAGATGATCCATGTCGCAATGACGGCAGGCGCGTCGTGGCAGATGGTGGGGACGAACATCGCCGGGACTGCCTTTGCTGCCGCCCTCACCTCAGCGGACGCTGCCGATGACCGGGCGCTGGTGGCGGCGGCGCTGGCGGGAAATGATCGCTTCCTGCTGTCGAGCCAAGCCGATCAGGTTCATGCCGGAGACGGGCGCGATCTTGTGATGGGGATGGGCGGCTTCGATACGCTGTACGGCGAGGGCGGTATTGATCTGATCGACGGCGGCGCTGGCAATGACATGCTGTTTGGTGGGGCGGGCAACGATCAGCTGTTCGGCGGGGCCGGACGTGACAGCCTTGACGGCGGCTTGGGCGATGACTTCCTGTTCGGCGGCAGAGGTCTGGGCGAGAGCCTGACCGGCGGGAACGGGCATGATTATTTTGTCATGGCCTCTAACTTCGGGTCCGACTTCAGCACGGTGACCGACTTCGTGAAGGGCACCGACCATATCCTGCTGAGTGCCGGCTTTCACGACGCCACCGGCGACCATGACCTGACCTTTGCCGATCTGAAGATCCGGCAGACTGCGGACGGTGCGATGATCCGCTTTGCCGATCCCAGTGGCGGATATGTGCTGCGCATGCTGCTGCAGGGGGTCGATGCCGCGACCCTGACAGCGGAGGATTTCGGGCAGCTGATGGATGCGCCGTTTCAGCAATCTGTCGGCGCATTCTGGAACAACTGGGTCTATTGGGTCAGCTGATTGCCACTTGTGGCGATCTGTCCCTGCGGCGCTGACTTGCGCGACGCGCGGTTTGGCCGCATCTGATAGGCATGCGTCATCCTGCTGCCCAGTTCCTTGCCGCACTGACCGCCCAGGGCCGCACGCCAGAGCGGGCGGAATGTGTGGTTTTGCTGCATGGGCTGGCGCGCACCGAGGCCTCGTTGGTGCTGATGGACGCGGCCTTGCGGGCGCGGGGCTATCGGGTGATCAACGAAAGCTACCCTTCCACCAAGGCCAGCCTGACGGAACTGGCCGAGGGCATCGGTGCGCGGGTGGCGCGCTGTGACAGCGGGCACCGGCTGCATTTCGTCACCCATTCGATGGGCGGCATCCTGTTGCGGTTGTGGCTGCGCGATCATCGGCCGGCGGCTTTGGGCCGGGTGGTGATGCTGGCGCCGCCCAATCAGGGGTCAGAGGTGGTGGATGCGCTGGGGGGGCTGGCGGCGTTTCACTGGGTCAACGGGCCGGCCGGGGCGGAACTTGGCACCGGGCCAGAGGCCCTGCCGCGCAAGCTGCCGGCGGCGGATTACGAGGTGGGGGTGATCGCCGGGACACGCTCGCTCAACCCCCTGTTCTCGCGGCTGTTGCCGGGGCCGGACGATGGCACCGTGTCGGTCGCCTCGACCTGGCTGGAAGGGATGGCGGCGCATCTGACCTTGCCGGTCAGCCACACCTTCATGATGCATTCACCGGAGGTGATTGCCCAGACGCTGAGTTTTCTGGAAACCGGCCATTTTGCGCCGGGAATGACGTGGCGCGCGGCGCTAACCTCGTTGATTGCGCCAAGGGCGGGGAGGCCTAATGTGAAGGGCTAGGGAGGCCTTGCCTCCCGTGCTTTGCGCCCCGTGAAAGGTTTCCGATGCCCTACCGTTATGGCGCCCTTGCCCGCCAGATTGCCGAACAGTCCGGCCGCCCGCGCGCCTTCACGCTGGCCGCTGCGGTGATTGTGCTGTGGATCGTGACCGGGCCGCTGTTTCGGTTTTCCGACACGTGGCAGTTGGTGATCAACACCGGCACCACGATTGTGACCTTCCTGATGGTGTTCCTGATCCAGAACACCCAGAACACCGACAGCAAGGCGGTGCAGATCAAGCTGGATGAACTGATCCGCGCCACCAAGGGCGCGCACAACGCCCTGATGGACATGGAGGAGCTGGAGGAGGAGCACCTGCTGGAGTTCCGCCTGCGCTATGCCAAACTGGCCGCAGCCGCCCGCGCCGGGCTGGTTCTGGGGCTGGTGGACACCGACTCGCCCGAGACCGAGGCGGACGCCGAGGCGAAGGCCTGACGCGGCCTATTTGCCCGGTTTGATGCGGTTGACGTGGCCCATCTTGCGCCCCGGCCGAGGCGCGCCTTTGCCGTACAGATGCAGGGCGGCGTGCTTTTCGCGGGCGATGGCGGGCACCTTCAGGATGTCATCGCCTATCAGGTTCTCCATCACCACATCCGAGTGCCGCGATCCGTCGCCCAGGGGCCAGCCGGTGATGGCGCGGATGTGCTGTTCGAACTGGTCCACCGCGCAGCCATTCTGCGTCCAGTGGCCCGAGTTGTGAACGCGCGGCGCAATCTCGTTGGCGATCAGGCCTTGGGTTGTGACAAACAGTTCAACCCCCAGCACCCCGACGTAATCGAGCGCGTTCAGGATGCGGGCGGCCAGCAGGATGGCATCGGTGCGCTGGCCGGGCGTCAGTTTGGCGGGCACGGTGGTGGTGCGCAAGATGCCGTCCTGATGGACATTCTCACCGGGGTCAAAGCAGGCGACAGAGCCGTCAAGGCCGCGGGCGGCAATCACCGAAACCTCATGGGTGAAGGTGACAAACCCTTCCAGCACCGAGGCTTGGCGCATCGCGGCCTTGGCGGCGGGGACATCGGCGGGCGACAGGATGCGGCGCTGGCCCTTGCCGTCATAGCCCAGCCGCGTGGTCTTCAGGATCGCGGGCGTGCCGATCTTTGCAACCGCCGCGTCCAGATCGGCGGCCCGGTCCACCGCCGCATAGGGCGCGCAGGGGATGCCAAGGCTGGTCAGGAAATCCTTTTCAAGCAGGCGGTCCTGCGAGGTGGCCAGCGCCTTGCGGTTCGGCCGGATCGGCTTGAGGCTTTCCAAAAGGTCAAGCGCCGAGGTCGGGACGTTCTCGAATTCATAGGTGATGACATCGACCGAAGCCGCAAAGGCGCGCAGGGCCGCCTCGTCCTCGTAAGCCGCTGTCGTCACCGCGTGGGCGACATCGCCCGCCGCAGGATTGGCGCCCGGTTCATAGATATGCGTCCGAAAGCCAAGGCGAGAGGCCGCGACCGACAGCATCCGGCCCAGTTGCCCGCCGCCCAGAATGCCGATGACAGCGCCGGAAGGAAGTTCACTCATCTTTGGGCTCCTCGGGGATCGAGGCGGACAGGGCCGCCCGCCACGCCTCCAGCCGCGCGGCAAGGGCCGCGTCTTGCAAGGCCAGAATGCCCGCCGCCATCAGGCCGGCATTGGCCGCGCCGGCAGAGCCGATGGCCATGGTTGCCACCGGATAACCCTTGGGCATCTGCAGGATGGAATAAAGGCTGTCGACACCGGACAAGGCCTTGGTCTGGATCGGAACGCCCACCACCGGCACCCGGGTTTTGGACGCCATCATGCCCGGCAGATGGGCCGCACCCCCGGCGCCTGCGATGATCACCTGCAGCCCGCGTGACACGGCCGACTTGCCGTAGTCCCACAGCCGGTCCGGCGTGCGATGCGCCGAGACGATCTTGGCCTCATACTCCACGCCCAGCTGATCCAGAATGCTGGCTGCTTCCTTCATCGTCGGCCAGTCGGACTGGCTTCCCATGATGATCCCGACCTGAACGACCATGCGCGCCCCCAAAGTGATCCGCGCGGATTATACTGGCACGGGCCGCAGGGCAAGAACCAAGCCCGCCATTTGCGCCGGACCAAGCCCGGACCGCATCAGAAGACGGCCCCGTGCGCGGGGCAATCTGCCGCTGCCGTCTGCTGGCGCAATCAGGCGATGATGTCGGGGATGATGTCGTCTTCCAACTTCACCACCTGCTCTTTCAGCGCCAGCTTCTGTTTCTTGAGGCGGCGCAGGGTCAGCTGGTCGGGCCGGCTGGAGAGTTCCAGGGCATGGATGGCCTCGTCCAGATCCCGATGTTCGCGCCGCAGCACCTCAAGCTTGATGCGCAGCATGTCTTCGAAGTTCATTTGATTGGAGGCGTTCATGGGTCAGGTCTTGGGTAAGGACGGCATAAAATGATCATATAACGATTCGCGGCGGATCGGAAAAAATTCTGCAAGGAAAAGAAGACCTCAGGCAAAAAACTTGTGCAGAACCCGGCCCCGGCGGTCCGCTGCGGGCGGGGGCTTGTGCTGCGCCGGTTGCCGCCCCATATTTCAACAGAGCGGGTGCCTTCGGGGTCCGCGCATCCGATGTCGCTTGCCACAAGGACATGACCATGACGAAACTGACGTTCGGCGCCCATCCGTATCTTTTGGGCTTTGAGCAACTTGAACGGCTGGTGGAACGCACCGCCAAGACCGCGTCGGAAGGGTATCCGCCCTTCAACATCGAGGCGACCAGCGAAAACACCTATCGCATCACGCTGGCCGTAGCGGGGTTCCGCGAGGAGGACCTGCAGATCACGGTCGAGGATCGCCAGCTGGTGATCCGGGGCCGCCAGTCCGAGGACATCACCGAGCGGGTCTATCTGCACCGCGGCATCGCCGCCCGGGCCTTCCAGCGCAGCTTCGTGCTGGCCGATGGGGTCGAGGTGGGCGGGGCCGATCTGGAACATGGCCTGTTGCACGTCGATCTGCGCCGGCAAGCGCCCGAAACGGTGGTGCAAACCATCCGCGTCGGTCGCTCGTGAGCGCAGCTGTCAAAACGTCTGGACGTCAAAGGAACACAAGATGAATACCAAATTCGACACCACGCCCGCGGCGCAAACCGCCGCCGAACGCGCCATCGTCTATGTGCGACCGGTCGCCGTGTCCGATCTGCCGGCCGCGCTGCAAGAGCAGGCGGAAGGCGTGGCCACGATCTATGCCGTGCACCGCCCGAACGGCGAACGTCTGGCCCTGGTGGCCGATTGCAAACTGGCCTTCGCGCTTGCGCGCGAGCATGACATGGCACCGGTCTGGGTGCACTGAACGGATTTTATCCGGTTTTCGGCGATTGCGGGCCTAGACCTTCGGTTATAGCCGCCCGCAATTGCAGTTTATTAAGCCTTTTGGGCCATTGCTGCAGGTGCAGCATGATCTAGGTAGCGGCCATCACGCACCACATGGCGGAAATGGCCGCCGGGTGCCGGCCCCCAAAAGGAAACGACACATGGCTTCGAAAACGGCGTACAGCGGTTTGCAAATCGGACTGCACTGGGCAACCGCCCTGCTGATTGCGGCGAATTATCTGATCTCTGACGGCATGGGGGAGGCGCTGGACGCCCACTTGGCCGGGGACCCCGTCATCGGCCTGACCCCGGTCTGGCATGTCTGGGCCGGTTCGCTGCTGCTGGCTTTGGTGATCCTGCGCCTGGCTGTTCGGGTCGTGACCGGCGCGCCCCAGGCTGCGGGTCAAAAGACACTGGCCGAGCGCGCGGCGGATGTGGGGCACTGGGTGCTGTACGGCCTGATGCTGGCGGCCCCGACCCTTGGGGCGCTGACGTGGTTTGGCAAGATGGACAGCTTGGGCGATGTGCACGTGCTGGTGATGAATGCGCTGATGCTGGTCATTCTGGGCCATGCCGCGATGGCGATCTTCCACCACTATGTCCTGAAGGATGGCCTGCTCAGCAAGATGGCCCCGCTGCGGTGACGTGTGGCGCCCAAGGCCGCCCCGCGTTGCGGTGGCGGCCTGTTCATGGGCGAAGGTCAGTGTCCACCGGCGAGCCAGCGTTCCGCGTCCAAAGCGGCCATGCAGCCCATGCCGGCGCTGGTGACGGCCTGACGATAGACATGGTCGGTCAGATCGCCCGCTGCAAAGACGCCCGGGATCGCGGTGCGGGTGGTGCCGGGCTCGACCTGAACGTAGCCGCCGTTGTGCAAGGGCAGTTGGTCCTTGACCAGTTCGGACGCCGGAGCATGGCCGATGGCCACGAAGAAGCCGTGGCAGGGGATGTCGGTTTCCACGCCGGTCACCAGATTGCGGGTGCGGACGGCGGTGACAGAGGCGGGGGCGTCGGTGCCCAGAACCTCGGTCACTTCGGAATTCCAGACCATCTGGATCTTGGGGTGCTTGAACAGGCGGTCTTGCATGATCTTTTCGGCCCGCAAGCTGTCACGGCGGTGGATCAGGGTGACCTTGGTGGCGAAGTTGGTCAGGAACAGGGCCTCTTCGACCGCCGTATTCCCGCCGCCGATCACCACCACCTCTTTGCCGCGATAGAAGAAGCCGTCACAGGTGGCGCAGGCCGAGACGCCAAAGCCCTTGAACTTCTGCTCGGACGGCAGGCCAAGCCATTTGGCCTGCGCGCCGGTGGCGAGGATCACGGCGTCGGCGGTGTAGGTCACACCACTGTCGGACTGTGCGGTGAAGGGACGGTTTTGCAGATCGAGGCGGGTGATGTAGTCCGAGATGACCTCGGCCCCCATGGCCTTGGCGTGCTCTTCCATCCGGACCATCAGGTCGGGGCCTTGGACGTGGGTGTCACCGGGCCAATTCTCGACTTCCGTGGTGATGGTCAGCTGGCCGCCGGGGGTCAGGCCCTGCACAAGGATCGGGTTCAGCATGGCCCGGGCCGAATAGACCGCCGCCGTATAGCCTGCGGGGCCGGAGCCGATGATCAGAACCTTGGTGTGCCGTGTCTCGCCCATGTCGCCCTCGTCCGGTTGCAGCCTTGCTGATATAGGGAACGGCGGCGGATTGGGAAAGGCCTGCCGTGCTTGCGACTTTTTGTTGCGCAAGGGTGAAATATTATTGCGCAGATGGGGGCGAGGGCGTAAGGAACAGCAAAACAGGAGCCCTGCCATGTCCGTAGCCAAGCTTGACCCGATTGACCGGAAGATTCTGGCCGAGTTGCAGGGTGACGGCCGCATGACCAATGTGGAACTGGCGAGTCGGGTGGGGATTTCGGCGCCGCCCTGTCTGCGCCGGGTGCGCACGCTGGAGGAGGCAGGTTACATCAAGGGCTATCACGCCGACATCGACGCCCGCGAGATGGGCTTCGAGGTGCAGGTGTTTGCCATGGTGCGGCTGAACAGCCAGGCCGAGGCGGATCTGTCGACCTTTGAAGGTCGCTGCCGCGCCTGGCCCCTGGTGCGCGAGTGCCACATGCTGAACGGCGAGATCGACTTCATCCTGAAATGCGTCGCACCGGACCTGTCGACCTTTCAGAACTTTCTGACCGAACAGTTGCTGAAGGCGGACAATGTGGCGAATGTGAAGACCTCGTTGGTGATCCGCTGCGCCAAGGATGCGCCGGGATTGCCCTTCGAGGTGCTGGAAGCACGGCTGGCCAAGAACGCCTGACCCGATTTTTCGTACGAAAAATCGACGGGACGAATTTTCTACGAAAATTCTGGCGCGTTTTTCGCAGAAAAACGGTTGGTTGATTTTTCGCAGAAAAATCGGGGGCTCAAAGGCTGACCCGAACCTCGATCAGGCGGGGACCGTCACAAGGTTGCGAGAGCGCCCAATGCAGCACCTCGGGGTCTTGCGGGACCGAGGTGAAGGGCAGATCGCAGGCCGCGGCGAAGGGCTCCATGTTGAGGGGCGAGGGGTGGCAGCCGATGATTTCGGTATTTGCCCCCCGCATGGCGTCGGCGATTTCGCGGAAGGCGGCGTTGTTCCAGACCAGAAAGGTGATGGGCAGGCGTTCATCGACTGCGGTGCGGAGCTCTCCAGGGGAGAATTGCAGGCCGCCGTCGCCGATCAGGCAAACGACCTTGGTGCCGGGGGCGGCCATGGCGGCGCCGACGGCGGCGCCGGGGCCGAAACCGAGCGCGCCGAAGCCGGTGGCGGCGTTGAACCAGCCGCCGGGGCGATCGTGGTCATAGTACAGGTTGCCGGCGTAGACGGGCTGCGTGCTGTCGCCAACGATGAGGCATTGCGGCAAGGCGGCGCGGATCGTTTCGACCATCTCAAGCTGGGCGGGCATGGTGGCGGAGAGGTCGGCGAGGATGGCGCGGGCCTCGGTCCGGGTTTGGTCGGCGCGGGCTTCCGCGCCGGTCTGATGCTGGCTCAGCAGGGGCAGCAGGGCGGTCAGCGTGGCCCCGGCGTCGCCTTGCAGGGCCAGTGTGGCGGGATGGCGGGCCAGTTGGGCGGCGTCTGTGTCAATGCGGATCATGTTGGCGAGCGAGGGCAGGCCATCGTCGGCATACATGTCATAGTCGGTCTGGCCGATTTCGGTTCCCACCGCCAGCAGGCGATCCGAGGCGGCGATCAGGGCGCGCACCGGGGCAAGGCTGGGCGATGCCGGGACGCAAAGCGGGTGACCATGCAGCATGCCGCGCGCGTTGGTCGTCTCGATCACCGGGGCGTTCAGGTGTTCGGCCAGCGCCTGCAGTGCGGCCTCTTGGCCCCGGGCGCCCCCTCCGGCGAGGATCACGGGGTGTTTGGCGGCATTCAGCAGGGCGGCGGCCTGGGTCAGTGCCTCGGCCGGGGGCAGGGCTTTCGCGGCGGCCGGGGCGGGGTCGGCCAGCGGCGGGCAGGGCAGGGGCATGACGTCGGTCGGCACTTCGATATGGACCGGACCGGGGCGTCCGGTGGTCAAGAGCGCCCAGGCCCAATCCAGGGTCGGGCCGATATCCGCGGGCGACAGGATCTGGCGTGAGGGGCAAAGCGCGCGCACGAGGGCAGACTGGTCGGGCAGTTCGTGCAAGCGGCCCAAGCCTTTGCCAAGCGACTCCCGGCGGTTGACGCCCGAGATGATCAGTACCGGCACCGAATCCTCGCGGCTTTGGCCCATGGCGGTCAAGGCGTTGGTCAGGCCGGGCCCGGTGATGACGAAGGCCACGCCGGGCTGGCCCGACGTGCGGGCGTACCCATCGGCCATGAAGGCGCAGCCCTGTTCGTGGCGCGCGGTGACATGGCGGATGCTGGAGCCCGAGAGGCCGCGGTACAGCTCTACCGTATGGACGCCGGGGATGCCGAAGACGACGCGGACGCCGCGGGCTTCAAGGCCTTCAACAAGACGCTCTCCGACGGTTCTCATGTCAGTTCCCTTTCAACTGGCGCGCGGTAAAGGTGGCGATGCGGCGGCAGGCTTCGACGACTTCCTCATCCGGCCGGGTCAGGCTGAGACGCAGCCAGCCGTTGAGCGAGGGGCCGAAACTTTCGCCCGGCATCACGGCGACCAGTTCTTCCTGCAGCAGTTTGCGGGCGAACTCTTCGCCCGACAGCCCGGTGGCGCGGATGTCGACGACCGAGAACATGCCGGCGCCGGGTTCGTGGACGTGGATCGAGTTCTGGCCCTGCAGCGCCTCTTTGATCAGTTTGGCCCGGCGGGCAAAGCGCTCGGCCATGCCGCGCGCCACGGCCGAGGGGCGCGAGACGGCCAGTGCCGTCATGTCGGCGATGAAGGGCTGGTTGCCGAACAGCATGGTTTCGGACACCGGCAGCAGTCGGGCGGTGAATTCGCCGGGGCCCACGGCCCAGCCAGAGCGGAAGCCGGGGGCGGCGTGGGATTTGGAAATCGACGAGACGGCGATGGTCCGCTCGGCCAGATCGGCCAGATCGAGGGGGGAGGCGAAGTGACCGTCACCGAAGATCAATTCCTCATAGACCTCGTCTGACAGGATCCACAGGTCGTGCTTCTTGGCCAGACGACCCAAGGCAGCCACCTCGTCACGGGTCAGGACGGCCCCGGTCGGGTTGTGCGGCGTGTTGAGGAACAGGATGCGGGAATTCGGGGTAATCCGCGCCGCGACATCGGCGGCCTGCATGCGAAAGCCGTGTTCGGGATGCAGCGGCACCGGAACGGCGGTGGCACCGGGGGCCGCAATCAAGCCTTCATAGGCAGCATAGAGCGGATCGCCGACCAGAACCTCGTCCCCCGGACCGACAAGGCTGGTCAGCACGGCGTAAAGGGCAGTTTGGGTGCCGGGGAAGGCCATGAACTGATTGGGGCCGATCGGGCGTCCGGTGCGCTTGGTGTAGCGCGTCGACAGCGCGGCCAGAAGGCCCGGCTCTCCGCGGCCGTTGGAATAGGCGTAGCGGCCGGCCTCCATCGCCGATTGCGCCTTGGCCAGCAGGTCATGCGGCGGCGGCACGTCCGGTTCACCGATGGTCAGCGACAGGACCTCTTGCCCTGCGGCGGACATCGCCTTGGCCATGGCGTGGATTTCCCATTTGGCTCCGCCCAGATGGGCCAGGCGTTCGGTGATGGCGGCGTATTTCATGGCAGGACGTCCAGATAGGGCTCGGAAGGCGGGGAATCGGCAAGATGAAGATGTGGCGTCAGGTCAATGCCCAGCAAGGAGCCGACCGAGCGGACGCCGATTTCAACCAGTTCACCGCAGGCGAAGGCTTCGGGCAGCACGCAGCCCTCCATCCACAGCCCGTCGATCACGGCGTTGCTGGCGATGGCAAGGCGGCGCAGGGTGACTTCGTCCCAGATGCCGGGCAGCGCGGCAATCAGGGATTGCAACATGTCGCGAAAGCCAAGGTAGGTTTGCGCATGGGTGGCCTTCATCGCCGGATCGCGGTGGATTTCCTGCAGGAAGGTCGCCCAGAGGATCAGCGCCTCGGGGTCGACGACCGGCGGTTTGAGGGCGGCAGCGACAAAGGCGGTCAGGCGGGCAAAGGGGTCACGCGGGGCGGCATTGAGCACGGCGGCGGATTCGTCGGTCATCCGGTCCATCAGATGGCGATAGGCGGCGGCAACCAGCTGGTCCTTGCCTTGGAAGTAATGCCGGATCAGGCCCGCCGTCACCCCGGCCCGTTGGGCTATGGCGCGCACGGTGGCACTTTTCGCACCACCCTCTGCAACCAGGGCCAAGGTGGCATCGACCAGCGCCTGGCGGCGTTTGTCCTCGGCCTCACGCCGATAGGGTTTGCGGTCAAGAGCCATTGCACGGCAGCCTTGTTATTCGACTGCATAATTCCTAGCCTGTTGTGGGCGGCCCCGCAAGCGCTGGCGCGGCCCGGCCTAAGGGTAGACCTCGGCCGGATCGACGCCCCAGATCACGGTCTTCTTGACCCAGCCCTTTTCGCCCTCCACCGAGATGCGGCACCAGTCGGGCAGGCATTGCAACAGTTTGCCGATCACGCCCAGTTCGGACTGATAGACCACTTCGGACGTCGCGTCCGGGTTGGCATAAGCCTGCGCCATGTCTTGCGTGATCAGAACCGACCGGACGCCGGACAGCAGGGTGTAGTGGATCCAGCCGCCCGCGCCGTCGACATCCTCGACCCGGCGCCAGTGTTCGTATTCGGCGGTGATCTTCAAGGGCATGCCCTCGCGGGTGAAGACCCAGTCGATCCGGTGGGTCAGGCCCGGGCCGCGACGGGCGTTGCCCTGCGAGCCCTTCAGCGTGACGAAGCGCGGGATCGGCAGATTGGTGACAGCGCCCTTGCCGGGATCATGCGGCAAGCTGGCATCGCCGGGATTGGCACTGCCGTTCATGCCGGCGTCGGTCGAACCCTCGACCTGCTGTTCCAGCGTGGCGGTGCCGTCCTGCGCTGCCGCGGGCAGTGCCATGGCCAGGGCGCAGGCCAGAAGTCCTGCTGCGAGAATAAATGCCTTCATGTCCGTCCTGCCAGATGCGGCTGCGTCTTGTTGTCCGGTCTGAGGGGAATGGCTTCCATCCGGACTTGTGCCTTGCCGCGCTTGGCGTCAGTTTGCCACCAAAGCCCTGCGATGGGAAGTGAGGGAGATTGTCTTGGGTCAAGGTCGTTCGGGTCAGGGTCGTTTGTCTGTCGTGGTCACCCGGCATCTGCCGCCCGTGGTGGAAACCCGGCTGAAAGAGCTGTTCGATGTGGAGTTGCGCGACCCGGACACCGCGATGAGCCGGGAAGAGCTGGCCGCCGCGATGCAGCGCTGTGATGTGCTGGTGCCGACGATCACCGACCGGATCGACGCCGGGCTGATCGGGCAAGCGGGTACGCGGCTGAAACTGATCGCCAATTACGGCGCGGGTGTCGATCACATCGATGTGGCCACCGCGCGCAGCCGGGGGATTTTGGTGTCGAACACGCCGGGGGTCACCACCGATGACACGGCCGACATGGCTATTGCGCTGATCCTGGCGCTGACGCGGCGGATCCCGGAGGGTCTGGCCGCCATGCATGCCGGCAACTGGCAGGGCTGGTCGCCGATGGCCTTTCTGGGGGGGCGGCTGGCCGGGCGGCGTCTGGGCATTCTGGGCATGGGGCGCATCGGGCAGGCCGTGGCGCGGCGGGCAAGGGCCTTCGGGATGCAGGTGCATTACCACAACCGCCGCCGCCTGCGCCCCGAGGTCGAGCAGGAGCTTGAGGCGACCTGGTGGGAAAGCCTGGATCAGATGGTGGCGCGGATGGATATCCTGTCGATCAACTGCCCGCACACGCCGTCAACCTATCACCTGATGAACGCCCGCCGCCTGAAGCTGATGAAGCCGACGGCGGTGATCGTGAACACCTCACGCGGGGAGGTGATCGACGAAAACGCCCTGACCCGTGGCCTGCGGGCCGGGGAACTGGCCGGGGCGGGTCTGGATGTCTACGAAAACGGTCGGGTCAACCCGCGCCTGCAGGACCTGCCCAACGTGGTGCTGCTGCCGCATATGGGATCCGCCACGATCGAGGGCCGGATCGAGATGGGCGAGAAGGTCATCATCAACATCAAGACCTTCGCCGATGGACACAGGCCACCGGATCAGGTGGTGCCGGGGATGCTGTAAGGTCACGATTTTTCTGCGAAAAATCTGAGTAGAGAATTTTCTGCGAAAATTCTGGAGGTGTTCTTCGCAGAAGAACACCTCGTTGATTTTTCGCAGAAAAATCGTGGCTCAGAACCGGCTGGACAGATAGGGCGTGATGTCCAGTTCAGGCTCTCGCCCTTGCACCAGATCGGTCACGATCCGTGCGGTGATCGGGGCCAGTGTCACGCCGATGTGGCCATGACCGAAGGCGTGAATCACCTCGGCACCGGCTTTGGACGGGCCGAGGACGGGCAGGCTGTCAGGCATCGAAGGGCGAAAGCCCATCCAGGTGGCCGAGGGTTCCGGCAGGTCGGGGAAAATCGCCCGGGCCCCCTCCAGCAGCCGGTCAAGGCGGTGTTGCGAGGGGGGCGCGGTCAGGCCGCCCAGTTCCACCGTGCCCGCAGCGCGCAGACGGCCGGTCATCGGGCACAGATAGAACCCGCGTGAGGTGGGGCAGCAGGGACGGTTCAACAGCGGCGCCGGCATATCCCATTCCAGATGGTAGCCGCGTTCGGTGTCGAGGGGCACGTCATCCCCGGCCATTCGCGCGAAAGGACGGGAATGGGCGCCGGCCGCGATGATGACCTTCTTGGCGTGCAGCCGGAACTCTGGCCCGTCGAGGATCACACCATCGAACTGCCGCGTCAGCGTCTCGACCGGGGCCGTCAACAGGCCGGCGTAGTGCAGGGCCGATTGCGCCAGACGGTGGACCATGGCGCCCGGGTCCGACAGGAAGGATGCCCCCGAGAAGAAAGCCGCCCCCGGCATCTCGGGCAGGTTCGGCTCAAGATGGGCAAGGTCGCGGGTGGAGATCAGGTCAACCTCGACGCCAAGGCTGCGGCGGTGGGCCATGTCGGCTTCGGCGGCATGAAAGGCCTTTTCGGTCTCGTAAAGGTAAAGGCAGCCCTGCGCTTCCAGAAGGTCCAATCCGCCGATCCGTGCGGCAAGATCGTGCCACAGGTCGCGGGCGCCCGACAGCAGGCTGGCGATGGCTTGTGTGTTGCGCGCCGCAGCCCCGGGCAGGGATTGGCGGGCGAAGCGGGTCAGCCATGGCGTCAGTGACAGGAACGCGCCCGGACGGATGGCGAGGGGAGAGTTGCGGTTGAACAACAGCGAGGGCAGGGACTTCAGGACATCGGGCGTGCCGACCGGCAGCACGGCATAGTCGGCAATGGTGCCGGCATTGCCGTAGCTTGCACCCGAACCAGGGGCCTGCGGGTCGACGAGAATGACCTCTAGCCCCTCGGCCACAAGGGATTCGGCGATGGCAAGACCCACCACCCCCGCGCCGATGATGGCGATCTCGCTGGATATATGCTGAACCATTGCGCCTCGATGTTTCGGCTCACCGCAGGGATGCGGTGAGCCGACGAACCTTACATGCAGGCGTCAAACAGCGCACGGGTGTTTTCCAGCGTCATGACCACCGGATTGCCACCACAGGACGGATCCTCCAGCGCGAATTCGGTCAGCATGTCGAGATCCTCGCGCTTGACGCCAAGGGCGGTCAGGTTGGCGGGGATGTTCAGCTTGGCGCGCAGGTCCATGATGGCGGCCTTGAAGCCGTCAAAGCCCTTGAAGCCAAGGTAGGCGGCGGCGGCGTTGATGCGGTCTTCGATGACGGCGCGGTTGAAGTCGAGCACCATGGGCATGACGACCGCATTGGTGGTGCCGTGGTGGGTGCCGTAAACCGCGCCGATCGGGTGGCTGAGGGAGTGGATGGCGCCGAGGCCCTTCTGGAAGGCAGTGGCGCCCATGGCAGCCGCCGACATCATGTGGGCGCGGGCGTCAAGGTCGTTGGGGTTGTCATAGACCTTGGGCAGGTTTTCGAACACCAGCCGCATCCCTTCAAGGGCGATGCCTTGCGACATCGGGTGGTAGAAGGGGCTGGAGTAAGCCTCAAGGCAATGTGCCAGGGCGTCCATGCCGGTGCCTGCCGTGATGAAGCGGGGCATTCCCACGGTCAGGGCCGGGTCACAGATGGTGACGACGGGCATCAGCTTGGGGTGGAAGATGATCTTCTTCTTGTGGGTGACCGAGTTGGTCAGAACGCCCGCGCGACCGACTTCGGACCCGGTGCCAGCGGTGGTCGGCACGGCGACGATGGGGGCGATCTTGGAGGCGTCAGCGCGGGTGTACCAGTCGTCGACGTCTTCAAGGTCCCAGACGCTCAGGTCTTTGCGTTGGTGCGCCATCAGGGCAATCATCTTGCCAAGGTCAAGGCCCGAACCGCCGCCGAAAGCCACCACGCCATCATGCCCGCCGGCCAGATAGACCGCGATGCCATCGGCGAGGTTCTTTTCGTTCGGGTTGGGGTCAACTTCCGAAAACACGGCGCGGCCAAGGCCAGCGGCCTCCAGCACGTCCAGCGCCTGCGCGGTGATCGGCAGGGCGGCGAGGGCCTTGTCCGTCACCAGCAGCGGCTTTTTCAGGCCGGCGGCCTTGGCGTGGTCAGCCAGTTCGGCAATGCGGCCCACGCCGAACTTGATGGCGGTGGGGTAGTTCCAGTTGCGGTTGGGAACGTTATGAGCGGCAGTCATCGGGGTCACACCTTCTTCAGATGGTAGGATTTCGGGCGGGTTACCGAGTGGAACCCAAGGAAAGACAAGGAGTTGCCGCGTCCGGTGTCCTTGCAACCGGTCCAGCACAGGGCCGGGTCAAGGTAATCGGCGCGGTTCATGAAGACGGTGCCGGTCTCGACCTGCGCGCCAAGGCTTGCTGCGGTGTCGTAGTCTTCGGTCCAGATCGAGGCGGTCAGGCCATAGGGGCTGTCGTTCATCAGGCGCAGCGCCTCGGCGTCGTCTTTCACCTTCATGATGCCGACGACCGGGCCGAAAGATTCCTCCATCATCACCCGCATCGAGTGGTTGACGTTCACAAGGATCTGCGGGGCAAGGTAGGCACCGCCGTCATCGGCGGGGAAGTTTTTCGGGTCGATCAGGGCGATGGCGCCTTGGGCAATGGCCTCGGCGGTCTGGTCACGCACGACTTTGGCAAAGCGCTTGTTGGCCATCGGCCCGAGGGTGGAAGAGGCGTCGAAGGGATTGCCGAGTTTCAGGGCGTTGACCCAAGCCACGGATTTTTCAACGAAAGCGTCGTAGAGGGATTCGTGGACATAGATCCGCTCGATCCCGCAGCAGCACTGGCCTGCGTTGAACATCGCGCCGTCCATCAGCGTGTCTACGGCGGCGTCAAGGTTGGCATCGGCGCGGACATAGCCCGGGTCTTTGCCGCCGAGTTCAAGGCCGAGGGGGGTGAAGGTGCCTGCTGCGGCGCGTTCAATGGCCTGGCCACCGCCGACGGAGCCGGTGAAGTTCACGAAGTTGAAGGCGCGGGCAGCGATGAGGTCTTCGGTCGTGGCGTGGTCAAGGACGACGTTCTGGAAGACGTCCGCCGGGATGCCTGCGGCGTGGAAGGCTTCCGCAAGACGTTCGCCCACCAGCATGGTTTGCGAGGCGGCTTTCAGGACGACCGCGTTGCCGGCGATCAGGGCCGGGATCAGGGTGTTGATCGTGGTGAGGTAAGGGTAGTTCCACGGGGCCACGATGAAGACGACGCCAAGCGCCTCACGCGCGAGGTAGCGGCGGAACTTGTCGCTGTCTTCGATGACGGTGGGGCTAAGGGTTTTCTCAGCGATTTCCGCCATGTAGTCGGTGCGGGCGTTGACGCCGCCGAACTCGCCGCCAAAGCGGGTGGGGCGGCCCATTTGCCAGGCGAGCTCCTCGACGATGCGGTCTTTCATGGCGTTGAGGTTGGCGATGCCCTGGCGGACAAGGGCGATCCGCTCGGCCAGGGGGCGGGCGGCCCAAGCGGGTTGGGCGGTTTTCGCGGCAAGGGCTGCGGCCTTGGCGGCCTCGGGTGTCAGGGGCATGCGCTCGGCGTAGACCGAGCCGTCGACGGGGGAGATCAGTTGGATGGGGGTCATCTTGTCACCTATGGGGCCGGGTGCCCGGCCTTGGCCGTTGAGGTAGGGTGGGGTTGAACCCCACCCTACGAAGGGGTTACGAGCGCTCGAAACCGCGCTGAAGTTCGAAGTCGGTCACCACGCGGTCGGTCTCGGCGATTTCCCACTGGCAGGCGTGATGATAGTGGTCGATCACCTCGTCGCCAAAGGCCGCGCGCAGCATGGCGGAGTTGGTCAACAGGGTGGCGGCGTCGCGCAGGTTCTTGGGGATCTCGCGGATGCCCTGCGCCATGTACATGTCGCCGCGCATTTCGGGTTCCAGTTCCATCTTCTTCTCGATCCCGTCCAGACCCGCCGCCAGAAGCGCCGCACAGGCCATATAGGGGTTCACGTCGCTGCCGGGAATGCGGCATTCCACCCGCACGGCCTTGGTATGCTCTCCACACACCCGGAAGCCTGCGGTGCGGTTGTCGGCACTCCAGACCGCTTTGGTGGGGGCGAACATGCCCACGGTGAAGCGCTTGTAGCTGTTGACATAGGGGGCGAGGAAGGCGGTGATGTCGCGGGCATGGGCCAGTTGGCCTGCGATATAATGCTTCATAATCTGAGACATACCGTGCTTGTCGTCATGGTCTTCGAAGCTCGGCTTGCCGTCGAGGCTCCACAGGCTTTGGTGGATATGCGCTGAGGAGCCGGCCTTCTTGTGATCATACTTGGCCATGAAGGTCACGGATTTGCCCTTGGTCCAGGCGATTTCCTTGATGCCGTTCTTGATGATCGTGTGGTTGTCGGCGGTGTCCAGCGCGTCGGAGTATTTGTAGTTCAACTCCTCCTGACCCGCATCGGCCTCGCCCTTGGAATTCTCCACCGGGATGCCCGCGCCATAAAGCCCGTTGCGGACGGCGCGCATCACGTCTTCTTCCTTGGTGGTCTGGAAGATGTGGTAATCCTCGTTATAGGCGGATACCGGGTGCAGCGCCTTCAACCCGCCATCGCGCAGGTTTTCGTACGAGTTTTCAAAGAGATAGAATTCCAGCTCCGAGGCCATCATCGGTTCGAACCCCAGGGCGCGGGCGCGGGCGACCTGCTTTTTCAGGATGGCACGCGGGCTGATGGCGACCTCTTTGTGGGTTTGGTGATCCAGAAGATCGGCCATCACCAGGGCGGTGCCCGGCAGCCAGGGGATCAGGCGCAGGGTGGCCATGTCGGGCTTCATCACATAGTCGCCATACCCGGTCTGCCACGAGGAGCTTTTATAGCCCTGCACCGTGTTCATCTCTTGGTCGACGGTCAGCAGGTAGTCGCAGCAATGGGTTTCCTGCCAGCCGCTTTTCACGAAGAAGGCGGCGTGGAAGCGCTTGCCCATCAGGCGGCCCCACATGTCCACGGCAGCCACCAGAACGGTGTCGATCCGGCCGGCGTCCACGGCCTCTTTCAGTGCGTCAAATGTCAAATTGCCGGGCATATCCGGTCTCCCTTTATGGTGGCGCCCTCATGGGGCAATGCGGTCGGGGTTGGTCCCCGGTTGCTTATCTTGTTGATTCAGCTGGCTTTCGCCTGCCGCTGGATTTCCACCAGACCCATGTTCAGCACCGGTGCCAGCGTTTCGGCCATCGCCTCGCAGGCGGCGTCGGTGGCGATCAGGTCGTTGCGGATTTCCAGCATGGCGTTGGGCAGGCCGTAGGGGGTGGCGTGCAGACGCAGGGTGTGGGTGACGTCATCGGCGGCGGAGTAGGGCTGGTTGACCTCGGCCCGGAGGGTGGTTTGCGACTGGGCGGCGCGGTGGATGGCAAGGGCAAGCGAGGGGTCGGCGTCGTGGATGATGCCGAATTCCACGGCCCGCGGTTTGCCGAAATAGATGGGCGTGAAGGAGTGCATGGTGACGATCACCGGCGCCAGACCAAGGGCGATGCGGCGGGCGATCAGGCTGTGCAGGGCCGTGGCCCAGGGCAGGTAGACGGCCTCGGTCCGGGCCAGGCGCTCGGCCGGGGAGATCGCGGAATTTCCTGGGATATCATGGACTTCTGACCGCGCGGGCATGGCGCCCTTCATGTCAGGCGCGCGGTTGCAATCATAGATCAGACGGCTGACCGGGGCATGAATCAGCACGGCATCCAGACGGCGCATCAGGCCCTGCGCCACCTTCAGGGCACCGGGGTCCCAGGCGATATGGGCGCGGCGCTGATCCGGTGTCAGGCCAAGATCGCCCCACTGGGCCGGGATCGCGTTGGAGGCATGTTCGCAGACAAGGATCAGGCGGCCCTTGGCGAAGGGGTTCTCGATCACCGGCGGGAATTCCGCCTTTGCTGCGCTGTCCTGCATCTGCGAGTCATCCCATTTGCTTGGGTTCACGCTGGCGCTTTGGCGAAAAACTGTCAAGATTGTTTCCTGTCGGGGTTTCCTGTTACGATGTTTTCTGTTTCTG
>NZ_CBBQHX010000019.1:0-81660 GCF_964946895.1 Stagnihabitans sp. | reverse complement strand
CATCTGGCGCTGGTCGAGCCTTTGTCGGTGGGGTTTCATGCGGTCGCACGCGGGCGGATCACGGCGGAGGATACCGTGGTGGTGCTGGGCTGCGGCATGATCGGGATGGGGGCGATTGCCGGGGCCGTGGCCTGCGGGGCGCGGGTGATTGCGGTGGATATGGGTGCCAAGACCGCGATGGCCACGCGGTATGGTGCGGCGCATGTGATTGACGCCGGGGCCGAGGATGTCGCGGCCCGTGTGGCAGAACTGACCGAAGGCCACGGCGCGGATGTGGTGATCGAGGCGGTTGGGCTGCCGGCCACCTTCACCCAAGCCATTGATCTGGCGTGCTTCTGTGGACGGGTGGTCTATATCGGCTATTCCAAGGCCCCGGTCACCTATGACACCAAGTTCTTCAACCTGAAAGAATTGGACATCATGGGCTCTCGCAACGCGCTGCCGCAGGATTTCCGCGATGTGATCACCTGGATGGAGGGGCTGAAGACCCCGCCGGATGACCTGATCACCAAGGTTTTCCCGTTTGACCGGGCGGACGAGGCCCTGCCCTATTGGGTGGCCCACCGGGCTGAAACCCTCAAGATCGTGATTGAACGCTGATGGCACCCACAACCGACCGCCCCCGCCCCACGCCGCGCATCCTGCAATTTGGCGGCGGAAATTTCCTGCGCGGCTTCATCGACTGGAAGATCGACCGGATGAACGCGGCGGCGGGGCTGGATTGGGGCGTGGTGATCCTGCGCTCGGTCGGCGGTACGGAAGGGTCGGCGCTGATGGCGCAAGACGGGCTGTACACGGTGCTGTCGCGCGGCGTGGATGACAGCGGGGTGGCGGTTTCGCAAGCCCGGGTGGTGGCCTGCGTGCGGCGCGAGGTGTCGTGCCAGACCGAGTGGGATCAGGTGCTGGCGTTGGCGGTGGACCCGCAGATCACCGTCGTCCTCTCGAACACGACCGAGGCGGGGATCGTGCATGATCCTGCGGCGCGGGTGACCGATGCGCCGCCGGCGGCGTTTCCGGCCAAGCTGGCGGTGCTGCTGTACCGGCGCTGGCAGGCTTTGGGGGCCGGGCATGGCTGGCACATCCTGCCGTGCGAGCTGACCGACCTGTCGGGCGATGCCCTGCGGCGGATCGTTCTGCAGCACGCGGCGGACTGGGGGCTGGAGGCGGAGTTCGTGGCTTGGGTGGCAGCCGAGACTGCCTTCTTCAACACCCTTGTGGACCGCATCGTGCCGGGCTTTCCCAAGACCGAGATCGCGGCGGTCGAGGCGAGCCTTGGCTATGCCGACCCCTGTCTGACGGCGACGGAATTGTTCCATTTCCTTGGCGTGGAACAGCGTCCGGGCCAGCCCGCGCCGCGGCTGCCCTTGGCCGATTGGGACGAAGGCACCCTCGTGGTTCCGGACGTGTCGCCCTACAAGCTGCGCAAGGTGGCGATCCTGAACGGGGCGCATACGGCGCTGTGCCCCTTGGCCTTGCTGATGGGCGTGCCCTCGGTGGCGGAGGCGGTGACGCATCCGGTGGGGGCGGCCTTTCTGAACCGGGTGTTGCAGGACGAGGTGATCCCCTTCCTGGACCTGCCCGAGGACGACCTGCAAGGCTTCGCCGCCGCCGTGCTGCGCCGCTTTGCCAACCCTTACATCCGGCATCTGTGGCATGACATCAGCCTGAACGCCTCGGCCAAGATCCGGCAGAGGAACCTGGACCGGATGCGGGCCTTTGCGGCGCGGCACGGGCGGCCTGCCCCGCTGCTGAGCCTGTCGCTGGCGGCGTGGCTGGTGTTCTATCTGGGGGCGTTTGACGGGGCCGCCGCATTGCCGCCCCGCGATGCGCCAGAGGTGCTGGCGCGGCTGGCGGCGTTACGCGGGCTGACGCCCGCAGCGCAGGTCAGCGGCTTTCTGGGCGATGTGGGCCTGTGGGGGGACTCGCTGGCAGGTGGGGCGCTGGAGGCGCAGGTGCTGCGCGATGTCCTGGCCCTGACCGAGGCCCCGCTGACCTGGGAGCGGCTGGCGGCGCTGATCGGCTGAAGCGGACCTGCCTGGGTCAGGTTGGCGGGGCCTTGGGCAAGGCGCCGAACGCGGCGCAGCGGTCAAGGCTGTGACGCGGCGCTGGCTGAGGCAAAGGCCCGAACCTGCCGAAATGGCCATGCCGGGCGGGCTGCGGGGCATGACCGCCCCCTGTCCCGCAGCATCCCGACAGCCGGGTCGTTCCAACAAATCTTCACAAGTTTTCCCAAAGACGCAACATCCCCGATACCCTGCGATTGTAGCGTTTGGTCATGGACTCGCCTCTGACCACAAAAGGATGCCAAGACATGCTTGCCGTCGCACACACCGGGAAAGAGAAGCCGCACAATGTCATCAGCATCGAGCGGCATGCCTGTTTCAAGAAGTCCGGTCCGACGGTTGAGGATCAGGACCCGGTCGATTTCATCTGCCACGAGCTTCTCAAGCCGCTGACCGTCATCAACCATTCGGCCAGATTGCTGAACGAGATGCCGCTGGGCGCCACCGAAAAGGGACTGGTCGAGAAGATCGCCCTGTCGAGCCAGACCGCGATGCAATATTCGCGCGATGTGCAGCGGGCGACGCGGCTGCGCCGGATCATGCTGGACGCGCGCGACTTCGCGCCCGGGGCGATGCTGCACGACCTTGCCATGGCGGCTGGGGATTTCGCCTTCCTGAACGGGGTCGAGCTGCAGGTCGCGGTGGCGGGCCATGTGCCGGACCTGATGCTGGCGCCCGACCAGAAGATCGCGCAGCTGCTGGCGGCCTTCTTGCACAACGCCATCAAGCGGTCGCGCGGCCAGACGGTTCGTCTGTCTGTGGTGGGCACGGCGGGGCGGGGGATGTTCTTTGCGGTGTTCAAGGTGGAAACCCATATGGCCGCGCTGAGCGAGGATGCGATGGAACGCTTTGCCAGCTTTCAGGATGCCCATTCGCATTTCGCCACGCTGTTCTGCGGCCGGGGTCTGGGGCTGGCGTCCTGCAAGGGTCAGGCGGCGCGGATCGGCGCCCGGATCAGCGTGACGACGGGCGCAGAGCATGCCGTGGCCGTCGAACTGGCGATCCCGTGCAAGCTGCCGGTGACCTATGCGGAGCCCTTGCTTCTGGTCTGACCTTCTAGCCGAGACACATCGGCAGATCTCCCACACCTTGCGCCGGCTGAGACAACCTCAGCCGGCTTTTTCTTGGCCGGGCCGGCGCCAAGGGCCCTGCGCTCTGGGCAGAGGGGCGGTTTGGGTGGCGGGGGATTGGGGGAGCCCCCCAATGCCGGACGCCACACCGGGGCGGGTGTGGCGTCAGATTTCGGGACCTTGGCAATCAGAACAGGAAGTCCTGGGCCGACAGGGCAGCGGTGGTGGTATGGTCCAGCACCAGCTCGCCGGTGGTGAAGGTGATGTGCAGATCGCTGCCGATCATGTGCATCAGGGCCTGTACATCGGCAAAGCTCTTGACGTCGTCATGACCGGTCATGCCGGTCAGGTCGATGATGTCACCCTCGGCATGGTGGAAGTCGGTGATATCGTCCTTGCCAAAGCCATCCTGGAAGACGAAATGATCCGCCCCAAGGCCGCCGGTGTGGGTGTCATTGCCCGTGCCGCCGTTCAGCGTGTCATTGCCGTCGCCGCCGTTCAGGACGTCATTGCCGGATTGGCCATAGAGCTGGTCGCTGCCGCCCTGTCCTTTCAGGTTGTCATCCCCGCAGCCGCCTTGCAGCAGGTCCTTGCCGGTGCCGCCGGTCAGCATGTCATTGCCGCCGCCGCCGATCAGCGTGTCGTCGCCGCCAAGGCCGTTGATCGTGTCATTGCCGCCCCGGCCCGTCACAAGGTCATTGCCCGCGCCGACAAAGGTGATTTCGGTCCGCATCAGGTCATAGGCCGACAGGTCGCCCAAGGTGATCATGTGGCCGGTCAGCATCTTGCCGTCGAGGTAGCTGACCACCGGGTGGACGTCGAGGTTGGTGATCCCGGCATCCGCCGCGCCGTTCGCGTCGGCGGAATTCAGACGGGTCGAGGTGATGAAATAGGTGCCGTGGTCGAGGTGGTTCTGCAAGGCCGCATCGCCGACGCCGCTGAGGTCAAGGTTGGTGGCGGCGGCGACGCTGCCGGCCTCGTTGGCGGTCATCAAGACCAGACGGGTGGCGCTGGCGAAGCCGTGCACCTCCATGTTGGCGGCGCCCTGGACTTGCTGGAAGTCGAACAGCGGGCGGGTGCCGACGAGGCTTTCGCTCATCAAGGTCAGGGCCGCACCGGGCACGCGGATGTCGCAGGTCGTGTTGCCCACCATGTTGGTGTAGTTGGCATGGGCGAAGTACAACGGCCAGACATCCGCCGAGGTGGCGCCATGCGTGGCCATTTCATAAAGGATGTCGACCATCATCGCCGCCTGCGGCATGCCGCGGTTGGAGGCGCTGGCGTCGTTGCTGCCCGCGTTGTTGGCATCGACGAAACGGTTCGGGTCCCATTCGGTGAAGTTGCGGTCCAGCGCGCCGAAGCTGAAACCCAGACGATGCTCCAGCGAGGCCATCTGCTTGAAGATGAAGGCGTCGGCGTCGCTGTGGATGCCGGCCAGCCCGTCCTTGGGATAGAAGTGGTCGATCATGCCATTGACCAGATGCGCCAGATTGGCGCCACCTTCGGCCTTGCCCGTCACCTCGTCAGCGATTTGCAGGACTTGCTGATAGGCGGCGCCCTGGCCCGGGATCATGTATTTGGTCCATCCGGCGTGATATTGATTGTCGACCACGCCATCATGGACATAGACGGCGGCGGTCGATGACGGCGACATGTAGCCGGCCGCCCACAGGCTTTGGATGGCGACGCCCGGACGGGCGGCACCGGCCGGCAGGGCCTCGTCGATCGCCTGGTTCACGGTGACCAGCAGGGCGCGGGCGACGCGGCCATATTCGGTCGCCGTCATTTCGCCGCCGCCCCAGAATTCGTTGCCGATCTCGAAGGTGTGGATCTGCGTGCCGCTGGCAACGGCGTCTGCGATGGTGCGTTCCACATAGGCCTTCATGTCGGACAGATACTGCGCATCCACCTGACGCGCGCCATAGGTGCCATCTGCCAAGGCGGCTGCCGCGCTGTGGTCCGCGCCAAAGGCCGAGCGGGTTTGCAGCGTCAGGGTCACATCGGCATGCAGGCTGCCCGCCACGGAAAAGAACTGATGCTGCCCGATGGTCTGGTTGCCGTTCATCGTGGGGGCGTTTTCATGGCGGAAGTCGAAGACCGTCTCGGTGACGGTGCCACCCGGCCAGCGCAGACCGCCCAGGCTCATCTGCTGCACGGCCGCGACCAGGGTCGCCAGTGCCGTAGGGTCGCCGCCGGTGGGCAGCTGGTTGACTAGAAAGTTGGCGCCGAAATGGTCGGCTGTCAGCGTTTCAATCAGGTTGGTTTGCGTTGCCGTGTCGGTGCTATGAACGAGAAATTTGGTCATGATCTCAACTCCCAATCCGTTGGAGCGAGAGAGAAAGTTCATCCAAGCCTTTGAATCACTTCAAAGGTTTCGCTTGCGCGCTGAACTTGGGGGCTGACTTTCCCTCTCGGGTGTTGAGCCTTTGATAGGAGTCAAATTCGCAAGAATGATCGGGAGCGGATGGAAAATGGTCGCAAGTTGTGACCCTTGCCCGGGGCCTGTAAAATGCGGTTCAAATGCTGGGCAGATTTGCAAAATCGCCAAGGCCGCGTTCGATATTTCCCAAAATGATGCGACATCTTGCGATGTCCGGGGCCGGGGTTAGGCGGGCGGAGTGGCGCGGCGGGAGGCCAATCTGCCTGGCCGAAATCGCGGCTTTCGCGCCCCGGCTGCCTTGTTTTTCTGGCGTCGCGGGGCGGGCGACGGGGGGCGGTTCAGGTTCGTGGGGGCCTTTTGGCCACAGCACTGGGGATCCGGCGGCGTGGTTTGGGGTCAGGGACGCCGCAGACAAGCGGTTAAATCTGCCAGACAAGCCTGCACGACATTCCACAAAGGCATCAAATCTGCGCGACAACTTCTTCTTAACTTTTCGTCAAGTCATTTCGTGGCGAGACACTGCCCCGCACCAGCTGCCAAGCAAGGGATCCAGACCTCTCGCCGTTCTTGGGGGACAAAACATGGAAACCGAAGATCGCATTCCCGCGCCAGATGCCAAGAAATCCACGCTGCGCGTCGCCTGGCCGTTCTTCTTTTCAAAGGGCCTTTTTGCGCGAACCTTCAAGCGCAACTGGCCCAAGGCGCATGGGGATGTGACGCGGGGCGACATTGTCTCGATCTTCGGTGCGGATCTTGAAGCGTCCAACGACATCATGATCAAGCACCGTGCCCTGACAACGCCGCCACCGAAGACCGGGCGCTGACAGGGACGCGGGCGAAATCCAGAACCTTCGGCTGAAGGTCGTTCGATTCCGGCGCGCGGGCCACGTCGACAGGCGTCCCGCCCGGACAATCAGGGCCCTGACACGGGAGGCACCCATTTGGTCAGGGCCCCGGAAAAATGACAGCAATTCAATGCCTTGATCCGCGAACCAAGGATCGGGGCGGAAGTCTTGCAAATTTCGTCCAAAATCGTGAAAGATTGTGCAAAATACCTTCCTTGCTGGCCGTGTTAGCACGACGCTGATAGATTTCTGTCAGATCGATCACTCATAGAAGCGCGCCGAACGAGGGCTTTCGTTTTGACATCCGATTTCGTGGCCTTGCCTGACATTCGGCTGATCCGCGCCTTGAAAGGTGTGGCCCTGATCGGCTCGGCCATTGTGATCATCGGCTGGTATTTCAACCTCGGGGCGGTCGTGGCGCCCTATGGGCCTTTCGGCGATGTCCGACTGGACTCGATCCTGTGTCTGTTCGGGCTGGCGCTGGCCCATGTTGTGCCGCGCCGCGGATCGCAGGTGTCGCTTGGTTTGATCGGCGTGGTTGGCATCACCGCGCTGTTCACCCTGCTGGGCTATACCTTGCGGTTTTCCCAACCGTTCGACCTGATTGCCGAGCGGATGGGATTGCTGTCGGTCAGCCGCAGCGCCGGTTTGCACATGCCCTTTGTGACCTCTTTGGCGGTGCTGCTGATCTGCCTTGCGATGATCTTGCAGCGGCTGCCGCAGGCCACGGCCCTGCAAAGTGCCTTCTCGTGTGCCGGGGCGCTGTTGGCGCCGATGGCCATGGGGCAGAACCTGATGTCGCAACTGGTGTTCGGCACTGATCAGGATCTGGCCGGCACGCATGATGCGTCCTTGCAGACCACGGCGCTGATTGCCGTCATCGGTGCCGGGCTGGCGCTGGAGGCGCTGCACAAGCTTAGGCCGGACGGGTATCGGCGGCTGGATCATTACTACGCATGGTCTGTGCTGGCCCTTGCGGCGACGGCCCTGCTGGCTTGGGATGTCGAAGAGCAGAATGACTGGAACGATCGCGCCTTCGAGACCTCGGTGGCGCTGAACTACGTCAGCACGGATGTCCAAAGCAAGATTCTGGCGCTGGGGGCTGGCCAGCAGCGTCTGGCGCGGCGGTGGGCCATCTATGGCGCGCCGACGCAAGCGGAGTGGGACAATGACGCAAGTTCCACGCTGTCGATCTCGCCGGGGATCTTTTCGATCGCCTATGTCGATCCCTACCGGGTGGTGCGCTGGCGGGTTGCGACCAGCGGCGATTTGCAAGAGTTTCTGGGGATGAAGCTGGACGACGACCCGCTGCGCAAACTGGCGTTTGACACCGCGGACCGCACCCGCACCTTGCACATGACGCAGACGATCAAGCTGGCCGACGGCACGCTGACGCGTTTGTTCCTGACGCCCTTGTATGATGTGGCAACCCCGGAAGGGTACCTGCTGGCCTCTGTCCACATGAAGGATCTGGCACAATTCATCCCCGAGAACGTGAAAAAGGACTTCAACGTTGAAATCCACGACGAAGCGGGCACCTCGCTTGATGCGGGCCAGACGAGCTTTGATCTGGGCACCCGGGTGCGCAAGACGACTCATTTTGCGACCTTCGGCCAATACTGGACGGTAACCGTCTGGCCCAATGACGCTTATATTCTGGCGCACCGCTCGCTTTTGCTGCAGCCGACGCTGCTGTTTGGCAGCCTGATCACCTTCCTTGTTGCTGCGGCCCTGTCACAAACCCGGCAAAGCCAGATCGCCCTGCGGCGCGAGGCGCAGGCGACGGCGCAATTGGCCAATACGGTGGCGCATATCAGCGACGGCTTCGTGACGGTCGACCGCAACTGGCGGATGACCTACGCCAACAACGAGGCGGCGCTGTACTTCGGCTTCGCCACGCCGGAGGCGATGATCGGCACTGTCGTGATGAAACCGGATGACCCGACCGAAGTGCCGGAGAAGGTCGTTGCGCTGAACCGGGCCATGGACGGCACGGGCACCGGTCACTTCGTCGAGCGGACGCGCAAAACCGGGCGCTGGCTGGATGTGACGGCCTATCCCACGGGTGACGGGTTTTCGATGTTCCTGCGCGACGTGACCGAGGCCCGTGAGCGCGACCAGCATTTGCGCCTGCTGGAGACGGCAATTGCGCGGCAGAACGACGTGGTGATCATCACCGACGCAGAAGACCGCGAAGGTGCTGACTCCTTGCGCATCGTCTATGTCAATGATGCCTTCACCCGCCTGACAGGTTACAGCCGCGAAGAGGTGATCGGCAAGACGCCCCGGATCCTGCAGGGGCCCAAGACCAATCGCGCCGATCTGGACCGGATCCGCGCGGCGATTGTCGACCTCACTCCGATCCAGATCGAGCTGATCAACTATGCCAAGGACGGTACCGAATACTGGATCGAAATGGACATCGCGCCCATCATCGACAGCACCGGGGTCTGCACCCATTTCGTGACGGTGGAACGCGATCTGACCCATCGCAAGCAGATCGAGGCCGAAGCATTCTATTCGCAGGCGCGGTTCCAGAACATCGTGGATGCCACCAACGACATCATCTGGGAGGCCGATCTGGCGACGTCGAATGTCAGGTACAACGAGAACCTGAACAAGATCCTCGGCTATGATCCGGTTGCTTTCCAATACACCACGCGGGATTGGGAAAGTTGGGTCCATCCCGACGATGTGGCCCGTGTGACCAAGGTGATCGAGGATGCCATCGCCAACCCGGGGGCTACGGTCGAGATGGAGTACAAGATCCGCAAGTCCAATGGCAGCTATGCCGCCATTCTGGACCGGGCCAAGGTGATCCGGGACGCCGATGGCAAGGCGGTCCGCATTCTGGGCGCGATGGCCGACATCTCTGAACGGCGCGCGATGGACGACCGGCTGCGCCAGTCCCAGCAACTGGAGGCCGTGGGTCAGTTGACCGGTGGCGTCGCCCATGACTTCAACAACCTGCTGACCGTCATTCTGGGCAACTCAGAACTGCTGGTCGACCGGCTGGAAGCGCAACCCAAGCTGCAGAAACTGGCGGAGATGACCGTCACGATGGCGCTGCGCGGATCGGAATTGACCAGCCGCCTGCTGGCCTTTGCCCGCCGCCAGCCGCTGGACCCCAAGCGGATTGACGTGAACGCGCTGGTCATCTCGATGGAAGACTGGATGCGCCGGACCCTGCCCGAGACCATCAGCATCAAGATCGCGACCGCCGCCGACGTTTGGACGATCGA
Source organism: Stagnihabitans sp. (assembly GCF_964946895.1). NCBI lineage: Bacteria > Pseudomonadati > Pseudomonadota > Alphaproteobacteria > Rhodobacterales > Paracoccaceae > Stagnihabitans > Stagnihabitans sp. The sequence goes on along the minus strand of NZ_CBBQHX010000019.1, from coordinate 72,060 downwards.
AGCGGACCCGAACCAGCTGGAAAACGCCTTGCTGAACCTTGCGGTGAACGCCCGCGACGCCATGCCCCAGGGGGGCCATCTGTACATCGAGACCGGCAACGCCGAGATCACCGAGGACTGCACCAAGACCCTGCCCGAGGCGAAGCCCGGCAGCTATGTCCATCTCTCGATCCGCGACACCGGAACCGGGATGGACGCCGAAACCCTGGGCCGGGCGTTCGAGCCGTTCTTCACCACCAAAGCGATGGGCAAGGGCAGCGGGCTGGGGCTAAGCATGGTCTATGGCTTCGTGCGCCAGTCGGCAGGCTTTGCGATGATCGAGTCCGGCGTGGGCAAGGGCACGACGGTGCATCTGTATTTCCCGCGCGCCGCACGCGACGAAGGGGCCCGCAAGCATCACGCTGATGGCCACAAGATCGTCGGAGGATCCGAACATGTCCTTGTCGTCGAGGATGATGAAAGCGTGCTGGAAAGCGCCATCGTGAAACTGGATGGTCTGGGCTACCGGGTCAGTTCGGCCATGGCCGGGACCGCGGCGCTGGAGATCATCCGGAATGATCCGTCGATCGACCTGTTGTTCACCGATATCGTGATGCCCGGAGACCTGAGCGGCCCGGAACTGGTCAAGCGCGCCTCGGCGATCCGGCCGGATCTGAAGGTGCTGTACACCTCGGGATATACCGACGACACGATCATCCATGATGGCAAGCTGGACCCCGGCCTGACCTTGCTGACAAAGCCGTACCGGTTGAAGGATATGGCCGAAAAGATCCGCAGCGTTCTGGACGCATGAGACGATGGCCCCGCACCGGCTGAGGCGGGATCTTGCCTCAGCCGGTGAAGGAATAGCCCACCCCATGCACGGTGCGGATGAAATGGGCCGAGGGGTTGGACGCCGGCAGCTTGTGGCGCAGGCGGCTGACCAGACCGTCAATCGCCCGGTCATAGCTTTCCCAGTCGCGGCCCTTCATGGCGTTCATCAGCTGATCGCGGTCCAGCACCTGACCGCGACGGCGCAGCAGGGCGGCCAGCAGGTCAAATTCCGCCGTGGTCAGCACGATCTCTGCCCCATCCGCGCCCCAAAGCCTGCGCGCCGAGGTGCTGAGCTTGTACCCTTCGAAATTGTAATCGATCGCCGGGGCGCTTGCCTGTTCCCGGACCGGGGTTTCTGTGGCCACGGCCTGTTCGGCACGCGGCGCAGCACGGCGATGGACGGCGTTGACGCGGGCGGCCAACTCTCTGATCCGGAATGGTTTGGTGACGTAGTCATCGGCGCCGATCTCAAGCCCGACCACCTGATCGGTTTCGCCGCTGCGTCCTGTCAGAAGGATGATCCCCGCCGTGGAGCCGCGCCGCATTTCCTTGACCAGCGAAAAGCCGTTCGCATCGGGCAGACCCACGTCGATCAGATAGATGTCGATCTGGTTTTCCGAATTCAGTTTGCGAAACTCGGCGGCTGTCGATGCGGTCAGAACATCATAGCCTTCATCATTCAATGCCATCTCCAGCAGGGTCAGGATCGCATCTTCATCATCGACGGCTAGAACCTTCGGCTTCATGGTCTTTTCTTTCCTTTGCTCTCGGGCATCACGCCGCGCGAAAGGTCACTCCGACGCCCTCGACAAACTTCCGTTTCGTCAAAGTCAGGCCGCGGCGCAACACTTTCACCTTTCACCATCCAATTCCAACCGTGTCGCACATCTGGCAGGTGTCACTGCCCTCACGTCCGTGTGAATCGCCACGTCAGAAGTTGTTGCGCCTATCTTTTCCTGATTTTTCCGGCAGGGCCAGCCAACTGGCGCGAGGCAATCGCATGCACTGCAACCTCTTTGGTCATCACATGATCTCTAAAGTCCACACACCCTCCTCCTTTTGGCGTCAGGGGTTTTTTTAAGATACCATAGTTACGCTCATAAGGAAAATTTACGATAACCCGCGCGAAATGTCGAGACGCAAACACCCAAGGGTTGTGTAGCTGTCTGTGGCGGGCGCCATCTCTTCGGCGTTTTGTCGGTTTGCCGTGGCAGGGGTCCGGTCGATTGTACGGCGTTGCACATTCGGCGTCCAACAGAGACTGGCTAGACTGAAAATCTTTTTCTTTCAAATGGTTAAAGTCATTCCATCGGCCCGATGGGCCGGCCGTGTCCCATCGCCGCGCAAGGATGTGGTGCCATACCGGGCACAGGATGGCGCGGCGTCAGGGCCAACCGCATGCCTTCGGGCGCGGCGATGCCGTTGCAGCGTCACACCAATTTGACATAATTTCACATCGCCACACATGTTGGATATGATTTTATTACAAGAAAACAATTACTTAATGATCTTTTGGCCTATAGGTAACCCTTAAGATCCGGTCGGTCGACGCAAGAGCCGGTCGATGTCTGTGGCCAGAGCATCCGGGCTTTTTGGCAAAGGATGCCGCAAGGACGCGGGCGGCGGTTGAGCGACCGCCACCCGTGTCGGTCAATTTCAAGGAGGACGCCATGAAACTCAGCGGATTGCTCGCCCTGGTCACGCTGCTGGCGGGATCCACTTTGGCGCATACCTCGGCCCAGCCTTTGGCACCGGCGCTTTACACCTATGACGCGGCCCTGCGGGAAAGATTTGCAGACCCCGACACAGTGCAGTTCCGCAATGTCAAACCCAGTGCCGATGGCCGGTCTGTTTGCGGAGAGGTGAACGGGCGGGGGCGCCACGGCAGCTACCTGGGATTTGAACGCTTTCGCGTCTATGGCGGGAACGGATCCTACATGGTGCTGTTGTCCGATGGCGAGGGCGATGCGGCGGCCTTTACCTGCGATTGACCCGCCTGCCGCGCCGGCGTGCCCGGTGTGACGGGCGCAGCCCCCGCCCTCGCCCCGGACTTTTCCAACGCGTTCAGCAGATGCGCGGCAGTTGTTCGCCGATCAGCATGTCAACGATGCGGCTGCCGCCAAACAGCGTGGTCATCCGCACCTGTCCCGGATGGTCTGCCACGGCCCGGCCGACGATGCAGGCCGCAGCCCCCTCGGGGAGGCTGCGCATCGCGGCCAGCGCGGCCTCGGCCTGATCGGGCGGGGCAAACAGCACCAGCGTCCCCTCGTTGGCCAGATACAGCGGGTCAAGGCCCAGGATTTCGCACATCCCCCGCACCTCATCGCGCAGGGGCAGGTCGGCTTCCGACAGCACGATCCCCACGCCAGAGGCCGCCGCCATCTCGTTCAGGGCCGCCGCGATGCCACCCCGCGTCGCATCCCGTGCCGCGCGGACGCCGGGGCTTGCGGCCAGAACCGCCTCGATCAGATGACCCAACCCGGCGCAATCCGATTGCAGATCGGTGGACAGCGCCAGATCACCCCGCGCCGCAAGGATCGCCGCACCGTGATCGCCCAGCCTGCCATTGACGATCGCCACATCACCGGGCCGGATCCGGTCCGCCGCCATCTGCCGCCCCGGCGGGATCACCCCGATCCCCGCCGTGGTGACGAAGACCTTGTCGGCAGAGCCACGCCCGACGACCTTGGTGTCGCCTGTCACAATCGCCACGCCTGCCTTGTCCGCCTCTGCCACCATCGAGGCCACGATCCGGCGCAACAGCGCAATTTCGCACCCCTCTTCGATGATGAAGGCCGCCGAAAGCCACAGGGGCCGCGCCCCACCGACGGCGAGATCGTTGACAGTGCCGCAGACGGCGATCTTGCCGATGTCACCGCCCGGAAACTCCACCGGGGTGACCACGAAGCCGTCGGTGGTGAAGGCCAGTTGGGCGCCGGGTTCACGCAAAGCCTGATCCATCAGCCGGGCCTGATCATCCGTCCCCGGCGGTTGAAAGGCCGAGGTGAAGACCTCTTCGATCAGGTCGCGCATGGCGCGCCCGCCGCCACCATGGGCCAGCGTGACATGAGTGTCCCTTAACGCCATCCGTCCCCCTCAGATCTTCCACGAAGATGTTGCCCGCGCATTTTTGCAGGACATTCGTTACTCTGCCGCAGCGCGTGCGCCACCGTATTGCCAATAGGCCGCGCAAGCCCCTTCCGAAGAGACCATCAGCGCGCCCAGCGGCATTTCGGGCGTGCATCCTGTGCCGAACTGCGGGCAGGCGGTCGGCTTGATCCGCCCCGTCATCACCGCGCCACAGGCACAGCCTTCGACCTCTGGCACGTCGCGCGGCTTGGCCCCTGCCCCGTAGCCGATGCCGAATTTCTCTTCGGCGTCAAAGGCCTGGTATTTCGGGCGCAGGCGCAGGCCGCTGGCGTCAATCTCGCCCAAGCCGCGCCATTCGAAACTCGGGCGGCGTTCGTAGACCTCGGCGATGGCGGCCAGAGACACCGGATTGCCATGCTCTGGCACGACACGGGAATATTGGTTTTCCACCTTGGCGCGGCCCTCGGCAATCTGGGTCAGCACCATCAGCACCGATTGCAGCAGGTCGGTCGGCTCGAACCCGGCCACGGCGATCGGCTTGCCATAGTCGCGGGCGATGAAATCATAGGGGTGGATGCCGATCACCATCGACACATGCCCCGGTCCGATGAAGCCATCCAGCCGCATGTGCGGGTCATCCAGCAGCACCTTGATCGGTTCCGGCACCGTGATGTGGTTGCAGAAGATCGAGAAGTTCGTCAGCCCCTCGCGCGCGGCCTGCTGCACGCACAGTGCGGTGGAGGGGGTTGTCGTTTCAAACCCCAGACCAAAGAACACCACCTCGCGCCCGGGGTTGCGCCGCGCCAGTTCCAGCGCGTCCAGCGGCGAATAGACCATCCGCACATCCGCCCCGACCGCTTTGGCCTGCATCAAGGACTTGCGATGCCCCGGCACCCGCATGGCGTCGCCGAAGGTGCAGAAGATCACCTCTGGCCGTTCGGCCAGATCGACCGCCTCATCCACCCGCGCCATCGGCAGGACGCAGACCGGGCAGCCGGGACCGTGAATGAATTCCACCCCTTCATGGATCAGCTTGTCGAGGCCGTAGCGGAAGATCGAATGGGTGTGACCGCCGCAAATCTCCATGATGAACAAGGGCTTGGCCTTTGAAGCCCCGATCCTGTCCGCCTGCGTGGCAATGGCCGACAGCAGGCCCTTGGCCAGCGTGGGGTCGCGAAACTCTGAGGCGAATTTCATCGGGCCGCCTGCAGGGCGCGGTCACTTGCCATCATTGCGTCCAGCGCCTCCTGCGCCTCGCCCAGATCGCGCAGGGCCTCCAGCGTCTTGGCGGCCTCTTCGGCGTCAATCACGCTCATCGCAAAGCCGACATGGATCAGCACCCATTGCCCGACCAGTTCGGCCAAGGGGCCAGAGGCAACGCAGGCCACGTTCACCTCGCGCCGCACACCCGAGACATCGGCCATCGCCATCAGGCGCGCCTCATCGGTGATCGCAATAATCTGGCCGGGGATACCAAGGCACATTCAGTCGCTCTCCTCTTCAGGTGCCGGGGTCAGGTTGGGATGCAGCCGGCCGCAGCGGTCCAGCTTGGCCCAAGGGCCAACCCAAGATAGACCCAACTTTGCCGCCACCCGGCTTTTGTGCCATCGCTGCCGCGTCAAAATCCTGCGCGATCTGCAAAGTCCCAACATCCCGTCGCGCAGCGCGCGCCGCCGCGGATCCGCCGGGTTGTCGGAGATGACGGTCAGGTCGCGCATCACCAGCGCAATCTGCGCGTTGTCGCCGGCGAGGCCGAGCACCATCACAGCTTTAAGGCTGGCCAGCAGAAGGGGGTCGGACTGCCGGGACTTGGTCAGGCGCTGATGGGTCCCCGCGTCAGGGATCGCCCCCCGGATCGACTGCGCGTCGGTATCGGGGGTCATTGTGATGCGGATCCCATCGGGCCAGCCTTCGCGCCATGTCAGGAGGCCGTCATGGCCCGCGCGATGCCGCACCCGCTGGTCGCACAACGCACGCGCCTGATGCCGATCCACTTCGGACAGGGGCGCAGGGGCATCTGCCCGCCACTGCCTACCGAACCCGCGCCGGGGCGCCATCATCATGGCTGACGTGGCGCGCGGCGTGTCATGGACCCCAGGCGCAGTGGCGTGGATCAGCGCGGCCATGGGTCAGGCCTTCGCCGCACGTCGGGCACGCAGCCAGTCGATCCACGACCCCATCCCCTCACCGGTGCGCGCCGAAATCCGCAGGATGTCGATGGTTGGGTTGATCCGGCGCAGGTTGGCTTCGTAGGCGTCAAGGTCGGCGTCGCAGTAGACCGCCAGATCGACCTTGTTCAGGATCGCCAGCTTGGCTGCCGTGAACATGTCGGGATATTTCAGCGGCTTGTCCTCGCCCTCTGTCACCGACAGGATCGCCACCTTGGCATCCTCACCCAGATCAAAGGCTGCGGGGCAGACCAGGTTGCCGACATTTTCGATAAAAAGGTAGGCGTGCGGCGGCAGGCGCAGGTCTTCGATCGCGTGGCCGACCATCTGCGCATCCAGATGACAGCCCTTGCCGGTGTTGACCTGCACCGCCTTGGCACCCGTGGCCCGGATGCGGTCAGCATCGACCGAGGTCTGCTGATCGCCCTCGATCACTGCCAGCGGAGCGTCGCGCAGCAACTCGATCGTCTTGCACAGCAGCGTCGTCTTGCCCGACCCGGGCGAGGACACCAGATTGAGCGTCAGTACGCCCAAAGCCGTCAGCGCCCTGCGGTTGGAGGTCGCGTAACTGTCATTCTTGGCGAGGATCGAGGTTTCCACCTCGATCAGCCGTGCCTGCGACAGGCCGGGAACCGAGACCCCCGCCGCCCCCAGCCCGTAGTGGTGGCCGTGGTCATGGGCGTGGTCATGGGCGTGCGTCACCGGCGCCTTGGCCAGCACATGGCCGAAGGGCAGAAGCTGGTCTTTGGTCTTGCCGTCAAACTTCACCGTCTCGCCACAGCCGCACACACCGCACATCAAATCACCTCCATATTCTTGATTCGCATTTCGTCACCGCCCTGCGGCATCAGCCTTGCCGAACCACACCGGGGGCAATCCGAGAATCGCTCTTCAATCTCAACCTCTTGGCCGCAACCATAGCACAGGGCAAAGGCGGGCAGGTCGATCATCTCCAGCCGCGCGCCCTCGGCGGGGCCGCCTTTCATCACGGTATCAAAGGCGAACTCCAGCGCGGCCCTTTCCACGCCTGCGAATTTGCCAATTTCCAGCCGCAGCACGGTGATGCGGCTGAAGCAGTGGATGCGGGCCTGATCTTCGATGATGCCGCGCATTCCCTCGCACAGCGAGATTTCATGCATGCGGCACCTGCGGGATTTGCAACGGCGTGCAGGGCGACCGGGGATCCGCCGGACGGGGCGCTTTTGTCACGGGCAAACGGTTCAACGACTGCGGCAAGACGCCTCCTTCGGCGCAAAGATGGTCCGTCGACAGGCGGCGGTTCAGGCGTGGGACAAGCCCCGCCACCAATCCCGCCAACGGGGCGCAAGCGCCGCGTGCGGCTGAAACGATCGCGGTGCCGTCGTCCTTTTCAACTTCTGACACACCGTCCGGCAAGGCCGCAATGTCCTGGATCAAATCTGCCACCGGTCACAACGGCCGCGCCGATGGCTTGCCTCGATACGTCGCATCGCAGAGGTGGCAGCATGAAGGGCCGCGACGGACTCGTCCTGCGCGGTGATCCGCAACGCCGTCAAGACCGTCATCAGAAGTAGCGAGGCCAAAGGCCCGCGCAGCCCCAAAGCGGCTGCGATGGCCAAGACCAACCAAGCCACGCCTTCCCTTGACGCCAGGTTCACGCCCCAGCGCATATGGCCTTCAAAGGGCAGCCGGATCGACGTCACTCCCCAAGCCCGCCGTCGCAAGCGTGACCCGCTGGGTGTGGCGTCCAAGACCTGCACCCCTCCCCCCTGCTTCACATCTGCTTTCCACGCATGGGCGGACCGAGACGCCGGGATGCACCACAGCCAACCCGCCCAGCCGGCCCGCCACCATGCCGATATGATCGGCATTGGCCTGAATGCGAAACGGCTTGATCGCGGTTAGGGAAAGCCGGGCTTCCGGATCAGGTCCGGCTGGCGGTCGATGGTCAGCATGGGGGTGTTGACCCCGGTCATGACCTTGCCAATCAGCCGGGCACCGGGCTGTGCGGCCTGTTACGGATGCGCTTGAGGGCGGGGGCCCGCTTGCGCTGCTTGGCCTTGGGTGTGTTGCCGATGTGGGGATACCTGGCGGGACCGGTCAGGGGCGAAGCGCCCTCGACCGCGAAAGGGGCCTTGGCCGTCCACGTCGCCCAGTCCCGAAAAGCCGCTTGCGCAAGGACACCGGCGGCGACCCTCAGCGCGTCGTCATTCGGATTGCCCCGGGGCAACACGCCATGCAGGGTCAGGGGATGGGCGAACCGGATGATGTTTTCCGACAACGGATGCAGTCCAGCCCACTTCCGCCGATTGCAGACGTCCAAGGCTTGGTGATCCTTGCGGGGGTCATGGCAGGCCAAGGGCGGCATCGGTCGAGCGGACGTGTTTCCTGCCGCTGCAACGGGTGCCCCCCCTGACGGCGCATGACGCTGTCGAAGGTTTCGATCTGGGACACGCCGTCTGGCGCTGCCCTTGGGTCATGGCTCTGGCCGCCCGGGGTTTGCGGGAAGGTTCTTGGGCGAAGGTCAGACCAAGCGCAGAAGGCAGGGGTTTTCAAACCGTTTCAATGCGTTAAGGCCCGGCTGGGGCACGCCGGGACGCAAGCGACCTGACTGCTGGCCACGATCCCCCGGTTACAAGCTTTCCGCCGCCGCGATCAGCGCCTGCCCAAGCGCCAGCCCCCCGTCGTTGGCAGGTATGGCGCGGTGGGTCAGCACAGGCAGGCCCTCCAGCGCCGCAAGGCAGGCGGTCAGAAGCGCGGCATTCTGAAAACAGCCGCCCGACAGCGCAACAGCCTTGGCTTGGCCGGACTCCACCAACTTGCGGGCCGGGGCGCAGAACGCTTGCGCCAGGCCAGTGTGGAACCGTGCGGCGAGGACGGGCTTTGGCGTAGACGGCATGGCGGCAACCAAGGCGCGCAGCATGGGCGCGGGGTCGATCCCCTCAACCGAGGTGCCAAACTCAAAGGGCGCGGCTGCGGCCAGCACCAGCGCCTCCAGCCGCATTGCGGCCTCACCCTCATGGCTCTGCCGGTCCGGACACAGCCCCAACACCGCCGCCACCGCATCAAACAGCCGCCCGGCCGAGGAGGAAAGCGGCGCATTGATCCCCGCCTTGATCGCCTGCCGCAGCAGTGCCCGGGGCTGCGCAGCAAAGAGCCTGTCGGCCACGTCTGCCAGCCCCGCCTGATCCAGCCGTGCCAAGGCGTTCCGCCAAGGCTCGACACTCGCCCGGTCGCCGCCGGGCAAGGGGGCGGGCCGCAGGTGGGCGATGCGAGAAAAGCTGCGGTAGTCGCCCAGCAGCACCTCGCCGCCCCAGATCGTGCCGTCGCGGCCCAGCCCAAGCCCGTCCAGAATGATCCCCGCCACCGGGCCAGCGTTCAAAGGCCACAGGTTGTCGCCCAGACAGGCTGCCAGATGCGCATGGTGGTGCTGGGTGCGGATGACCGGCAGGCCAAGCGAGAGCGCGTGCTGCGTGGACCGGTAGCCGTCATGCAGATCACAGGCCACCGTCTTGGGCTGATGATCAAACAGCGCGGCATAACCCGCCTCGGCCTTCAGGAACTCTTCCCACGTCAGCGCATCATCCAGGTCGCCCATGTGATGCGACGGCAGCGCCTTGCCGTCCTTGATCAGACAGATCGCGGATTTGATCTGGCCGCCATAGGCAGTGACGGGACGGCACCCTTCAAATCCCGGCGGCAGGGGGAGTGTTTCCGGCACCTGCCCCCGCCCGCGGCGCAAAATCATGGGCGGGTCGGCACGTTCCACCGGGTCATCCAGACGACGCACGATTTCGCGGTCATGCATCAGGAAGGCATCGGCAAATCCCGACAGCTTGCGCCGCGCCTCCTCATTGCCAATCACCGGCGGTTCGCCCGCCAGATTGCCCGAGGTCATCACCAGCGGACCATCGAAGGCGTCCAACAGCAGGTGATGCAGCGGCGTATAGGGCAGCATCCAGCCAAGGCTGGTCATCCCCGGCGCAAGAGCCTCGGGCAGCCCTTTGGCCGTCCAGGGCAGCACCACGATCGGCGCTGCAAAATGGCGCAACCGCATCAGGGCGGCAGGCAAAAGTGGCGAGTGCCGGGCGATCATAGGTTCACGCCCCATCAGGGCGAAGGGCTTGGCCGGCCGGCGCTTGCGGCGGCGCAGCAGATCCACCGCGCCGGCGTTCATCGCGTCGCAAGCAAGGTGAAAGCCGCCAAGCCCCTTGATTGCCAAGATCTTGCCAGCCCGCAGGGCCGCCGCAGCAAGGGCAATCGGATCACCCTCCCCCGCCCCGTCAAGCCACAGCCTTGGCCCGCACGCGGGGCAGGCGATCGGCTGGGCGTGAAAGCGGCGGTCGGCGGGATTTTCGTATTCGGCACGACAGGCGGGGCACATGACGAACCCCGCCATCGATGTCTGTGCCCGGTCATAAGGCAGCGCGTGCAGGATCGTGAAGCGTGGCCCGCACTGGGTGCAGTTGGTGAAAGCATAGCCGCGCCGGCGTCCGTCGCCCCGAATTTCTGCCAGACACTCCGGACAGGTCGCCGCATCCGGCGTCACCAGCGTCAGCGCGCCCTTGCCACGGCTGGCCGTGATGGAAAACCCAACCGGTGGCACGGGAAACACCCAATCCGCCATCTCGACCGCGTCGACCCGCGCCAAAGGCGGAGCGTCCTGCTGCAGCGCCCTTGCAAACTGCGCCAGATCGGGGCCACAGACGAAGATCAGCACGCCTTCCGGATCGTTCAGCACTTCGCCGCGCAAGCCCCGTGCCGTCGCCAGGCGCCAGACAAAGGGGCGGAACCCCACGCCCTGCACCTGCCCGCGCACCCTTATGCGAAGGCCTTGAACCGGGTGCTGCATCACGGCACCGTGCAGCCCTTGCAGGGGTCGTTGCCGCCCAAGACCTGCACAAGGCGCAGCGGTGCCGTCTCATCTTCGCGGACCGAGGTCTCGGGCAAGGCGGCCTCCCCCGTCCCCGTCGTCGCGTCGCGGGGCGCAACGGTCAAGGCCGTCGGCGCGATCATCGGATGGCGGTCGCACACGTCGTCTTCGTTGCGCAGCCCGTGGATCTTGAACGGGCGTTTGGCCTGCACCAGCCCAGCGCCATGCGCGGCAGACTTGCCTTGTGTCTTGAACACCATCGGATCGGCCGAATGCTGCATCACCAACGCAATCCCCAATAAGGTCCAGCCCCCGCGCCGCGACCCGACCCTGCCGGCGCGCAGCCCTTGTCAAGGCATACCGTTTCAGGATCTGTCGCGCCAGCACACCCGGTTCCATCGTGTGCTACCCCAGACGAAAGGCCTTGCCCCCTATATCAACCGCCATTGCGCCGATCCTGATCGCGTCCCCCATCGCGGGTGGAACCTTGCCGGACTAAGTGGCCGGGGAATGCCGGGGCCGTTGCCCGCCACTTCTAGAACGGCCCAAGTGGCGTTCTGCGCCCGCGGTCAGGTGATCGCGTGCTTCCAGTAAGCCAGCCGGGGGCTGCCCAAGGTCCATCAGCACCTTTTGGGCAAGGCGCGGGATTTCAGGACATCGCTGCCCAAGGCGGCCCAATGTCTGCAACGGCGCAACTGCTGTGGCAAAACGACAGGGCATGCTCAAGTTTGGGTCGGCGCAGCAAAGTGTTCCGCTTCCGTTCCATTTGATGTAACCTGAGCCAAACCGTCCGACAGCAGGCGGGCAAGGAGCAGTGCATGGGTGCGGCCTATCTTGACAAGCTGAACGACCGGCAGCGGCTGGCCGTGGAATTCGGGACCACTGCGGCGGGCCTGCCGCCGCCCTTGCTGATCATCGCGGGCGCCGGATCGGGCAAGACCAACACTTTGGCACATCGGGTGGCGCATCTGCTGGTGGGCGGGGCGGACCCGCGGCGGATCCTGCTGATGACCTTCTCGCGCCGGGCTGCCACCGAACTGACCCGTCGCGTGGAAAAGATCACGACGGAAGCGCTTGGCACGGGCTATGCCGCCGAGGCCTTGTCCTGGGCGGGCACCTTCCACGGCATCGGTGCGCGTATTCTGCGCGAGCATGCGCTGGAAATCGGCCTGAACCCGGACTTCTCGATCCATGACCGCGAGGATTCCGCCGATCTGATGAACCTGACACGCCATGGCCTTGGGTTTTCCAAGACCGAGGCGCGGTTTCCCTCCAAGGGCACCTGTCTTGCCATCTATTCCCGCGCCGTGAACGCCGAGGAACCGCTGGCCCACGTGTTGCGCAACCAGTTTCCGTGGTGCGCCAACTGGGAGGCGGAGTTGAAGCGCCTGTTCGCCGCCTATGTCGCGGCCAAGCAGGCGCAGAACGTGCTGGATTATGACGACCTGTTGCTGGCCTGGGCGCAAGTGATGGAGCATCCTGACTTTGCTGCCCATATCGGCGCGACGTGGGATCACGTTCTGATCGACGAGTATCAGGACACCAACCGCCTGCAATCGCGTATCCTGCTGGGGTTGAAACCCGATGGCCGTGGTTTGACTGTGGTCGGCGACGACGCGCAGTCGATCTATGCCTTCCGCGCGGCCACGGTGCGCAACATCCTCGACTTTCCCCAAGCCTTCACGCCCCCTGCCGATGTGATCACATTGGACCGCAACTACCGCTCCACCCAGCCGATCCTTGCCGCCGCCAATGCCGTGATCGAAGAGGCGCGGGAGCGCTTCACCAAGTCACTGTGGACCGAGCGCGAGTCATCGCAAAAGCCCCGCCTCGTCACCCTGCTGAACGAGGCCGATCAAGCGCGGCATTTCGTCGATCAGATCCTGCTGAACCGCGAAACCGGCATGCGGCTGACCCAGCAGGCGGTTCTCTTCCGCACCTCCAGCCACTCCGGTCAACTGGAGGTGGAACTGACGCGCCGCAACGTGCCCTTCGTGAAATTCGGCGGGTTGAAGTTTCTGGACTCGGCCCATGTGAAAGACCTGCTGGCCGTCCTGCGCTTTGCCCAGAACCCGCGTGACCGGGTGGCGGGGTTCCGCGTGCTGCAACTGGTGCCGGGTGTCGGCCCGACAGCGGCGGGCAAGGTGCTGGACGCCTTGGCCCCGCATGCTCACCCGATGGAGGCTTTGGCGACCCTGCCGCCGCCGCCCCGGGCCGGAAACGCCTGGAAAGACTTGATCACGGCGCTGTCCGGTCTTGACGCCGCTGACTGGCCGGCGGGTTTGGCCCGGGTCCGTGCCTGGTACGATCCGCACCTGGAACGGCTGCATGAAGACGCTGAGACCCGCCGCGCCGATCTGCTGCAACTGGAACAGATCGCGGGCGGTTATCCCTCGCGGGAGCGGTTCCTGACCGATCTGACGCTGGACCCGCCGGATGCCACCGGCGGGCAGGCCGGGGTGCCCCTGAAGGATGACGACTATCTGATCCTGTCCACCATCCACTCTGCCAAGGGGCAGGAATGGCGGGCGGTGTTTGTGCTGAATGTCGTCGATGGTTGCATCCCGTCTGACCTCGGCACCGGCTCCACCGCAGAAATCGAGGAGGAGCGGCGGCTGCTCTATGTGGCCATGACACGGGCCAAGGATCAGCTGACGCTTGGCGTGCCCCTGCGCTTTTATGTCACCCAACAGACCCGCAACGGCGACCGTCACATCCACGCCCTGCGCAGCCGCTTCATCGGGCGCGAGATGTTGGAGCGCTACGAGGTGATCCACTGGGCGCCGCCCATTCTGGCCGGGGACAAGCCAAGGCCGCCGGCACCGCAGAGCATAGACGTTTCGGCCAAGATGCGCGGCATGTGGGGTTAACGCGCCTCTTGGGCTTTGCGCCGGCAGCGTCCGCCGCCAGATCGTGTGGGCTGCGACGGTTCGCCCCAACGGCATTGAAGTGCCGGTTTTCTTCCAGCGTCCCGGCAACCATCCGCACCGGTTTGCGGCCATTGTCTTTGCCGGATGGACAAGGCGGCGTGATGCCGAAATGTTGCCATCATTCGGACAGACTTTCCGATGATTGACACCATGAACCCGGCAGTCCTCTGCGTCGATTGACTGACCCCTGCAAGAACAGGCCCTTGGGGCCTGGCCTTGGCCTGCATCAGGATCGGCACAGGGGCCCCCAACAGGGAGAAACCCGATCATGGCCCAAAGATCCCAATTGCAGCCTCTGGTCCACGGTACGACCGGAACAGGTCTTGACACCCTCGTCACCCTGATCGGTACCGATCCGGGCTTGAACGCCGAAGTCTCGGCTCACAACCTCAGAGGCGGGATGGCGGCGGCGGACGGCATCGACACCCTGATCGTCGAGGCGATCCGCGAAACCGGAGCGGCCAATGATGGCCAGATCACCACCTCGGACGTCTATGCGATGAACCAGTGGATCCGCGACAGCGATCTGGACCTGTTCACCTCGCTGCACGGCAATGACGAGAATGGGGTGGAAACCGGCTACCACATGGTTCAGGGCGATGGGGCCACGACACGGATCTTCGCGCTGAACGCGGTCGATCAGGTGATCGACAGCCTCTATCACATCGGGTTCGCCATTCAGGATGGCCATTTCCTGAACGAGGATGGCAATCCCAACGCCAATGTCAGCGACGTGGCCTACTGGCTGAACTCGTTTCTGGCGATTGATCCGGCGGCCAACACCCTCGCCAATCCCACCGTGGACCCGCATGTCCACGGCACGACCGGCACCGGTCTGGACAAGCTGGTCGACGTGATTGTCAATGACGTTGGCCTGAATGACCGGCTTGGTCAGGATCAGATCAACTCGGGCGCGCTGGCGGGCGACCGGATGGGCCGAATTCTGATCGAAGGGATCAAGGCCACAGGGATTGCGGACGACGGCGATCTGTCGGCGATGGACATGCGCGATCTCAACCACTGGATCCGCGCCAACCATCTGTCGGAATGGACCAGTTCGCACGGCAATGACACCGGCGCGCTGGAAACCGCCTTCCATCAAGTCGAGGGAGACGGCGGCACCGGCTATCTGTTCGGCGAAGAGGCGGTGAACACCGTGGCCGACGGGATCTATCACCTGGGCTTTGCCATCCAATGGGACCGCGTCCTGAACGAGGACGGCAACGCCAATGCCACGCTGACCGATCTTGCAACCTGGATGTCGCTGCTGTTGAAGGATGATCTGGTCTCGGGCGACCTCGCCTCGGGCCATGCGCCGGTCAAACCTTCCAGCTTTGCCAGCGCCATCGACTTTCAGATCAACAGGTCGATCGTGGTCGATCAGGGCCTTGGCTACAAGGAGGTCGGCACCCCGGCCTCTCTGAAAGACCACGACGGCACCTTCGCCATGCGCTTCACCGCCGACACGCCGGACGACGGGTCCTATCAGGTGCTGTTTTCCAAGGACGGCCACACCAACCGCGCCGGCGACATCTCGGTCTATCTGCACGATGGCCAGCTGACGGCCACGATGGACGACGGCAAATCCTCCACCTGGCTCAGCGTGCCCGACATCCTGATCCAAACCGGGCAGACCTATGATCTGGCGGTCAGCTTCGGCAGCGGTGGGTTGCGGATCTATCTGAACGGCGAAAAGGTCGCGGCCGATGACGGATTCCGCACCGGGATGGAGACCAACACCCGCGCGCTGGTCGTCGGCGCGGGCGATTGGGGTCGGACCGTGGCCGATCCGAAGGCGATCTGGAACCCGTTCGACGGCCAGATCGATGGTTTCACCCATTACGGCCGGGCGCTGAACCCCTTCGAAATCCGCGGACTGGCGCAATCTGCCGCGCTGGACCTGCCGCAGCCCGGCGCGCCAGCGGCAAGCGGAGATTTGCCGGCGGTTCAGGCGGGCACCGGCCTGATCGGCGCGGTCTATGACCGGACCGGGAGTTTCACCGACATCAACGATCTGCTGGCCCAGACCGTTACCCAGACCACGCCGGCGCGCAGCTTCGTGGCCGAGCGCGTGGATTTCGGCGGACACGCCGATCAGAACACCCTTGCCACCTTTTTTGACGACGCGGCCACGCTGACCAATGGCGGCGGCGGCACCGACATGTCGACCATCGGCATGCGGATGACGGGCTATGTCTGGATCCCTTCTGGCACCCATATCCTCGACGTGCAGTCCGATGACGGCTTCCAGCTGGCCCTCGGCGGGCAGGTCATCTCCTCGTACAGCGGTGCGCGCGGGTTCGAGGGTACCAGCCGCCAGATCGATTTCGGCACGGGCGGGCTTTATAAGATCGATCTCTATTACTATGAAAACTCAGGCGACCAGGGCTTGCGGCTGAAGATGGACGGCTCTGTCATGGGGCCGCAGTATTTCTTCCAGACCTTGGCCGACTATCAGGCGGCGCTGACCGCCAGCGGGTCGATGCCGGACGGCGGGCTGCCGCAGACCTATCACGGCCCGGTGGGCACCACCGGCACCGGTCTGGACCAGATCATCCGCGTGATCGGCGAGGATGCCGGGCTGGCCCATACCATCTCTCATCACCAGATCGCCGCAGGGGCTGCGGCGGCCGATACGATCGACTGGCTGATCGTCAACGCCATCCGGGCCACCGGGGCTGCCAACGACGGTGTAATCACCACCAGCGAGACCTATGGCCTGTCGGATTATATCCGGTCGAACGCGCTGTCGGCGTTCCTTGCCGCGCATGGCAATGATGAAAACGGCGTCGAGACCGGATTCCACCTTCTGCAAGGCGATGGCGGCACCACGCGGATTTATGGACAGGATGCGATCAACACGGTGTTTGACGGCCTTTTCCACATTGGTTTTTCCACGATGTACCAGAACTTCCTGAACGAGGACGGCAACGTCAACGCAAGGGTGGAAGAGGTTGCCACCTGGCTCAACAACCTTCTGGCCGATGATCTGGCGGCGGGGACCCTAGCCAACACCGGTGTGGGTCTTGCGGGGCCAACCGGGCTCTTGGGCAGTGCGGCCCAGCCCGATGTCGTCTCGACCGATGCGCTGACCTCGGCTTTGGCGGCCGACGCCTTGACCCTGAAGCTGACCGGCCTGTCGATGAACGGGTTCGGCAACGCCCTGGCCAACACGCTGACCGGCAATGATCTGGACAACCTGCTGGATGGCAGTTTGGGAGATGATACCGTGATCGGCGGCAGGGGGGATGACACGCTGATCGGCGGGCGCGGCAATGACAATCTGGATGGCGGCGCGGGAAGCGATCTGTTGAACGGCGGGGCGGGCAATGACGTGCTTGATGGCCGCAGCGGGGCCGATGTCTTGAAAGGCGGCACCGGCGCGGATCAGTTCGTCTTCGACGCTGCGCGTGGCGGTTGTGACACAATTCAGGACTTCACCGCAGGTTCGGACAAGATCGTCATCGACGCCTCGGGTTTTGGCGGAGGACTGACTGCGGGGGCATTGGCGGCCAATCATCTGGTCATCGGCACAGCACCCGTCGCCACGCAGGGCTTCGGGCAGTTCCTGTACGACAATCACACGGGCAAGCTGTACTTCGATGAAAACGGCACGTCGGACGGCGGCATGATCCTCTTTGCGCAATTGACTGGGATTGCGGGGCTCAGCGTCAGCGATTTCACGCTGGTGGCCTGACATCTGCGGCTTGCTGCGGGCGGCGGATGGCCTAGATGGAGGTGATGAATTATCCGCGCGTCAGCCTTTATGCGCTGATGCTGGCCGCCGCCGGCATCCCGCTTTACATCCACCTGCCGCAGTTTGCCTCGGTCAGCCTTGGCATCGGTCTGGGGACCATCGGCACGATCCTGCTGGCCATCCGTTTGATCGATCTGGTGCAGGACCCGCTGATCGGCTGGGCGATAGACCGCTGGCCGCGCGCGCAGACCGGCTTCGCGATAGCGGCGGCACTTGGGCTGGCCTTGGGTTTCCCGCTTCTGTTCGCGCTCAGGCCGGGACCGCATGTGGTGGCGCAGTTGGTCACGGTTCTGATCGTGCTGTTTTGCGCCTACAGCCTTGGCACGATCCTGCTTTATGGGCGCAGCGCCACGCTGGCCCAGACACCCGATGCCAAGGGCCTGATGACGCTGGCCGCGTTCCGCGAGGGTGGGACACTGGCCGGGGTGATCCTTGCAGCACTGGCCCCGGCGGCACTTGCCTTTGCAGGCGCGGGCGGCGCAGGGTATCCGGCCTTCGGTCTGGGTCTTGGCGTGCTGGCCCTTGCAACCGCCGCCTTGACCCTGCCCCTGTGGCGGCGTCCTGCCCACGTCGGCCAGTCCTTCTCGCTGGCGGGTCTTGGTCAGGCCGGGGCGCTGCGTCTGCTGGCGCTGGCGTTGGTCAATGCCTTGCCCGTCTCGATCACCTCGACCCTGTTTCTGTTCTTTGTCGAGGATCGCCTGCGCCTGCCGGGCCTGGCGGGGCCGCTTTTGACGCTGTTCTTCCTCAGCGCAGGCCTCAGCGTGCCGCTCTGGACGGCGATCAGCCGACGGATCGGGGCCAAGGCGACGCTGATGATCTCGATGCCAATGGCCATTGCGGGCTTTGCCGGGGCGGCATTTCTGACGGCTGGGGACCTATGGGCTTTCGCGGCAATCTGTGTGGCGGCCGGCGCGGCACTTGGGTCTGACACGGTGCTGCTGCCCGCGATGTTTTCAGTGGCGCTGACCCGGGCGGGCCTGAAAGCCTCGTTGGCGTTCGGGATCTGGGCCTTTGCCGGGAAACTTGGGCTGGCGCTGGCCGCTTTTCTCGTCATGCCGCTGCTGGAGTGGTACGGCTTTGTGCCCGGTGCGACCAACAGCGCGGCGGCACTGACCGCGCTGAGCCTGGCCTACGCCGGGATCCCCTGCATCCTGAAGCTCGCCGCCCTCGCGCTGGTTCTGACGCTTCCGGCAGAACAGGGTTAGGCATGGCGGCGGCAAACCGAAACCCGCCGCTGCCCCGGGCAAGCGCATCCACCGCCGCGCGCCCTCAATCAACCGGCAGCGTCAGGGTGGTACTTTGCCCCGGTTGCAGGGTGACAGGTTGCGGCGGCAAGGTGCCGTCGCCGACCTGCAACTGATACGCTCCGGCAGGGGCTTGAACCGGGGGGCCATCGACCGTGCCGCTGGCCACCACACTGCCATCTGCCGCAATCAGATGGAACTCCACCGCCACCGCGGATTTGACCGCCGCCCCGAGCGAGGCGCCATCCGACGCATCGAAGAATGCGCCGCCGCCCGCCGTGGCCCAAGCCGTGAACTGGTCCTTCAGCGCCGGATCATCAAGGTTGAAGCCGACGATGTTGAGCCTGAGGTCAAAACCCTGACCGCGCAGCGCCGCGATCTCGGACGCGGGATCACCGCCGCAGGTTTCTTCGCCATCGGTGATCAGCACGATCAGCCTGGCGCCGGCCGCCGATGCAAGGTCAGCCCCCGCGTCGCGCAGGCTGGCACCGATGGCCGTCTTGGCCCCGTTCTCCGCCTTGATGGTGGCAATCGCCTGCGCGGCCACGCCCGTGTCCAGCGGTGCCAAGGGCACCACATCCTTGCCCTCGCATGATCCTTTGCCGCCGATCCCGAACACCCGCAGCGCGAAATCCGTGCCCTTGGGCAGGTCTTTCGCGGTCAGGTCCGCAAGAATCGCCTTGGCCAGATCAATCTTCCGCTTGCCCCCCACCTTCTGCAGCATGCTGCCCGAGGCATCGAGGATCACCTCGATCGCCCGCCCGCCAAGGTCAGAAGCCGTGCCCTGCCCCGAAGCCTGCCCCGCCTGAACTGTCAGCAAGGCGGGTGGCGGAGGCGTGGTGGTGAAGCTCCAGCTCAACCGATAAGGCACCGGGCGGCGCAGGTCGGCCGCAAGGGCACGGAACGCGGCCCGCGCATCGGACGGGTCCGCGAAGATCCTGTGCTGGCCGTGGTTGAAATCGGCCCAATCCTGCATCATCGCCGCCTGTCCTCGCGCTGCGGCATCGCGGGTGCCAGAGGGCACGCGCAGGGCATAGATGCGCGGATTGGCCGCCCCGATCGCCGCCCAGGAAGACTCGGTCAGTTGGCTGGTGAACGAGGCATCGGTGATCAGAACGATGGCATGGCGTCCCGGCTCTTGCGCCAAGGCGTTTGAGGCCACGATCAACGCCGCCTCGCTGTCGCTGTCACTGTCAGGGTCGGAGTAAGCGTTCAGCGTGCTCCACGCGGTGCCAGCATCGGTGGCGAAATGGTCCAGAAGCGGGGTGGCACCGCTGCGGTTGGCGGCACGGAACGGCACGAAATTCATCGCCAGATCCCCGTGGGACAGGCTATCGGTCAGGTCCTGCACGGCCGAGAAGATCGCCGAGGAGAAGGTCGCCACGCTGCCGGACGTATCCCACAGCACCGCGATGGAATCGCGGGCCTTGAAGACATCCAGCAGGAACGGCCCCTTGCGCCCGGTCACATCCGCCTCTACGCCGCCCTCTGTCGGTGCCAAGGAAACGCTGTCGCCCGCCGCATCGGTCAGCGTCAAGGCCGCCCCGTCATCGTCCCGCTTCAGCGTCAGCGTCAGCGCGCCCTCGGGCGGGGCAAGACGATAGTAGCGGTGCAGCGCCTGGGCCGAGACTTGACCGGCTGCCGCGGCCCCGGCGTCAAGCGCAACGGCGGCACCGGGCGAGGTGCCACCCCCCAGTCCGCCTGTCGCCTCTGTCGCCGTCCGACGCTCCCAGACCGCTGATTGTGTGGCAGCGCCCCATTCGCCCAGGATCGAGCCACCCCCCTCTGCCGCGCGGTCCTCGGTGACGGTGACCTGCCCGGGAAGATAAGCTTGGCTGGCGTCTGGGCTTTCCACCGTAAAGCGCAGGTCGCGCGCCCAGACCGGCGAAGCCAAGTGCAATGCGCCTTGGCCGGTCGACGGGTCGATCAGCACGCGCCCGACCGGGGTCCAGGGGCCAAGCGGCCCCTCGATCGCAGCGTCCACCTGCATCGAGACGGGTTGCGCATCCGCACTGACGGACGGATCATTCGCCACGCCGATGTCAGAGACCGCCGCCGCCCGACCATCCAGAAAACCCATGACGAAGAAGGCTTGCGTCCCCGGATCCCCCTTGAACTGCACGGGTTGCCCCGGCCATCCCGCCGCTTCGCCCACCAGCGGCCAACTGGCCACCGTCGCCCGGATCAGATGGCCCCCCAGTTCGACACGGGCCAGATCGAAGGGCGCTGGCAGAGCTTCGGGCGGGACCAGAACCGAAAGCTCGGACAGCCGGGCCACAGTGCCCGCAACGCCGCCCCAGGTGTCCAGCGGGATCAGCCGGATTTGCCGCGCTGGCAGGGGTTTGTCGAACAGCACCGGCTGGGCGCGCGCGCTGGGATCAATCTCGGCCTCGATCACCGGGGACCAAAGCCCATCGGCCCCTGCGGCCTCGATCCTGAGGTGCCGCAACCTTGCCCCAACCTCGCCCGAAGCGGGCGGGGTCAGCACCAGCCCCAGAACCGACAGCGGCTGGTCGCCGGGCAGGGTTATCGTGACACCGGTGCCGGCCGGCAGATCGGTCTCGGTGCCGTCCAGTTGGCCATCGGTCAGGCCAGCGGCATTGGACGGGTCAATGGCACCGCCGAAGTCGCTGCGCGCGGCGTCCAGTGCGCCCAGCAAAGGATCGGGCAAGGGCGCGTAGGGGGCAGGATCGGCAGCCGTCACGCCCTCGGCGGTCTGCACTTTGGCGGTTGCGATGGCCAGCGTGGCGCCGCTGGCGGGCTCGGTCAGCGCGACAGCGAGCGTAGCAGCCTCGCCCGCGTCAAGCCAAGGCGGGGCCTCAAGCCGCCATGGCAGGGTGATCGGCCCCCCGGACAGGTCGACCGTCGCGGGCAGGCCCAAAAACCGCCATTCGCCGTCTGACACCCAAGGCGACAGCCGGGCCGAGCCCGTGGCCCCCGGTGGCGGGGTCAGGCGGACCTGACCCTGAAGCCGTTGCATCTGCGGCCAGTTGGCGGCCAGCAGCGACGGGTCGGGGGTCATCACCCCGGCTCCACCCGGCTCTGGCGCGGCGAAGGGCGGCGCGAGGGTGACGGTGATCTGACCGGCATCCGGTGACAGATCCGCCCCCTTCAGCGTCAGAACCGCAGTTCCGACCGGCAGGATCGCTTCGACCCGGGCCAAGGCCTTGCCGGGGTCCGCCGGGTCTGGCGCAAAGTCCAACGGCATCGGGCTGGCCTGCGCGGGGATGTCGAGATCACCCGACGCCTGCACCGCCGCAGGCACAGAGACCTGCAGGACCAGCCGTTGGGCACTGGTCACGGGCAGGGCGAAACTGTCAGTGTCTTCCAGATGATCCAGCCAGAAGCGCATCGGCGCGTCGGGCGTCAGGACGGTTGCCGTCATCGGTGTGTCGTTCGGCTCCCGCTCCTCCCCCGAAGCGGGCGGCGGCGCGGGGTCAACCGACAGGGACCACGCACCTTCAGCATGCAGCGTGATCAGGTTGCGTCCCGGTGCCAGCGGCAGACGGGCCAGGGTTGCCTCACCTGCATCGCCCCGGCGCGTCTGGTTCAGGACAAGGCCCTGTCCGTTCCTGACCTCCATCGATATTCCGCCTTCGCCATGGGCACGGATCGTCCACCAGTGCAGATCGCCGGGCGGAGCAGTGACGGCAATCATGTCCACCGTGTGATCGCTGCCGTCACCCGACACCGTGCCCCCCACCTTCAGCACCGTCGCATAGGCGGGACGGTCGTTCGGCTCAGCCTCGGTGCCCGGCGGCAAGGGCGGGGCTGAGACCAGCGTCACGCTGTAACTGTCCTCGGGTGGCAGCGATCCGTTCAGCCGCAGGCCGTAGTGCCCGGGCGGAAGTGCCAGGGGACCAAGGTGCGATTTGCCCCCCGGACCGATGTAGACCTCCGAGATGTCAGCCCCCGTGGCATCGGTCAGTGCCGCGTCGATTTCCTTGCCGACCGGCGCGTCAAGGTCGATTTCCAGCCGGGGCGCGGGGCCGGAAGGCGTTGGATCGGGCACGTCGAAGGTGAAGTAGTCCGTGTCGGAGCCGCCACCGGATCCGTACA
Source organism: Stagnihabitans sp. (assembly GCF_964946895.1). Taxonomy (NCBI): domain Bacteria; kingdom Pseudomonadati; phylum Pseudomonadota; class Alphaproteobacteria; order Rhodobacterales; family Paracoccaceae; genus Stagnihabitans; species Stagnihabitans sp. The sequence goes on along the minus strand of NZ_CBBQHX010000019.1, from coordinate 49,147 downwards.
GCCGGGCGGTCAAGGCTTCGCCAAGGGTCAGGGCATGGCCGTGGTCGATGGTGTTGTCGGGCTCGCGTTGATAGTCAGGCGTGCCTGCGGGGTCTGGACTTGCCGACAACAGCGCCACAGCCCCGGCATCCAGGCCCTTGACGCGCAGACGATACTGCCCCGCTGCCAAGCCAAGGTCGATGCGCTTGACATCATGGGCAGCGCCGCTGCCCGGTTCGTCAAAGACCACGGCACCGCTTGGATCATCCACCTCAAGCCCTGCCGCAGCGTCGATCGGACCTTGCAGCGACAGGGTCCAGGGCTGCGCCGCCCCCTCTGCACTGACCATCCAGGGCAATTCCACCGCGTCACCGGTGCCCGTCACCAGCGTCTGAAAGCCATCGATCGGGGCTGTTGGCGCAGTCGCATCCGGCAGTGCGGCCGCTTGGCCATGCAGCCGCCAGCGCAGCTTGTCAGCCGAGGCGCCGATCTGCACCGCCCAGCGGCCGGGCCCCAGCATCACCTCGGGCGAGGTCAAAAGCCCAGTGGTCAGATCCAGTGTCCCGGTCCAGGTGCTGACCGGCGCGCCGCCGTCGGACGGAACCCGTGCCAGCACAACCGCCCCGGACGGGCCCGGCGGTGCTTCAAGGGTCAGGTGCCACAGCACGGGTTTTGCCAGATCAAAGGCCAACCAATCCTGATCCCCCCCCTCTGCCGAGCCCTTGATGCAGAAGTCAGGCCCCGGCAGCGCGTTTGCCGCCTCCGGCGTCTCGTTGGGCTCCACCTCGTTCGTACAGGCAGCCAAAGTCGGCCCGACCTGCAGCACCAAGGCGCATAGCAGTGCCAGGGCCCGCCCGACGATCATGGGGCGCCACCCTGCCCGCCGGTGCAGGCCTTCGCGGCGACGTCCAAGGCCCGGCGGGTCTTGTCGCTTTCCTCCTGCGCCTTGACGATCGCGGTGGCATATTTGACCAGCGCGCCGCCCAACTCACCGCCGCCGCCCGTCAGGGTGAAGACGATGGCCACGACCGAGGCAACCCGGGCCACGGTTGACCCGAACCGGAAATAGGACGCAGCACTGCGGCAAGCGACCTGACGGAGCGTTGCTCCGTCATCTACAAGGGCTTCGCGGCCGCCATCGGCGAACTGATCCTCGACCACCGCGCCCGCCGGGGCCACGACCCACCACGCCAGTCCCGGCTCTGCGGCCGGCACCAGATCGGGGACCGGAGAGAACAGCACATGGCCAGAGGTCAGCGCCGCTGCCGCCCGGACGCGGGCGCCATCCGACAGGCCCGCCAGATCCGCCATCGCGGTGACAGGCCGCGCCGAACCGGTCTGGCGCGCCTTGGTCCAGACGGCCACGGCGTCGTCCCCGGCCCGGGTGGCACCGGCCAAAGGGGCTGCAATCTGCAGCGAAATCCGCTCGGCCAGAACCGAGGCCACGCCCCAGGCGGCCCCGGCAAAGGCCGGATCGGCCACACCCTGCGCCACAGGTTCAACCGGTCGCAGCATTTGTTGTCGAATGCTGAGCCCCGGTGCCTCGCCCGCCGCCGCGGGTGGCAGGGCATGCCACAGCGTCATCAAAAGGCCGACACCTTCGGGCAAGGGCGCCGGTGTGTCCGGGCTAAGGTCGGCAAAGATCGCCTGTCGCAGCGGTTCAAAGCCGTTCATCGCCAACCCGGTGCTGCGCAGCTGCTGCGCCAGGGCGCCGGCGGCGAAATCGCCCCCGGTGCCGGCCGGGATCACCGCATCCGCGCGGGCACCACCGTCCAGCGGCAACAGGGTGACAAGCCCAAGGAAATCAAGGTAGTTCGCGCCGAAATCGGGCAGCGGTTGGGTTAGATCCTTGCGGTCCAGCAACAGGATATGCTGCACCTCGGTCGGCGCTCCGGGACCGGAAAGGCTGACCGTCAGGGCCAGCCGCCACAGCCGATCCGGTGCCTTCGGCAAGGCCGCGCCGCCATCGGTGCCTGCGCCGGTCTGAGTGCCATCACTGGAGGTCTGATCCAGCACGCCGCCCAGCTTGCCCCCGATCGCCGTGCCCAGATCGGCGGGCATCGAGGGCGCCACGGGCAGCACGATCGGCTGGCCGAACAGCTGCTGATCCGCAGCCAGCAGCACCGGAGTGTAGACCTGCGCCCCCGGTTGGCGGCTGGCGTCGGGGGGTGTGATGCTCCACGCTTCGGCAAAGGCCAGGACCAGGCTTTGGGTGAACGGCAGGGTCTGATCCAGCACCACGCGGTCGGCGGGCGCGTCGCCTGCGGTGCCTTCGGTTGCGGTCAACGTGATATGGACCAGCGGCGCCAAATCCTGTGGCAGGGCATGGGCGGTCGCGTAACGGGCACAGGCCGTGCCGTCGAAGGACCCGCCCGAGGCCGGGTCATAGGTGCGCCATTGGCCAGCCTCATGAACCTCGACCAGGTAGCGATCCTGCCCGGCCAGAACGGCAGCGCGCCGGTCAAGGGGTTCGGGGGCCGTTTCAAGGCCGGCTTGCCGCATGTCGGCGGTCAGGGCGGCGGCCTCGGCCTTGCCCGCGTCAATCGCAGCCCCCCATTGGCGCGACAGATCGCCAAGGGTGGCCAGAACTGCCGGATCAAGACCCGGCGTTGCCGCAGCCTGATCAAGGGCCGTACGCAGTGAGGGCACGGCGGACGCCGTCTTGCCCGCCAGCAGCTGCGCCAGTTCGGTCGCCTGCGCGGTGGACATGCGGCAGATGCCGAAACGCGTTTCAGCGGCGGGATCGCGGGCCATGATCAACGCCTGCAAAAGCCGGGCGGCATCGGCCAGACTGGCCCGCCGCAGGGCCAGCACATCCTGCGGGCTGCGCAATGCGGCGGCTGTCGGCAGGATGGTGATATCCCGGCTGACCGCTTGTGCCAGCCCGGCTGGATCCTGACCTGCAGCCGCGGCATAAGCGGCCACCGGGTCGTCAGCCTCAGCACCGCCGCCGCCCGGTTGGCCTGCGTCAGAGCCTGCCGCAGTCTGCCCCAACCGCGCCAAAGCCAGCGCGGCGGGCGGATAGCCATCCTCCGCCGCCCAGCCGTAATAGCGCAGGGCTGCAGCCATCTCTCCGGCATGTTCCAGCGTGCGGGCATATTCGTGCATCAAGCGGGGCGTCTGGTCGTCCTGATCGACCGCAGCCGCACAGGCCGCCTCGGCCTCGGGGGCAATCGCGGCCATGGCGACCGCCGGATCCCCGGCCAGACGGTCGCAGTCTTCCACCGCATCCGCCCAGGCCGCAGTGCCGAACACGCAGCACACCGCCAACAGCGCAAAGACCTGTCGCAAGGGTTTCATCGCGTCCGTCCTTCGGTCAGGCCGATTCCCAGAGCCAGTATTGCGCGTCGCCCGCAATCCGCAAAGGGCACGATACACAAGACGGCCCTTTCCCGCCCGCAAGATCCAGCGCTTCAGCGCAACCGGAGACCAGCACCCGCAGGCGACGTGAAGACGCCTGCAACGCCCGGACGCGCGCTGTTGAAATTCGTTAAGACTTTCCCCAAATGTCGCGGTTGCGCCACCGGCCCGACTGCAAATCCCCCGCTCGTCTTGCGATGACAGACCCCAGAAAGACGGAGAAAACCATGCCCTATCCCTGGCGTCCTGCCCTGGCCAGCCTTGCCCATTTGTTGACGGCGCAGCCCGGATTTCCGGCACCGGTCGCGTCGGGGGGGCAGTGTCAGGTCAGCAAGGTGGTCGATGGTGACACGCTGCACCTCACCTGTGCGGGTGTTGTCCACAAGGTTCGGCTGTTGGGCTATGACACGCCCGAAATCTATCATCCGCATTGTCCTGCCGAAAAGCAGGCGGGCGAGGCTGCAACCGTCCTGATGCAAAGGCTCGTCGCCTCGGGGCAGGTGACCGAGGTGCGCTTTGGCGGCCTTGACCGTTATGGCCGCGATTTGGCTGATGTGGAGATTGGCGGTCAGGATGTGGCAGGCTTCATGCTGGCCAGCCCCCTTGCCCTACCCTATGCCGGCCACCGCCATCCCGACTGGTGCCACCTTCTTGGCTCGTGACCTGGGCAGATGGCCGATCCCTGCCCCAATCACCCCGGCGCCATTGTCCTATGGGGAGCCATCTGACCGAATGGCGAAGACCTGGCGCACGCGGCGGGTCTGAGACCACAGGCAAGCCACGCGGCAAAGGGTGGCCTTGCAGGGCCTCAACTCTTCCTTAACCAAATTGCCGGATCCTGCGACGATGACATGGTCTCGCCGCCTTCTCCTGCCCGGAGCCACCTATTTCTTCACCGTCCGCCTTGAACAGCGCGACGCGACCTTGCTGACCGACCATATCGAAACCCTGCGCTACGCCTATGCCCGAACCGTGCGCGAATACCCGGTGACCTGCCATGCCATGGTGGTTCTGCCCGACCATCTGCACGCTGTCTGGACCGAACCTGAGGGCGGTGTCTGGTACAGCGAGCGCTGGCGGCGGATTAAATCGCGCTTTTCCCATGCCATCCCGGAGGCTGGCCAGACGCGCCCCGCACCGGACGCCAAACCGGAGCGGGGGATCTGGCAGCGGCGCTTCCACGAACACGCCATCCGCACCGAGGAGGAGTTTCAGCGCGCCCTTTTTCACTGCGAGACGAACCCGGTGAAACATGGCCTTGTGGCTGATCCTGCCCTTTGGCCCTACTCCAGCTTTGCCAAGGGCAGGATGGTCCAGCGGGCCCATGCTGCGCCGGCTTTGGCCGGGGCTGACCAGCGCCGCAGCGCCTGAACCGGCAAGAGTTTTCAAACTGCTGAATTGATTATCTGTCTTTTCAGGTTCATGCTGGAAACATGGGCAGATTGCGAAACATCGGTTTCGGGCTGTGCCTGATGCTTGTGGCGCGGGCTGTGCCGCTGTGCGCCCAGACCCTGCCCGTCGCCGACCCGATGCGCCTTTTTGCCACCTGCACAGGACGCCTTTCGGCCCTGATGGAATATCAATGGCTTGTGCAAGACCCCGGGGCCGACGCAACCGAGGCGCGCCATGGCGGAACTTCTGGCGGCTGCGATGCCGCAAGACGCAGCCCAGCACGCGATGGACCTGCGCCTGCAGGCCAAGGTGGCAGAGGCACAATTGCTGCAGCAGGCCTTGGGCCGCGATGGCGCCTGGGCGCTGTCCCTGGCCAAGCGGCAGGTGGCGGCCTGCACGGCCTTGCTGCTCAGCTGATGTGAAAAGGGGGGCGCCGTGGCACCCCCCTCGAACCATGGATCAATCCGATCAAGCCTGCTTGGCAGCCTTGGTCGCATTGGCCCACCAGACCAGATCGTCCAGCGACGCCTTGACGGCCGGCAGCAGGTTGGCTTCGACATCGGCCAAATTGCCCGAACCACCCATACCGGGGTGAACCTTGAAGAAATCGCCCATGCCCAGATGCACGGCATTGCGCGTCGGCACCATCTGCAACTCGACGGCGATGGTGCGCAGATGCTCCAGCGCGCGCGTGCCACCCGTGGCACCGTAAGCAATGGCGGTCATCGGCTTGCGGTTCCATTCCACATAAGCCTGATCGAGTGCGTTCTTCAGGGCGCCGGTGATCGAGCGGTTGTATTCGGCGACGACGAAAATATAGCCATCAAACTCGCCGATCTTCTTCTGCCACGCCACGGCGCGGGCATCCGACGAGGGCATCCAGAGGTTCGACGCCATCTCGTTGAACAGCGGCAGATCAAAGTCGCGCAGGTCGACAAGCTCGACGGTCATATCGTCACGCGTCTGGGCTTGCGCCAGCATCCATTGGGCGGGAATGTCGGCAAACCGCGTCGGGCGGGTGGAGCCGATGATGAGGGCGATTTTCGGTTTGGACATGGTCAATTTCCTTATGGAAGGTCAATTCGATGACAGTTGTCTAGCTGTTGTGCGGAGATAGAGAAATTCCGAGAATGCGCGCTAACACTGTGCAGGATTGCACGAAGTTCGTTTTGGAATTTTCATCGACTTGCAAGCGCGCGGACACCCGGCCCACCTTGCCCTTGCCCGCGCACGGTGCCAGATTGCGGCCATGAGCAAGCCCCTCGACAACCCCGCTGATCCCTTCAAGAAGGCGCTGGCCGATGCCACGCGCACGATGGCCGATGACCCCGAGATGACGGTGACCTATTCGGTCGATCCGGCGGGCATGAACAAGGAAGGCGTGCGGCTGCCGCAGGTCTCGCGCCGGATGACCAAGGATGAAGTCCTTTTGGCGCGCGGCACGGCAGATGCCTTCGCCCTCAAGCGGCGCTACCATAACGAGCAGGTGTCGTCGAAATACGCGCCGACCGGGCCCTTGGCCAAGGAAATCTATGACGCGATGGAGACGGCCCGTTGCGAGGCCGTCGGCGCCCGCGCCATGCCGGGCACCGCGACCAACATTGACGCCAAGATCGCTTACGAGGCCGACCGAAAGGGCTACGGCCAGATCAATGCCGCCTCCGAAGCGCCTTTGCCGGTGGCCGCGGGCTATCTGGTGCGGCATCTGGCGACCGGGCGCGATCTGCCCAAGTCCGCACAGCATGTGATGGACCTGTGGCGCGGTTTCATCGAGGAACAGGCGTCCGGCTCATTGGGCAGCCTGGACGAAGTGCTGGCCGATCAGGCCGCCTTTGCCCGACTGGCCCGCAAGGTGATCTCTGACCTTGGCTATGGCGACCAGCTGGGCGACGATCCGGACCAGAACGACCAGCAGGACGAAACCGGCGACGAAGACCGCGAAGACGCCCCGGAAGAAGCCGGATCCGAGCAGCAGGAATCAGAGGAATCGGACGCGTCTCCGGAACAGTCGCAGGAAGAGGAACCCGACCAGTCACAAGCCGAAGTGACGATGGAGGAAACCTCTGACCTCGATCAGGGCGAAGAGGCCGAACTGCCGGATGGCGAGGCCCCGCTGGAGCCGCCGCCCCCTGCCGCGCATTCGGCGGCAGACCCGCTTTACAACGCCTACACCACGGAATTCGATGAGGAAATCAAGGCCGAGGAGCTGGCAGAACCCGCCGAACTGGAACGCCTGCGCGCCTATCTGGATCAGCAGCTGGAACCCCTGAAAGGCGCCGTCTCGCGCCTTGCCAACAAGCTGCAGCGCCGTCTGCAGGCCCAGCAGAACCGCTCGTGGCTGTTCGATCTGGAGGAAGGCACGCTGGACGCGGGCCGGCTGGCGCGCGTGGTGGCCAACCCGACCACGCCGCTGTCCTTCAAGCAGGAGAAGGACACCGAGTTCCGCGACACCTGCGTGACGATGCTGTTGGATAACTCCGGTTCCATGCGCGGGCGTCCCATTTCGATCGCAGCCATTTGCGCGGATGTGCTGGCGCGCACGCTGGAACGCTGCTCGGTCAAGGTGGAGATTTTGGGCTTTACCACCCGCGCGTGGAAGGGTGGCCAAAGCCGCGAGAAGTGGCTGGCGGCCGGGCGTCCGCCGGGTCCGGGGCGGCTGAACGATTTGCGCCACATCATCTACAAGAACGCCGATGCGCCGTGGCGGCGGGTACGGCCGAACCTAGGCCTGATGATGAAAGAGGGTCTGTTGAAGGAAAACATCGATGGCGAGGCGCTGGAGTGGGCGCACCGCCGCATGATGGCCCGGCCCGAGGCGCGCAAGATTCTGATGGTGATTTCCGATGGGGCGCCGGTCGATGACAGCACGCTGTCTGTGAACCCGGCCAATTTCCTGGAAAAACACCTGCGCGATGTGATCGCCATGGTCGAACGACGCAAGGCCGTCGAACTGATCGCCATCGGCATCGGCCATGACGTGACGCGCTATTACCAGCGCGCCGTCACGATCACCGATGCCGAACAGCTGGCCGGGGCGATGACCGAACAACTGGCCTCGCTGTTCGAGGTGGACCAGAAGAAACGGGAACGCGCCTTTGGGCGCAAGGCAGGGTAAGGCCACGATTTTTCTGAGAAAAATCATCGAAACGCCTCGGCGTCGGTTTTTCGCCTAAAGATCACGGTGCAGACAAGATCCGATTTTTCGCAGAAAAATCGCGGGCGGGGGACGCGGATATGTTTCAGACCTTTGACAGCCATGCCTCGCCCGCCCAAGGGCCCGGACGTTTGGCCGACCTGCGCGGCGTCTTGCAGGCGGAGGGGCTGGAGGGCTTCATCATCCCGCGCGCCGATGCCCATCAGGGCGAATATGTCGCGGCCCGCGATGAACGGTTGCAATGGCTGACCGGCTTCACTGGATCGGCAGGGTTCTGCATCGTGCTGCCTTCGGTGGCCGGGGTCTTCATCGACGGCCGCTACCGCACGCAGGTCAAGGGTCAGGTCGATCTGACGCATTTCACCCCGGTTCCCTGGCCCGAGGTCAAGCCCGGTCCGTGGATTGCCGAACACCTTTCTGCGGGCGTCGTGGGCTTTGACCCTTGGCTGCACACCGCGGACGAGATCGCCCGGATCGAAGCCGCGCTAGAGGGCACGGGCGTCACTCTGCAGCCCACCACGAACGTGGTCGATGCGATCTGGGAGGATCAACCTGCCGCCCCCTTGGGCAAGGCCTTCCCGCATCCGGTGGAGTTTGCCGGGGAAACCTCGCTGGACAAGCGGGCGCGGCTGGGGGCTGCCCTGACGGCGGCGGGACAGGATGCGGCGGTGCTGACCCTGCCTGACTCGATCTGCTGGCTGTTGAACATTCGTGGCGCGGATGTGCCCAAAAACCCGGTCCTGCAAGCCTTCGCGCTGCTAGAGGCGGATGGCGACGTGATCCTGTTTGTCGACCCCGACAAGATCGGCCCCGATGTCGAAGCGCATCTGGACGACGGCGTTAGCCTGTTGCCCGTTGCCGAATTCATCCCCGCCCTGCGCAGCACCACAGGCAAGGTGCGGGTCGACAAGACCACGGCCCCCCTTGCGGTGGCGCAGGAAATCCGCGCCGGAGCGGCCGAGGTCGTCTGGGGCGATGATCCCTGCCGCCTGCCCAAAGCCTGCAAGAATGCCGCCGAGATCGCGGGGATGCGCTTGGCCCATCTGCGCGACGGGGCGGCGGTTGTGGAGTTTCTGGCTTGGCTTGATGACCAGACGCCCAAGGGCGGCCTGACCGAGATTGATGTCGTGACCGCCTTGGAAGGCTTCCGGCGGGCGACCAACGCGCTGCACGATATCTCGTTCGACACGATCTGCGGATCGGGGCCGAACGGGGCCATCATGCACTACCGTGTGACAACCGAAAGCAACCGCGCCATCGGCCGCAATGAACTGCTGCTGGTCGATTCGGGCGCGCAATATCTCGACGGCACCACGGACATCACCCGGACCATCGCCGTGGGCGACCCGGGGGCAGAGGCGCGGGCCTGCTATACCCGCGTGTTGCAGGGCATGATCGCCATCTCGCGCGCCCGTTGGCCGAAGGGTCTGGCGGGCCGCGATCTGGACCCGCTGGCGCGGGCGCCCCTGTGGATGGCCGGACAGGATTTCGATCATGGCACCGGGCACGGCGTCGGCGCGTTCCTGTCGGTGCATGAAGGCCCCCAACGCCTGTCCCGCATCAACGAGGTGCCGTTTGAACCCGGCATGATCCTGTCCAATGAACCGGGCTATTACCGAGAGGGTTACTTCGGCATCCGGCTGGAAAATTTGATCGTCGTGGAACCGGCCGCAGCCTTGGGCGACAATCGTGATCAACTGGCCTTTGAAACCCTGACCTATGTCCCCTTCGACCGCCGCCTGATCCTGACTGAGGCGCTCGCTCCGGGCGAACGCGCGTGGCTTGACGGGTACCATGCCGAAACCTTGGCCAAGCTTGGCCCCCGCCTGTCGCCAACGGCGCTGGCTTGGGCGACAGCCGCCTGTGGGCCGCTCTGATGGGCCTGCCGATCACCATCACGCCTGATGCGTCCCACTGGCGCATCCGTGTGGGCGACCTGACCCTGGGTGAGACCTCTGCCGCGCTGGTGCTGCATGAGGCCGGGCATGGCCCCGTGTTGTACCTGCCGCGCGCCGACATGAAGATGGAACTGTTCACCCGGACGGACCGTGCCAGCACCTGCCCATGGAAGGGGCGGGCCAGCTACTATTCTGTGGCCGGGCTTGCCAATGTGGTCTGGAGCTATGAAACGCCGCTGGCCACGGTCGCGCAGATTGCAGGGTATCTTGCCTTTTATCCACAGGTCACGGTTGAGCGGGTGGATTAGGGCGTATGGGCACCCTGCCCCTGCTCAGCCTTCCGCCGCCACTTTCCTGATCCGCTCCACCATCGCGCGCACCCCGTTTGAGCGTTGGGCCGACAGATGGTCATTCAACCCCAGCCGCGCCAGTTCCGCCTGGGCATCGACCTGAAGCACCTGAGCCAGCGTCAACCCGGAATACAGGCTGTGCAGCACGGCAATCAATCCGCGCACGATCATCGCGTCACTGTCACCCTGAAAGTCGAAGCGTCCGGCCTCGATCACCGGGCGCAGCCAAACTTGGCTGGCGCAGCCCTGCACCTTCAGGGCGGGCACCTTGAACATGTCGTCCAGCGCGGGCATCGCCTTGCCAAGTTCGATGACATGGCGATAGCGCTCCTCCCAGTCATCGAGGAATTCAAAGGTATCGGCGAGGTCTTCGAAGGCTTGGCTGGCCATGGGCGTCTCCTGTGGGTGACAGGTAGCCTTGCTGTGCGCCAAGGTAAAGGCTCGGCTTTTCAAATGCCGCAGCTTGGGCTACCCAAGGGGAAATGAGGGGGCGGACATGAAACGCGCAGTGGTCTTGGTGACGGTTCTGGGGTTGGGCCTTGCAGGTTGCGGCTTTGGTCAGTCCAAACTCAATCCATTCAACTGGTTCGGCAAACCGCGCTCTGGCGAGACGGTGGCGCTGTACACCCCGCCCGTCGATCCGCGCGGGCTGGTCGACACGATCACCACGCTGAAGGTGGAGCCCGACCCCAGTGGCGTGATTGTACGCGCCACCGGCGTGCCACCTACGCAGGGCTATTGGGACGCAGCACTGGTGCAGTTGCCGGTCGATGGCTCTGGCAAACTGATCTTCGAATTCCGCATCGCCCCGCCCGCTGTCCAGACCCCCGCCGGCACCGAACCCTCACGCGAGGTGACGGTGGCCACTGCAGTCAGCAGCTACACTCTGCAGGATATCAAGGCGATCGAGGTGCGTTCGGCCAAGAACGCCATGACGGCGCACCGTTAACCCAACACGTCCGCCAGCGTGAAGGTGCCATCGGCCAGCAGGAACTCTTCGACATTGGCCACGGTGATCGAACCGGTGTTCAGACCGGTGCTCCACGACAGGGTGACGAAACCCGGTTCGGCAGCGGCCGTTGCGGTGATCTGATCATGGGCCGGTGCGGCTTCCTGCGGACCGACCATGATCCGCAGATCGAGTTGGTCATTGCCCAGCCCGCCGTCCAGCGTGGTGACCAGATCGCCATTGTTGCGCACGGGGGCAAAGATCATGTCGTCGCCCGAACCGGCCAGGATGTGATTGTCACCCTTTCCGCCATAGATCGTGTCGTTGCCGCTGCCGCCATCGACAAGATCATTGCCGTCGCTTTCATAGATGACATCCCGTCCGGCGCCGCCTTTCAGCGTGTCGGCCCCGGTGCCGTCATAGAGCACATCATTGCCCGCGCCGCCGTACATCCGGTCCGTGCCGGTGCCGGCGTAAAGCGAATCGTTGCCGGCATCGCCGTACAGGCGGTTGGTGCCGCCGATGCTGTAGATCGCGTCCCCGTCCGCCCCGCCGTGCAACCAGTTCAGGCCGACATCGCCGTAAAGCGTATCCGCCCCCAGCCCGCCCCACAGCACGCCGCCGCCTGCGCCGCCAAAAAGCTGGTCCGTGCCTCCCCCGCCGAACAGCTGATCCCGCCCGCCGTCGCCCCACAGCATGTCGTTGCCCGCCCCGCCATAAAGCCAATCCAGCCCGGTGCCGCCATACACCTTGTCGTCGCCGCCATAGGCGAGGATCGTGTCATTGCCAGAGGTGCCGATCAGCGTGTCGGGGCCGGGAGTACCGGGAATCGGTTGAACCATGATTCAAAAGTCCTGCGCAGCGGAGGCTGAATGCAACCGCACTATGCGCCAAACCCGTGAATTTTCAACCGGGTCGCCGGGCCGTCCGGCTTAAAGCCGAACCACCCGCACTTCGCTGCCCTTGGCCGAGAGGGCAATCTCGCCCCGGCACAGGCGCAGGGCGTCGTCGCCAAAGGCTTCCGCCCGCCAGCCGGTCAGGGTTGGCACATCGCGCTGCCCCGCCGCAATGGCGTCCAGATCCCCCGAAGAGGCGATCAGCCGCGCGGCAACCCCAAGGCTTTCCGACTTCGCCTTCAACAGCACGCGCAGCAGGTCTGCCAGTGCGGGATTGACCTGCAACTGTTCACGGCTGATGTCGGGTTTCGGCAGATCCTCGGGCTTCATCTCCATACCGGCCTTCACGGCGGCGATGATGCCATCGGCGATCTCGGACTTGCGACCTTCGCGCATCAGAAGCCGCGAGCGACCCAGTTCCTCGTGGTTGGTGGGCCGGGTCGAGGCCAGCTCCAGCAAGGCGTCATCCTTCATCACGCGCGAGCGCGGGATGTTGTGGGTCTGGCAATAGGTCTCGCGGAAGCGGGCGAGTTCCTTCACGACGGCGAGAAACCGGCCCGAGGTGGTGCGGGTCTTGATCCGCAGCCAGGCTTCTTCGGGGCGCGTGGTGTAGGTTTCGGGGTCCAGAAGGATGCCCAATTCCTCGGCTACCCAGGACTGGCGGTTGTTCTTGGCAATCTGGGCGGCCAGCCATTCGTAGATCTGCCGCAGATGAGTGACATCGGCCACCGCGTATTCCGCCTGCGCCTGCGTCAGGGGGCGGCGTGACCAGTCGGTGAAGCGCGAGGTCTTGTCGAGATCGGCTTTGGCGATCTTTTTCACCAGCGTCTCATATCCCACCTGTTCGCCAAAGCCGCAGACCATGGCGGCAATCTGGGTGTCAAACAGCGGAACCGGGAAGCAGTTGCCCTCGACGAAGAAGATTTCCAGGTCCTGCCGGGCGGCGTGGAAGACCTTGACGGTCGCGGTGTGACGGAACAGATCGTAAAGCGGTTCCAGCGACATGTTGGGACCCTCGATCGGGTCGACCAGCACCGCCTCACCATCCTTGCCGGGCAAAGCCATCTGGATCAGGCAGAGTTTCGACCAGAACGTGCGTTCGCGCAAGAATTCCGTGTCGATCGTCACGTAGTCATGGGTTTTGGCGATGGCGCAGAAGGCAGCGAGGTCTTCTGTCGTGGTGATGGTGCGCATGGGCTGGCTTTCACAGAGGGCGGGTTCGTCCCGCCCTTCCGCTATAGGTTGCTTGGCACGGAATGGAAAGAGTTCGCCTGCGGCGTGCCGGACACGGGGGGGCTGCCGCCCCCCCGTACCCCCCTGCCCCAAGGGGGGCACGCCCCCCTTGGGGAACCCCGTGGATATTTGCGCAAGTCTGAAAGGGTCAGCGGATGCGTTGGCCCTGGATGTCGAACAAGAGGGCGCGGGCGGAGTCGAAGCTGGCAGAGAGGGACTGGCCGGGGCGCAGGGCGCGTCCATCCTCGACAGCGATGGTCAAGACCTGGGCGGAAGCCCCCTGGCGGGCATAGGCAAAGGTTTCGCCGCCAAGTTGTTCGACGATTTCGATGGTCAGGTTCAGGCTGGCGGCGCCCCCGCGCTTGAAGATATCAGGGCGCAGGCCGAGGGTGACCTCGGCCCCCTCAGACAGCCGGGTGACGATCGGCGGCAGCGGCAGGGTCTGGTTCAGTTCGGGCAGGGTCAGGCTTGATCCCGCAACCACGGCCTTGAGGAAGTTCATCTTAGGGCTGCCGATGAAGCCCGCGACAAACAGGTTGTCGGGATTGTCATACAGGTCCAGCGGCGCGCCGACCTGTTCGACGCGGCCTTCGCGCATCACCACGATCTTGTCGGCAAGGGTCATCGCCTCGATCTGGTCGTGCGTCACGTAGATGATCGTGGCCTTCAGCTCTTGATGCAGGCGGGCGATCTCGATCCGCATATGGACGCGCAGTTCGGCATCCAGGTTCGACAGCGGTTCGTCGAACAGGAACACCTGCGGTTCGCGCACGATGGCGCGGCCGATGGCGACGCGCTGGCGTTGGCCGCCCGACAGATCCTTGGGCTTGCGGTCCATCAAGGCCCCAAGGCCGAGGATCTTGGCGGCGGCATCGACGCGCTGGGTGATTTCCTGTTTCGAGGCGCCGGCGAATTTCAGCGCGAAGCCCATGTTTTCGCGCACGTTCATGTGCGGGTAAAGCGCGTAGGACTGGAACACCATCGCAATGCCGCGCTGGCTGGCGTCAACCTCGTTGACCCGGCGCGAACCGATGGTCAGATCGCCGCCGGTGATCGTCTCCAACCCGGCGATCATCCGCAACAGGGTGGATTTACCGCAGCCCGAGGGGCCGACGAAGACGACGAATTCCTGCGGAAGGATCTCAAGGTCGACGCCTTTGATCACCTCGACGGCGCCGTAGGCTTTGCGCAGGCCTTTCAGGGTCAGTCCGGACATGGCTACTCCGCTGAGATCTGGGTGACCGACACGCCGAGGCGGTCACTGGTGACGGTGATGGTGATTTCGCCCTTGCCGGTGGCCTGCACCCAGAAGCCGGTGGACCCGGCACGCAAGGGCACGAAGCCCGGTCCGATCCGGCGTCCGGCCCCGGTGACGGTGATCGAGACGGGTTCGGGAAAGAAGGGCAGCTTGTGGCCGGCCTGATCCAGCGCGCGCACCATCACCCGCACCGCGTCATGCGGCCCGATGCGGCTGGCATCGGAGACGACCTGCAGGGTGGTGGCCACAGGATCCGAAGCATAAGTCAGATGCGCAACTGCCGTGCCGCCGACAAAGCCCGTGATTGTCGCATGTTCCCAAGACATACCCCACAGCCCCAACTCGTCCTTGGTGAAATGGCGTTGATCGAGAATGACGGGCGGGTGCGGCAAATGCGGGAAGCGGTCCCGATCAGGGCCGACGCGTTTGGGCGGATGGTTGCCGTAGCGCAGTTCGACCTCGTCGCAGTTGGTCAAGATCAGCAAGGGCAGGACGCCGCCGATGTTGCGCTCGCCCCGCGCCCAGAAGGTCACGGGTTGCAGGATGATCCCCTCGGCGGGTTCGGATTGGCTGGCATAGGCGTAACCTGCAAATTTCGGCTCACGGAACATGTCCATCACGCCGTGGTGGCAGATGCGGTCGCCGGCGCCGAAATCCTTGTGGGTGTTGTAGTCAAAGGCGCACCAGCCGATGGCGCCCGCGATCTGCGGGTCACCATACATGGCGTTCAGCACGTCAAGGTGGCGGATGACGTGTTCGGCCTGCCGCTGTTCCTGATCGTGGCTTTTGGTCGGGTACATGTGGCCACCGTATTCGGTGATCATGTAAGGCACGACATCCGGCCGCCCTGTGACCTCTTGCTGAGGCCGCAGCGGGGTTCTTGGCCGGTTGCCGCCCTGCTCCTCATTCCCGAGGATGAAGTCATTCATCGTGTAGACGTCTTCGAGCAGTTCGGAGTCCGTGATGTATCGCACGCCGCCCGTCGGGCGGGTGGTGTCCAGCGACTTGGCCATGGCATTGGTGGCCACGTAGAAATCGTGGTTGTCCTGACTTTCGTTGATGCGCACACCCCAGATCACGATGGAAGGATGGTTCCAGTCCCGCGTGATCATGTGACGGACATTTTGCACCGAGGCGGCCTGCCACGCCGCATCGCCGATATGCTGCCAGCCGGGAATTTCCTCGAACACCAGAAGGCCCAACTCGTCGCAGCGGTTCAGGAAATGCGTGCTCTGCGGGTAGTGCGAGGTGCGCACCATGTTTACCCGCAACTCATGCTTCAAGATCTCCGCATCGCGCTCCTGCGCCGCTTTGCCCAAGGCATAACCGATGTAGGGGAACGACTGGTGCCGGTTCAGACCCCGCAGTTTCAGCGCCTTGCCGTTGAGGTGGAAGCCCTGGGCCGTAAATGCGACGTCGCGAAAACCGAAGCGGGTGGCGTGGGTGTCTTCGCCCTGCGCTGTCGCAAGGGTCAGGTCCAGCGTGTAAAGCGCGGGTGTTTCAAGGCTCCACAGGGTCACGCCGGGGGCTGCGAAGGTCAGGGTGACTTCGGGGGCTGCGGCAACAGTGCTGGATGCCACAACGGCGCCCGACCCATCCTTCAACAGGGCCGTCAGCGTGCCCGACAGCGCCAGACCTTGCGGATTGCCCAGCCAGACCCGGGCAGAGACTTGGGGCCGGGTCAGCACATCGGGGGTCTCGACCTTGACCTTCTCGATGAAGACCGGGGTCGTCACTTCCAGCCAGGCTTCGCGGTAAATGCCGGCATAGGTCAGATAGTCGATCACGCCGCCAAAGGGCGGGATCGCAGGATTTTCCGTGCCGTCGATCAGCACATTCACATGATTGACGCCGGGTTTCAGATGTGGCGTCAGGCGAGCCACAAACGGCGTGTAGCCATCGGCATGGGCAGCGATGTCGACACCATTCAGGCGGACCTTGGCATTTGCCATCGCCCCGTCAAAGCGCAGACTGACCTCGCGGCCTTCCCATGACGGATCATTGGTGATCGCCTTGTCATAGGTGAAGGGACGCTGATAGGCCTTCTCGTCGAAATACGAGAACGGCAGTTCAACCGCATTGTGCGGCAGGCGCACACGGTCGCGCCCTTCGAACAGCCAGTCCTCGTTGAAGTCAGTCAGGATGCGCATTTCAAACCTTATTTGACGGAGCCGAGCATGCCTTCGACGAAGCGACGCTGCAGCAGGAAGAAGACCAGAACGGTCGGCAGGGTCGCCAGAACATTGGCGATCATGATCAGGCCGTAGTCGGGGGTATAAGCGGATGCCAAGGAAGCCACCTCCAAAGTGATTGTTTTCATTTCATTTTGTTGCACGACCATCAGCGGCCAAAGGTAAGCGTTCCAGTTCGACATGAAGACGATGATCATGGCGGCGGCATAGGTTGAACGCATGACGGGGATGTAGATATAGACGAAAACTTGCCATTCCTTCAGCCCGTCCAACAGGGCGGCATCGCGCAACTCGTGCGGGAAGGCCTTGGTGTTCTGGCGGAAGTAGAAAATCATGAAGATGGCGGCGATGCCGGGCAGCATGATGCCAAGATAGGAATTCATCAGCCCCGCGCGCGAGAACATCATGAACAGGGGCACGATCAGCGCGGCGAAAGGGACCGACAGCAGCAGCAGCAAGCCGCCGAAAATCCGGTCGCGCGTTTTCGACTTGAAGATCTCGAACCCGTAACCGGCCAGCGACGTGACGGTCAGCGTCAGCAACGTCCCGGTGATCGACACGACGGCCGAGTTGAAGAACACCCGCAGCACATCGGCAGAAGCAAAGAATTTGGTGATGTTCTCGACCAGGTGGCTGCCGAAAGTGGCCTTGCCGCCGGTGATCTCGACCGCCGTGTTGGTGGCACCGACCACCATCCAGTAGAAGGGAAAGACCGAGATGAAGGCCGCCAGCCACATCAGGGCTTGGGACGACAGGCTCAGGATCAGGGCTATGGGATTTCTCATCTTAGCGATCCTTCGCCACCTGGAACTGAATCCACGACAGGATGCCGACGATGATCACGATCAGCCAGGACACCGTGGCCGCGTAGCCGTAGTTCGGCACGAACTTGAACAACAGGTTGTAGATGTAGAGCGACAGCGTCAGCGTCGAATCCGCCGGCATCCCCCCGGCACCTGCGCTTGCGGTGATCGTGTTGACCTCGTCGAACAGCTGCAACGTGCCGATGGTGGACAGAACCGTGGTGAACAAGATCACCGGCTTCAACATCGGGATGGTGATGCGGGTGAAGCGCGCCCAAGGCGGCACGCCGTCGATCCGCGCGACCTCGTACATCGAGGGGTCGATGTTCTGCAGGGCGGCCAGATAGAAGACCATGTTGTAACCGGTCCAGCGCCAGGTGATGGCCAGAATGATCAGAACCTTGGCCCAGAACGGGTCGATCATCCAGCCGATGGGGGCGCTGATCACATGCAGCGCCATCAGCGTGTCATTGACCACGCCATCCGAGGCGAACATCGATTTGAACAGCACCGAATAGGCGACAAGCGAGGTGACGCAAGGCAGGAAGATCGCGGTGCGCAAGATGGCGCGGCCACGCAGGCGCGGGTTGTTCAGCGCCACCGCAAACAGCAGCGCCAGAACGATCATGATCGGCACCTGCACGACCAGAAAGATCAGCGTGTTGGACAGGGCGTGCTGAAACACCGGGTCCTTGGTCAGCCGGATGATGTTGGCAAAGCCGCCGAAGTGGAAGGCAAGACCCTTGCCGGTCTGCACGCTCATCCACAGCGACCAGAAGATCGGATAGATCATGAACAGGCCCAACAGGATCATGGCCGGGGCGATGAAGGCCCAGCCAGCCCAACTTTCCCGCACGCCCGTGACGCCTTTTGCCATGATCATTCCCTGATGCAGCAGCCCCCGTTCGGGGTCCAGACCGCCGCGGCCCGCAGGGGTCGCGGCGCAGGCCCGGCCCTGACGCCGGTGTTGGCAGGACCGCTTTCGGGGTCCCCGACCTGACCGCAGTCACATCAAGGACCCTTCCGGCGGGAGGAACGCCTTACTGCATTTGCTGCGCGACCTGCGCGTCGATCGCAGAGATCGCAGCGTCGATGTCA
Source organism: Stagnihabitans sp. (assembly GCF_964946895.1). Taxonomy (NCBI): domain Bacteria; kingdom Pseudomonadati; phylum Pseudomonadota; class Alphaproteobacteria; order Rhodobacterales; family Paracoccaceae; genus Stagnihabitans; species Stagnihabitans sp. The sequence goes on along the minus strand of NZ_CBBQHX010000019.1, from coordinate 30,585 downwards.
CCACCGGCCACAAGGCCCGGCAGTTGCGCGGTCACGGCAGCGTCCGCCTCGTTGGTGAAGATGCCGTAGTTCACGCCCGGGATCTTGGCTTGCCAATCCGAGAAATCTGCCCAGACGGCCTGCCCCCCGAAGTAGTCATCCTTGGCCGAATAGGCCGCGCCATCACGCGCCGGCAGGAAGGACGAGAAGGCGCCCTGCCCCACCAGGATCTTCTGGTAGAAGTCGACGTCCGATGCCCATTCGGTTTTCAGGAAGTCGATCGCCGCATCCTTGGCCGGGGCCGAGGACAAGACGTACCAGCTTGACCCGCCCAGGTTGGAATAATGGGTCGCCCCATCCACGCCCGCCAGCTTCGGCGTCGGCGCCACGGCCCATTTGCCGGACATGTTGTCGCCCTTGATGCCGCCAGTCATCCACACGCCGGTGAAGACGCCCGCCACATCGCCGTTGTTGAAGGCGCCGGTATAATCACCCCAGCCCGATACAGGCTTATAAAGCTCCTTGGTCTGCAGCATCTTGACCCAGGTGGACAGTGCGGCTTTGAAGACCGGGTTGCCCTTGATATTGGCCGAACCATCCGCCTTGAAGTACCACGATCCGGCCGATTGCATCATGATGCGGATCGCACCCGCGTCGTTCTGGTCGATCGAGAAGAGCGGCTTGCCGGTGGCTGCGAAGACCTTCTTGCCAATCTCGATCACCTGATCCCAGGTGATGTCCTTGAGGTCATCGGCCTTGTAGCCGGCCTTTTCCAGAAGGTCAGAGCGGTAGAACAAACCCGAGACGCCCGAGTCGAAGGGCAGCGAATAGGTCTTGCCGTCCACCGTGGCCAGTTCAACCTTGTAGGGGGCGAACTTGGTATAATCGATCTTGTCGGTCAGCGGCTCGAAGGCACCGGGGAAGGACAGAAGGTATTTCTTGGCACCATAGTCTTCGATCAGAACGATATCCGGCAGACCCGCCGTCTGACCCGAGGCCAGTTGCGTCTGCAGCTTCTGTTCAAGGTCGGCCTTGGCGAAATCCACGACCTTGATGTTCACGTCCTTGTGGGTGGCGGTATAGCGCGAGATGGCCTCGTTCATCGCGGCGCCGTTGAATTCCGGGGCCCAGCACCAGACCGTGACGTCGGTGGCCAGCGCCATGGTCGCGGTCAACAGTTGCAGGCCCGCTGCGGCGAGAACGCTTGTGCGCAGGCTAAAACCGAAAGGCTTCATGTCATTCCTCCCAAAATGCGGGGCCTATTTTCCCCGTCCGGGAAAGGCTAGCCGAGCGGAAAAATTCTGTCAAATTTTTTAGTAAAAATTTATTCGCCGCATCGCAGCAGAGCGATGGCAGCAATCCGCGATCAGTTATGCCCCTTGGCACTGCCGCGCCAGATCATCCGCGCGGCAAGAACCGTGTGCTTGGCGATCTGCCGGCCACCGATCCGCTCCATCAGCATATCCACGGCCGTCTCGCCGATTTCGGCGGCAGGCAGATGCACGGTGGACAGTGGCGGGTTGAGAAACTGCGCCACCGAGATATCGTTGAACGAGGCCACTGCAATGTCATCGGGAATGCGCAGGCCCAATTCGTGAATGGCGCGGTAGGCGCCCACGGCCATGTTGTCGTTGCAGCAGATCAACGCCTCGGGCCGGTTGGGCCGCGACAGCACGGATTGCGTCAGACGATAGCCGGATTCCTCGGTGTTCCAGTCGATCTGGCAGATGTCGGGGTCATAGATCCCGGCCGCCTCCATCCACTCGACATAAGCCATGTGGCGCTTTTCGCGGGCTCGGAAGATGCCTTTGTCATTCCTGATCTGCCAGCCGACAAAGCCGATCCGCCGATAGCCAGAGGCGTGCAATGCGGCCAGAAGCCGTCGCATCGCGATGGTGAAATCACTTTGCACGGCGTCAATCTCGTCGTCGGGCGGGGCATAGTCGGCAAAGACCAGATGCTTGGCGTGGGCCTTGAGGAAGGCGATATGGTCCTCCTCCAGCATGCCGATGGCGATGACACCCGACGCGGCGGCAATGATCTCGGGGTCGGGCAGCGATTCCGAGTGGTAAACTTTCACCGTCTCAACCCGCAGCGCGGCGCAGCGGCTTTCGATGCCCAGCCGCATGGCGACGTAATAGGGGTCGGCAAATTCCTGATCGGGGCGCAGGAAGTGGACCAGCACGATCTTGGTCGGGCTTTCCTCGCGGTCGGCCTTGGCCTTCTGACGGGCGCGGGGCGTGGCATAGGACATCGCCTCTGCGGTCTCGATGATCGACTGGCGGGTCTGCGGTGAAACCGACAGCGTCGCATCAAAATTCAACACCCGCGACACGGTGGCCTGAGAGACGCCGACGGCATTGGCAATCTGTTTCAGGGTCACCATGACATTGGTCTTTCCGGGGTTCGTGTTTTGTCCGGTCTTTGAATGACACGAAGACACCGCCCCGCGCAATGGCCGGGATGCCACAGGTCGACGCGGGGCCGGTCAGAAGTTGGTCCTCTCGCCCCCCTTCAGGCCCAGAATCTCGCGCGCTTCGTCGGGCGAGGCCACCTCACAACCCAGATCCTCGACGATGTGGCGGATCTTGGCGACCTGTTCGGCATTCGACGTGGCCAACTTGCCGCGCGCGATCTGTAAACTGTCCTCCAGCCCGACCCGCACGTTGCCGCCCATCTGGCTGGCGGTGGTCGCCAAGGACATTTGCGCGCCACCCGCGCCAAGGACGGACCAGCGGTAATCGTCGCCAAACAGCCGGTCGGCAGTGCGCTTCATGAAGATCAGGTTGTCGACCTCTGGCCCGATGCCGCCCAGGATGCCGAAGATGAACTGGATGAAGATCGGCGCCTTGAACAGCCCGATGTCCATGCAGAACCGCAGGTTATACAGGTGCCCGACATCATAGCATTCATGTTCGAACTTGATGTCGTGCGGCGCGAGGGTCTTTGCCACATTGGCAATATCGCGGAAGGTGTTGCGGAAGATATAGGTGTCGGAATTCTCGACATACTCTTTCTCCCAGTCGAACTTCCAGCTGTCGTAGCGCTTGGCCAGCGGATGAAACGAGAAGTTCATCGACCCCATGTTCAGGCTGCACATCTCGGGCGAGAAGCGCAGGGCGGGCGCGATGCGCTCTTCGATGGTGTTCTTCAGACTGCCGCCGGTGGAGATGTTCACCACCGCTCCCGTCGCCTGCTTGATGCGGGGCAGAAAGGCCGCGAAATCCTCCGGGTTGATGGACACGCCCCCATCCGCGGGCCTGCGCGCGTGCAGATGCAGGATCGCCGCGCCCGCGTCAGCCGCGGCAATCGCCTGAACCGCGATGTCGTCTGCCGTGTAAGGCAGCGCGTCCGACATGGTGGGGGTGTGGATCGCCCCGGTGATGGCGCAGGTGATGATCGTCTTGGGGCGCTTGGCCATGGCTCAGTCCTTGCCAGAAGTCGGTGCGGTGTCGGTGAATTTGATGCGGTAGCCCACCGGGAACAGCGACCAGCCAAACCGCTCTGCCGCATAGCCCCACAGGCCCTTGGGGGCCGCCAGCATGATCACAATGGCCAAGGTGCCCAGTAACAGCAGGTAGATCGTGCCATAGTCCGCCAGAAACTGCCGCAGCAGGAAATAGACCACGGTCCCGACAATCGGCCCCTCGATGGTGCCGATGCCGCCGATGACGACGATGAAGATCACAAAGGCCGTCCAGTCGTTGACGCTAAAGGACGCATCCGGCGAGACGCGCAGTTTCTGCAATGCAATCAACGCCCCGATCATCGCCGTCAGCCCCGCCACAACGATGTACAGCACATGCTTGACCGAGCCGATCCGGATGCCCAGCGACGTCGAAGCGACCTCGCTGTCGCGGATTGCGGTCAGGGCCAGCCCGATGCGCGAGCGCAACAGCAGGTAGACCAAGGCCAGACAGCCCGCCCCCAAAGCCAGCGCCACCCAGAAGATCGACGCCTCGCGCAGCCATTTTGCGCCCAGCTGTTTGGTGACTTCGGCCGGCAACGAGATGCCCGATCCGCCCCCCAAGACCGTGGCCTGCGCGGCCACCAGACGAAACACCTCGGCCATCACCCAGCTTCCGATGGCGAAATACGCCCCCTGCAGGCGGAACACCAAAGACGCAACCGGAATGGCGATCAGTGCCGCCGCAATCCCTGCTAGCGGAATGGCCAGAAGCGGGTTCACCCCCAAGAACAGCGCCAGGCAAAAGGTCAGATAGCCGCCCAGACCGACATAGGCCTGCTGGCCCACCGAGACGAGGCCGGTATACCCGGCCAGCAGGTTCCACAGCGTCGCGAGGGCCAGATAGACGGCGAACTCGCCCGCCAGATGCAGGAAGGCGGAAGAGGCCCACCACGGCGCCGCCGCCAGAAGGGCCAGCAGCAGCACGGCGATGGCACCCGCGGCGCGGGAGGTCGGCGTGGAGCGGGAAAGGCTGAATTGGGTCATCCGTCCATCCTCGGAAACAGGCCGCGCGGTTTCAGCGCCAGGATCAGCAGGAAGGCGACGTGGCCTGCAAGGATCTGCCAACCGGGGTCAATGGCCGCGCCAAGGCCTTGGGCCACGCCCAGGATCACCCCGCCCGCCAGCGTCCCCCACAGGTTGCCAAGCCCGCCGATGATCACCGCCTCAAAGCCGAAGATCAGCCGGCCCGGCCCCATGAAAGGGTCGAAGTTGGAGCGGATCGCAAGGAACACGCCCGCAATCGCCACGACACCAAGGCACAGGGCCATCGCCCAGGCATAGACCTTGCGGCGGTCCAGCCCCATCAGTTCAGCAATCTCGGCATCGTCCGAGGTGGCGCGGAAGGCGCGACCCAAGGCCGTGTTGTAAAACAGGTACTGCAACCCCGCGATGACCGCCACGGCCGTGCCGAACATCAGTGCCGGCAAAAGGCCGATGGAAATGCCGCCAAGGGTCACCGAAGCCGTCTCCAGCGCGCCCGCATCCAGCTTGCGGCTGTCAGCCGTGAAGACGGCCAGCAACCCGTTCTGCAGGATCACCGACAGGCCGAAGGACACCAGCAGCGGCGGCAGAAGGTCGCCGCCAAGGGTGCGGTTCAGGATGCCGCGTTGCAGGGCATAGCCGAAGGCGGCCATGATCGGCACCACGAACACCAGCGCCAGAAGCGGCGGCAGGCCGGTCAGCTTGATGACCTCCATCGCGATATAGGCGGCCAGCACGATCAGGTCGCCATGGGCAATGTTGACCAGCCGCATCACGCCGAAGATCAGCGACAGGCCCGCGGCGAACAGCGCATAAAGGCCGCCAACAAGGACGCCTTGCAGGATTGTGTTCAGAATATCCATCTTAGGTCCCGAAATAGGCGGCAGAGATGGCGTCGCGGGAATGATCCCCCGGACGCCCGGCCAACGACACCCGCCCCTCGGCAAGGCACAGGAACTGGCTGGCCGACCCCAAGGCGCGGGTGACGTCCTGCTCGACCAGAATGGCGCTCATCCCCTGCCCGGTGATCTTGGGCAGTTGGGCGTAGATGTCCTTGATGACGATGGGCGCCAGGCCCAGCGAAAGCTCGTCAAACAGCACCAGATCGGGGTTCGACATCAGCGCCCGCCCGATGGCCACCATCTGCTGTTGCCCACCCGACAGGCTGGTGGCGGGCTGGTTGCGCTTTTCCTTCAGGATCGGGAACAGATCGTACAGCGTCTTCAGGCTCCACGGCCCCTTGCGTCCCACCTGACCGCCCAGGATCAGGTTCTCCTCGACCGACAGCGATTTGAACAACCGCCGCCCTTCCGGCACCAGTGCAATGCCCATGGCGACGGTCTGGCTGCCCGGCTGGCCGGTGATATTCTTGCCGTTCCAAGTGACGCTGCCCGCCTTGGGCGAGACCAGTCCGCAGATCGACTTCAGAAGCGTCGACTTCCCCGCCCCGTTGGCCCCGATCAAGGCCAGCACCTTTCCCGGCTCCAAGGCCAGCGACACGCCATGCAAGGCCTTGAAATCACCGTAGAAGCTTTCGATGTCCTGAACGTGCAGCCCCTCAGACATGCTCTTCCGCCCCCATGTAGACCGATTGCACATCCTTGGACGCCAGAACCTCCGCCGGCAACCCATCGGCAATCTTGCGACCGAAATCCACCACCACCAAGCGCTGCGCGACCGACAAAAGTGCATGCACGACATGCTCGATCCAGACGATGGTCACGCCCGTCGAATGCACCTCGCGGATGGCATCCAGCAGGGACAGACATTCGCGTTCGGTCAGCCCACCGGCGATTTCATCCAGCAAAAGCAGGGCGGGATCGGTGGCAAGCGCCCGCGCCATCTCCAGCCGCTTGCGCTCCAGCAGGGTCAGCGCGCCGGCCCGGTCATTGGCGCGGCGCGCAAGGCCTGTCAGGCGCAGCACCTCTGCCGCGCGCCCCTCTGCCCCCTGCGCCGAGGGTCGGCCAAAGGTCGCCCCGACCAGAATATTCTCATACACCGTCATGCCATTGAAGGGATGCGGGATCTGGAAACTGCGCGAAATCCCCATGCGGCAGCGGGCCGAGGCGTCCAGCGCGCTGACATCCTGCCCCTTGAACATGACGCGCCCGGCATTGGGCTTCACGGTGCCCGCGATCAGATTGAACAGCGTGGTCTTGCCCGCGCCGTTGGGGCCAAGGATGCCCACGATCTCGCCAGCGGCCACGGTCAGGGACACATCATCCGTGACCCGCAGCGCACCATAGCTTTTCGACAGGTTTTCCAGAGATAACAGGGTCATGCGCCAGCTTCTTCTATCGCAGACCGTGCGGGACAAACCGGTTCCCCGGTGTCCCTGATCTGCTTTTGGTGGGCCGGGAGCCCAAGGGCTCCCGGCATGTCATCAGGCCAGAAGTTTCAGATCGCCGGTGACCGGGATCTGCGGGTTCTGCTTGTTGTTGACGATCTTCAGCTCCAGCTTGCCGTCCACCCGTTGCCACTGACCGCCCGCCAGCGGGGTCTTGGTCACGTTCTTGACAGGCCCATTGGCCCAGTTGATCGGCCCGACCAACGTGTTGAGGTTGGTCTTGGTGATGGCATCCATGATCGCGGCCTTGTCGCCCAGATCTGCCGCGCGTTTGATCACATCCAGACCGACTTCGAAGATCGCATGGCTGAAGCCCAAGGTGGCCGTCCACGGCTTGCCGGTGTCCTTGACATAGGCCGCGCCAAAGTCCTTGGCCGACTGGCCGGTCAACGACGAGGAATAGGGGTAATCCGGCGTCCACCAGACTTCCGTGGTCAGCCCATCCCCCCGATCGCCCAGCGCATCCACCGAAGCCGGGAACAACAGCGCCTTGCCGATGGTCGCGACTTTCGGCTTGAAGCCCTGTTGCGCGGCCTGCGCCCAGAAGGTTGCGAAATCCGGCGGGATCATCACGCCCGTCACAATCTCGCAGCCCGCCGCCTTGAAGGCGGAAATCTGGCTGGTGAAGTCATTGTTCAGGGGCTGATAGCGGCCCGGATCGGTCAACGTGTAACCCGCCGCGGCCAGCGGGCCCGGCAGACCCAGTTTCGCATCGCCCCAGGCATTGCCATCGGCGTCATTGGGGAACAGGCCACCGATCTTCTTGGCAGCCCCCGAGGCGTCCCACATCGCGGTGTAGTTCGCGATGATATCCTCAAGCCCCCAGAAGAAGTGGTAGGTGTAGTTGAAGCCGACATCCGGCTTGCCACCCCGACCGAAGAAATAGGGCTGCCACGGGGCGTTGGTGGAAATGCAGGGGATCTCGTTCAACTCGCATTGGTCGGCCACCGGGTTGGTGGTGTCCGGCGTGGCGTGGGTCAGCATCAGCTGCACGCCCTCATTCAGGATCAGATCCTGCGCGACTTGGGCAGCGGTGTTGGGGTTGGACTGGCTGTCCTTGGTGATCAGCTGGATCTGCACCGGCTTGCCGTTGTTCTGCAGACCGGCCAGCGCGTCCTTCAGACCGGCAATGATCCAGTCCTGCGCCTCGCCGAAGCCGGCCAGCGGGCCGGTGGTCGGCGCCACAAAGCCAACCTTGAAAACCGCATCCGCCGCCGAAGCGCGGGTGGCGCGCAACAGCGCCGGAGCCGCGATCAGACCGCCGGTCGTGGCGATGAACTTGCGTCGTGTGTAGGTGAAGTGAGCCATTCTTTCCTCCCAGAGTGAATGTTGAACCTGCCCGGTCTTGTGTCGTGTCCTGCCGCCGGGTCAGAGATTTGGTCCTGCGCCACCTGACGATACAGGAGGGGCAGAATTTCGCTAAGAAAAGACAGTTCCTCGCGCGCATGCCGGTGCAGGCGACGGGCAAGGTCCGCCGTAACGTGTTCGTGCCGCAGGGCGCGGGCGACGTCGGCGGGGATCGGATGATCCCGATCCCGGCTTTCGATATGGCCCAGCAAGAAGTTCGACTGCATCTCGCAGCCCTGCGTGGTGTTCGTAACAACCTGGGTCATCAGGCCAAGATCGACCGGCGTCCCCAGCAGCCCAATCCGCGCACAGATCGCCACACCGTTCAATCGCGCATGGTCGGCAGGCTGGAAAAACGCCGCCGGGTCGCAGAAATGCAGGCGCAGCTTGCAGACCGGGCGGTCGGAACCGCCAAGATAGATATGTGCCAGACGCAAGGTCCCGTCCCGGGCGTTCCCCGTCCGCCCTTTCAAGCCCCAGACCAGATGGTCTGCCCGATGCCAAAGCGCGTGCGGCGCGGTCTCGTCCAGATGGCCGAACCACCCTTCCACCATCCGGGCCTTCACCCCGGGAATCCGTGTCCGCGCACAGACGGTCCTGAAGCCATCGTCATAGTCGACGACGCCGGTTTCCATCCCGATATGGCCGGGCTTCAGAAGGTCCATCCCCTGGTCAAAGCGCATCTACCCCTCCAGCACCTTTTCCAGCGCCAGCAAGTGGCTGACCACCTTGGCCCGCAAGGCCGCCGATTGCTCGGGCGTCCAGGTGCGGAACCCCTGTCCCGATTTCATCCCCAACCGCCCCTCCGCCACCATCTGCTGCAACAGCGGCGACGGACCCGGCCTGTTCTCCAGATCAGCCAGCACGGTGTTGTGGATGTCCAGCGTCAGATCGGTGCCGACCAGATCGGCATTCTCCAGCGGCCCCAACACCGTCAACCTGCGCCCGAAGCTGGCCTTGATCACCGCATCGACCGAGGCCGAATCGCAGATGCCCCGCTCCACCAGACTGATCGCCTCGCGCCAAAGCGCATGCTGCAAGCGGTTGCCGATGAAGCCCGGCACATCCTTCTCCACCCGCACCGGCGTTTTCCCGGCCTCTGCCAGCAGGTCCATCGTGGCCTGCATCGCCGCCTCGGACGTGTCCACTGTCCGGATCACCTCCACCAAGGGGATCAGATGCGGCGGGTTCCACCAATGGGTGCCCAAGGCGCGGGTCTTGTCCTTCAAACCTGACATGATCTCGGTGATCGGCATCACCGAGGTGTTGGAGCACAAGATCGCCGTGTCCGGCGCCGAGGCTTCAATTTCCGCAAAGATCGCCTGCTTCAGCGCCATCTTCTCCGGCGCCGCCTCAAACACAAAGGCCGCGCCCCGCACCGCACCCGCCACGCTGTCAAACACCTCGATCCGCTTCAGCACCCTTGCCGTCTCGGCCTCTGACACGCCCATCAGATGCAGACTGTCCGTGACGCGCCCCGGCAAGGCCGCCCGCGCCTCTGGCATCGGATCCGTTACCGCGACATACTGCCCGGCGCGCGCCAAGGTCAGGGCAATGCCATGCCCCATCAGCCCCGCGCCAATCACCGCTGTCTGCAGGTTCTTCATGTCATCCCGCCGTGTAGCCGCCGTCAGCATACAAGATATGCCCGGTGTAAAAGTCACTGGCCTTCGAGGCCAGGAACAACAGCGGCCCCGCCAGATCCTCCGCCTCGCCCAGCCGCCCCTTCGGCACCCGCGCAAGGAACCCCGCCCGCACCGTTCTCGCGTGGTCATTGTCGGCAAACATCCATTCCGTCAGCGGAGACCGGAACACCGTCGGCGCAATGGCATTGACCGTGATCCCCAACGGCCCCAACTCGCAGCCCAGCGCCTTGGTCATCCCATCCACCGCCGCCTTGCTGGCACAGTAGGCCGTATACCCCGCCGGATGCCCCAGCAGTCCCCGGGCCGAGGAGACCAGCACAATCTTGCCCCCCGTCCCCTGCGCCTTCATCTGCACCGTCGCCGCTCGCGCCAGCAGCCAGGACTGCGTGACATTGGCATCCATGACATTCAGGAACGTCTCCGGTGCCATTTCGTCAATCTTGGCCACCTTGTTCATGCCACTGGCCACGACCAGAATATCCAGCCCCCCAAAGGCCTGAACCGCCGCCGCAACCAGCGCCCCGCAAGCCGCCTCGCTGTCGGGCCGGGTGTTCACCTCCACCACCTCGGCCCCGCCCTCGCGGCACTCCGCGGCAATCGCCGCCAGTTCACTGGCCTTCCCGGCCGCCAGCACCAACCGGCACCCGGCCCCTGCCAAGACCCTTGCCGCCACCACGCCAAAAGCGCCCGAGGCTCCGGTGATCAGGGCCACCTTGCCACGTATGTCAAACATCTTCATCGGATCGGGCAAGCTCATGACGGCACCTTTGTCGGATATGGAATAACAACCAGCATCTTGCAGACATGGTTCGAGCGGTTGACGATCTCTCGCACTTCTCCGGGCGCGATGGTGGCTGAATCCATCGGCCCCAGCACCGTCTCCACCCCGCCAGTGATCACCGTCATCATCCCTTCCAGCACGACATAAACCTTCTCGAACGGCGTTGAATCCGGCCCGGCCCCGCCGCCCGGCAGGAATTGGGACAAACCGACCCATTGGTTGACAGGCCCGCCCTCTTCAAACCCCTGCAAGCGCAAGCCCACGACACCACGATGGTTCGGCGCCTCATAGCTCTTGGCATCCTCAAAGCGTTTCACCAGCACGACAACGGCCTCCCAGCCCTTTTCATTTGTTCCTAAATATCCCGGGGGGTGCGGGGGGCTGGCCCCCCGCTCCGCCGCCAAAGACAGTCAGAACGCTTCCCCAGCCTCGATCCGGTAGCCTTGGCTTTTGTCGATCATCGCCACCAGCCGGATGATGCAGCCATCGCCGCGGTCCCAGTTCCACGGGAAGAAGGCAAAGGTGCAGCGCTTGCCGGTCACCGCATCCAGATCACCACCCACGTTTTCAATCCCGAGGATACCGGCCTTGAACAGGATCTGGTGCACCGGCTCCCAATCCGGGAAGTCATCCGCCCAGTCGCGCCCGCCCGACCATTCGAAGTATTCCTTCTTCAGATGCGGTAACAAAGGCCCATTCCTCTGCGGCCCAATCGCGGTGGCCAGCGGGTGGTCATTGGCCTGCGTGTCATGGCCGACGACCTTGACGCCCTTCCTGACCATCCACTCGCCGGCCGAGGGCACGAAACCCGGGCAATAGGCGAAGTAATCGCCGTCTTCATATTGCTTGTGCCACCCGGTGTTGATGATCAGCACGTCGCCGGGGCGGATCGCATGACCGCAGGCGGCCTCCAGATCGTCGCCCGTGATCGGCTCCCACTTCTTCTTCGGGAGCGAAACCACGATCCCGGTGCCGAAGAAATGCGGCAGCGGGACTTCATTGATGAACGGCGTGCCCTGCACCACGTGGGCCGGAGCATCAATGTGGGTCGTCGCGTGCATCGTGGTGGTGATGCGTTGGCTCAGCACGCCCGATTTGGCCATGTAATGGATGCGCTCGATCTGCACGTCCTGAAAATAGGGCCAGTTCGGATGCTGGAACCCGAAACGGTGCGACAGGTTGTAGAACTCCAACCCCATCGAGTTGTCCAGGTTCCCCTGAAATTCAATGCCGCGAACAGTGACCATTTAGGCGCCTCCCCCTTCAAGCGGTCTCATGGGCAAGGTGCCTCCCGCACTATGCCGTCTTGCATGACGGTACATATGCACCACATTGCGGTCAACAGATTCTTGAGATAGCGTACACCTGCACCGCATGGCGGGCTGGAATCGGCCCCGCAGGTCTGGCATAGGGCGCCCATGAACGACGACAGCAAATCCAAAGACGGCATCCAGGTCATTGCCCGCGCAGCAGCGATCCTGCGGGCGCTGAAAGACGGCCAGACCGGCCTGTCCTTGGGCCAGATCGCCGAGAAGGTCGGCCTGCCCCGCTCCACCGTGCAGCGCATCGTGGCGGCCCTGATCGACGAGCGCCTCTTGATGTCGACCCGCTCTGCCGGGGTTCGCCTTGGCCCCGAACTGCAATCGCTGGCCGAGGCTGCGCGTTACAACACCGTCGAGCTCTGCCGCCCGCACCTGACCGCCCTGATGCAGGAAACCGGTGAGACCGTCGACCTGTCCGCCCTGCGTCAAGGCCAGATGGTCTTCCTCGATCAGGTCCAAGGCAGCCACCGCCTGCGCGCCGTGTCGTCCGTGGGCGAGCATTTTCCCCTGACCTCCACCGCGAATGGCCGCGCCGCCCTGTCGATCCTGCCCGAGGATCAGGTGCTGACCCTCGCCCGCGCCGAATGGGGCGATGGCCCCGGCAATCTGCCCCTCCTGCAAGCCCGCCTCGCGCTGGCCCGCAAGCTCGGCTACGCCGAGGACAACGACGACCATACCGAGGGCATCTCTGCCGTGGGCTTCGCCTTCCGGGACTTGGCCGGAGAGACCTTCGCCATCTCGGTCCCGATCCCGACCTCGCGCTATGCCGACCAGCGCAGCAAGATCATCACCGCAATTCTGCAGTTGAAGGCCGAACTGGTGCAGGTGCTGGCCGGCTAGGCTCATTTGGCTTTTGCCAGCACGAAGTCATGTTCGACCAGATGGAAGGGGCCGGACATGCCCTCGGCCTTGATCCTGTCTGGGTCGGTGATCCAGTCGAACTTCGCCATCAGGCTTTTCTTCACACCAAAGACCGCATCGGTGTTGATATAGGGATCATCGGGGTCGAAGATATGGGTGACCAGCGTCTCAAACCCTTGCGCCTCAAGGATATAATGCAGATGCGCCGGGCGGTACGGATGCCGCCCCAAGGCGCCCAGCAGTTTGCCCACCGGGCCATCATCCGGGATCGGATAGAACTTCGGCTTCACCCCCCGGAAAAAATACCGCCCATCGGCGCCTGTGCGGAACACGCCCCGCAGGTTGAAATCCGGCTGGATGCCCTTCTGCTGGACATCATAAAAACCCTCGTCATTGGCCTGCCACACGTCGATCTTGGCCAGATCAATCGGCTGCCCATGCGTATCCAGTATCCGCCCCCGCACCACCATCGGCTCGCCCTTGGCATCCAGACAGATATCCGCACCCATCGGCAATTCCGGCGCATCCGCCACATGGAACGGCCCCAGCACCGTGCTTTCGGAAGCCCCCGAGGGTTTGCGGTTGTTGATCGCGTCCACCAGCATCGACACGCCCATGATGTCAGAGAACAGGATATACTCCTGCCGCCATTCATTGCAGATCTGGCCCGTGGCCGTCAGGAACTGGATCGCCGTCATCCATTCGTCGGTCGTAGGCTCGATCTCTTTCACCGCTGCGTGCAGGTGGCGGGTGATCACTGCCATCACTTCCTTCAGCCGTTCAGACTTCGCCGCCGCATTGCGTGCGATCACAACCTCGGCGCTGTCGCTTTCCGTGAAATATCCCGGTTCCATCTCAGCGCCCCAGAATGGATTTCAGAACCCGGCGCAGATCAGCCGCAGGCTGTTCGGTGACAGCATCTGACCGCCACGCCACATGGTGATCCGGCCGCACCAGCACGGCACCTGAATCCGACACCTCGCGCGCCCGCGCCCAGTCGCCGGTATGATCCAGCCACGCCCGCCGAGGGCCAATCAACCGCACGTCAACCGTGATCCCCAATTCGGCGCCGACCGTTTTCGCAGCCTCTGCCCAGGCCTCCCCGCCAATCCCGGTGAAAATCGCAAATCGCCCATGCCCACACAGGTCCAGCGTCGAGTGCTTCTTGCCGGTCGCATCGAACAGCCAGACATGCGGCACCCTTGCCCCCGGCCAAGTCGTCGGCTGATAGTGCAGTTCGGCATCCAGCTCAAACGCCGGCTCCATCTGGCCATCCGTCACCACGGCGGCTGATCGGTAGCGCTGGTTCATCTCGACCCCATGCGCGTCAAACTCGTACTTCTTGAAAGCAATCGCATCGCGGATCGCCGCCCGCTGCTTTTCCGCCGCCGCCGTCGCATCAGCCCGCGCATCCATGTTGGCGCGGATCTTGTCGTAATCCATGCCCCCGGTCATGCCCAAGGCGCCAAAAATCGGCCCAAACTCGCCGATCGACTGGTTGGCCCGCGTCACGATCTGCCGCGCCACCGGGGCGCGTTCCACGGTGTAGCTGTCCAGCAATGAGGGCGCTGCCTGCCCCTTCACCACCATCGCCAGCTTCCACGCAAGGTTGAAGCTGTCCTGGATCGAGGTGTTCGACCCCAAGCCATTCGATGGCGGATGCCGGTGTGCGGCGTCGCCCATGATGAAGACCCGGCCATTCTGCATGTCGGTGGCGAACATGTTGTTCACCGTCCAGGTGTTGGCGCTGATCAGCTCGATCTCCAGCTCTGGATCGCCCACCAGTTGCCGCGCCACCTGGGTGGCCATCGCCGCATCCACCACCGGGGCGGGCTGGTTGATGTCATAGCCCCAGACGATCAGCCACTCATTCCACGGCCTGACCATCCGCACCAGCCCCATGCCGATGCCGCCCACATTCGCGCCCGGCTGCATCACCCAGTACAGAACCGAGGGCCTGTGGGCGACGTATTTGGAAAGGTCAGCCCGGAACAGGATGTTCATCGAGCCGCCAACCCCCATCTTGCCCTCGAACGGCAGGCCAGCCTGTTCGGCCACCAGCGAATTCCCGCCATCCGCACCGACCAGATACTTCGACCGGACGGTGAATTCCTTGCCCGTCAGCTTGTCGCGGCAGGTTGTCGTCACACCCGTATCATCCTGCAGATGATGCAGATATTCGACACTCATCCGGCCTTGCGTGCCGCGCTGGCAGGCGGTCTTGAACAGCAAGGGCTCCATGAAGGTCTGCGGCAGGTCGTTCATTTCGCAGGGCGAAGACAACAGATGCTCTGCCTTCGACATCGGATGGGTGCCCCACGAATTCATCCGGCCAATCTCTTCGCCCGCAAGGCTGACGCAGAAGATGTTCTCGCCCATCTTCTCCTGCGGTGTGGCAAACAGATAGGCCTCGTCCTCCACATCCCGTCCCAGATCGCGCAGCACCTCCATGCAGCGCTGGTTGGTGATATGGGCGCGCGGCGTGTTGGCCAGCCAGCGATAGCGGTTGACCACCATGTTATCGACGCCATAGCTGGAAAGCAGCGCCGCCGTGGCCGAGCCCGCCGGGCCAGAGCCGATGATAAGAACGTCCGTCGTAATGTCAGCCATGGTGTCCTCCCTGTGGTTGGTCCCCGGCCCAGGCGGCCTGCAGCAGCGCCAGAAGGTCTGCCTGTTCCACCGGTCGAGGGTTCCAATATGCGTTTTGCGTGGCGATCTCTGCCGCCCGCGTCAGATCTTCTTCTTTCATCCCCAAAGACCGAAGGCTCGTCGGCGCCCCCAGCACCTTGGCAAAATCCCAAAGCCCAAGGCCCGGCGTGGCGCAGCCCAGAACCCCCGCCAGGGGCGCCAGAAGGTCCGCCACCCCCGCCGCGTTGAAGGCCGCCGCATGCGGCAGGATCACGGCATGCGTCTCGGCATGCGGCAGATCGAAACTGCCGCCCAGAACGTGGCACAGCTTGTGATGCAGGCTCATCCCCACCTGCCCCAGAACCAGCCCGCACAGGAACGCGCCATATTGGCTTTGGCTGCGGGCCGTCAGATCGCCCGGATCTTGCCTGACCTGCGGCAGGCTTTTCACCATCGCCTCAAGGCCCTGCAGGGCCAGCGTCGTGGTCAGCGGGTTGCGGTCCTGCGCATAAAGCGCCTCCACCGCATGGGCCATCGCATTCAACCCCGAGGTCACCGAAACCGCAACCGGCAGCCCGGTGATCAGCCGAGGGTCATAGACAACCGCCTCTGGCTGCACCTTGGGATCGGTGATCGTCGTCTTGCGGCCAGCTTCAGTCTGGCCCAGAATCGCCGTCACCTCTGACCCCGCATAGGTCGTCGGCACCGCAATCTGTGGCAAATCCGTGCGCAGCGCCAAGGCCTTGCCCAGCCCTGTGACCGATCCGCCGCCAAACGACACCAAAGCATCCGCGTCCAGGGCCATAACCTCGGCCAAGGCCGCCTCTGTCACCTCCACCGGCGTATGCATCTGCGCCAGCGCCACCGTGCCCACCACCCGCGCGCCCACCTGCGTGCCAAATGCCCGCGCGGCCGCGCCATGGCCCGGCGTGCCCAGCACCACGGCGCGGCGCAGGCCCATGGCCTCCA
This sequence comes from Stagnihabitans sp., assembly GCF_964946895.1. Classification (NCBI taxonomy): domain Bacteria; kingdom Pseudomonadati; phylum Pseudomonadota; class Alphaproteobacteria; order Rhodobacterales; family Paracoccaceae; genus Stagnihabitans; species Stagnihabitans sp. Next base: position 14,255 of record NZ_CBBQHX010000019.1, on the reverse strand, counting down.
GCTCCGCCGCCACCGCTGGGGCCGCGGGCGTCCCAAAGCGCAGGCGCATCGGGGCAAATCGCAATGCGAAGGCCGCAACGTCGGTCATGGGTTACCTCCCACCGCAAGGCTAGCCTGCAAGAACGCGGAACTTGATCGGAAAGCAAGAAGCTTATATACCTTGAAGTTATGAAAATAGACCCGCGCCAACTGGAAATCCTCGCCGCCATCGTCGAGGCCGGGGGCCTGACCGAAGGCGCGGCGGCCTTGGGCAAATCGCAGCCCTCGCTCTCCCGCTCGGTCGCCGCGTTGGAGGCGCGGTTGGGCAGTCCCCTGTTCCTGCCCAACCGCCGCCCGCTGCAACCGACCGAACTGGGCGCAAGGCTGGCCGAGGAAGGCCGCCGCATCCTGCAGGCGGGCCAAGCCGCAGCCCAAGCCGTGCAAAGCTTCAAGGTCGGCAAGGCCGGGGCCGTCCGCATGGCCGGCACCCCGGTCTTCATGGACGGCGTCATCGTCTCGATGATCGCCGGGTTCCAGGCGCAAAACCCCGATGTCCGCATCGAGCAAAGCTACGGCTACGCCCCCGACCTGTCCGAGCGTGTTCTGTCCGGTGCCCTCGACCTTGCCATCTGCCCCCTGCGCCCGGAAGACCTGCCCGAGGGCGTGCACTTCGACCCGCTCCTGCCCGGTCGCAATGTCATAGCGGCCCGCGAAGGCCACCCCCTGCTGCACGGCCCCGCTGTCACCGCGGCCGACCTGCAACGCTTTCCCTGGATCTCTCCGCCCACCAACAGCCCGCTTTACGCCGACCTGCAGCGCGTTCTGTCCACGATCAGCGCCGACAAGATCCGCATCAGCTTTTCCGGCGGCAGCCTGTCGGCGGTGATGGGCATGCTTTCGGGCTCAGACAGCCTGACCGTCCTGCCCTATTCGGTGCTGTTCACCCTGCGCCGCCAATACCATGTTGCGGCGCTGCAGGTGAAGATCGAACACCCCGACCGCAAGCTGGGCCTGCTCACCGCCCGCACGGCACTGCAAAGCCCCGCGGCCAAACGCCTGCGCGGCTATATCCTGACCCAGTTCGAAACCCTGTCCGCCACCATCCAGCACCATGAACGGCAATCGCTTTGGCGTCGCTAACCCTTGCGCCGCAACCGCCGCACCAGCGCCGCATCGACAGACGGCGTCACAAACTTCGTCACATCCCCGCCCAGCCGGCAAATCTCTTTCACCAGCTTGGACGCAATCGCCTGGCGCCGCGCATCGGCCATCAAAAACACCGTCTCGATCGACGAATCCATCGCGCGGTTCATGCCAACCATCTGGAATTCATATTCAAAATCCGCCACCGCCCGCAGGCCGCGGATGATGATCCCCGCCCCCACATCGCGGGCGCAGTCGATCAGCAGGTTCTCGAACGGATGCACCACAATCTCGCCGCCGACGCGGGCTGCGATTTCGCGGCACTCCTCCTCCACCATCGCCACCCGCTCCTCCAGCCCGAACAAGGGGGCCTTGTCGCGGTTGATCGCAACGCCGATGACCAGACGGTCCACCATCGCCATGGCGCGCTGGATGATGTCGATGTGACCCAAGGTGATCGGGTCGAAGGTGCCGGGATAAAGGCCGATGCGCATGGGTCCCCTCGCTGACTGGTCTGCCCACGCAACAATAGTGCTTGACCAGACGCAAGAGCCAAAGCGTCACAGCGGGTCAAGCCGGTCAGAAGCCCTTGATCATGCCCTCCAGCGCATCCTTCTCCGCCGCCAGCTCCATCAACCGCGCCTTGACCACGTCGCCGATCGAAATCAGCCCGACCATCTGATCCTTCTCCACCACCGGCATGTGGCGGAACCTGCCCTCTGTCATGATGGCCAGCACCGCATCCGAACTGTCTTGCCGGCTGCAGGTCGTGACCTTGGCTGTCATCAGGCTTTCCACCCGGTCGGTCAGGCAGGCCGGGCCGCGCCGCCCCAATTCCCGCACCACATCGCGCTCGGACACGATGCCCACCACCGCCCGCCCATCGGTCGAGATCACCACCGCCCCGATCCGGCGCGACGACAGCACCTCGGCCAGCTTCGCCACCGTCGTTCCCGGTGGCAGCGTCACAACGCCATCGTCGGATTTTGATTTGAGGATATGACTGACAAGCATGGGAGCCTCCCTTTCCTGTCCTTCCAAATCTGCGCCTATCGCAAGATTCTGTCAAGTTTTATGCAAGCGCAGCAATTTTATTACAATTCGACAAGGCTGGACGAAACACGCCGCAACCGTTACCCAAGACAAAACGCCGAGGTTCCCATGCGCCCTGTTTTCCGTCTTGCCCTTTGCCTGGCTGGCCTGCTGGCCTCTCCCGTTCACGCCGCTGGCACCATCGTCGTCAGCCCGGTCTATGGCCAACTGGTGGCGATAGCCGTGCCCTCCGATTTCAAACCGGGCTTTGAATCCGAGGACAAGGGCTCCTACCTCCTCGAACTCACCCCGAAATCCGAGACGGTCGACGCCTGGACCCAGATGATCACCCTCTCTGGCGGCAAGGGCCTTGCCGGCAAGATCGCCGTCGTCGATGTCGCCACCCAACTGGCGCAGGGCTATCAGGCGGCCTGCCCCAACAGCTTCTCCGCCCGCACCCTGCCGCCGCCCCAGATCAAGGGCGCGACCGAGGTGTTTTCAGGCTACCTCGGCTGCGGCGACACCGGCGGCCAGTCCGAGGCGATGGTGTTTCTGGTCCTCAAAGGGGCGCAAGACATCTACACCGTGCAATGGGCCGAACGCGGCACGGCGCAGGACAAACCGCTCGACGCCGCACCGCCGCTTTGGCGTCCCCGCGCCGACGCGCTGGCCCTGACCCGCGTCTGCGACAAGGTCGCGGGCGAGGCAGCACCCTACCCCTCCTGCACGCAGTAAGCCTCCAGCCGCGCCATCTCGGCCCGCACTTCCGCCGTCAGCAGCGCGGCAAAACGGTTCAGCCGCTCCACCCGCCCGTCGTCGGCATGGCGGATCAGCCAGAACGCCCGCTTCAGGCTGATCTGATCGGGGATCACCCGCACCAACTCCTGCGCCGCCGGCAGGGCGAAGTCATGCACCACCCCCAGCCCTGCGCCATGCCGCAGAAAGTTCAGCTGCACCGAGACCGAGTTTGACGCCAAGGGCGGCGGCCTCACGCCAATCTCGGCCAGATAATCCAGTTCCTTGTCGAAGATCATGTCCGGAATATAGCCCACGAACCGATGGCCCTGCAGATCGCCCGGCCCAAGGATCGGCCCATGCCCCGCCAAATAGGCGCGCGAGGCCGCCAGATGCAGCCGGTAATCCGTCAGCTTCTGCACCGTCAACCGCCCCGCCTCTGGCCGAGACACCCCAATCGCCATGTCCGCCTCGCGTTTCGACAGGTTGAAGACACGCGGCAAGGCGACGATCTGCACCTCCAACCCCGGATTGGCGTCGCAAATCCGCGCCAGAACCTGCGGCAGCAGGTAATTCGCACAGCCATCCGGCGCGCCGATCCGCACCTGCCCCGTCAGCCCCTCCGGCCCGGTCAGCGCCTCTGCAGCCCCCTCCATCGCCGCTTCCGCCCGCTCGGCATGGCCCAGCAACCGCGCCCCCTCCTCGGACAGCGCATAGCCCTGCGGCCCCTTGGCAAAAAGCCGCGCCCCCATGGCATCCTCCAGCCGGGCAATCCGCCGCCCCACCGTCGCCGGATCAATCTTCAACCCCCGCCCCGCCGCCGACAGGCTTTCCGTCCGCGCCACCGCAAGGAAGATCCGCACGTCATCCCAATCCATCGCAACACCCCCGCCGGACAGGCGCGCCCCATCCCTGCAATTCTGCAAAGCCCTTTTGAAATCTTGCCCCTGTTCTCCGCATTTCCGCAAGACTATTGTCACCGCAACAGATGGAGGACGCCATGAAAGAAATCGGTCACTGGATCAACGGCAAGCATGTTCCCGGCACGTCGGGCAAGTTCGCCGATGTCTTCAACCCCGCCACCGGCGACGTGCAGGCCCGCGTGGCCCTTGCCACCAAGGCAGAACTTGACGCCGCCACCGCCGATGCGGCACTGGCCCAAGTCAAGTGGGGCGCCACCAACCCGCAGCGCCGCGCCCGCGTGATGATGGAATTCGTCCGCCTGCTGAACCGCGACATGGAAAAGCTGGCGCAGGCCCTCTCCTCCGAGCATGGCAAGACCGTCCCCGACGCCAAGGGCGACATCCAGCGCGGCCTTGAAGTGATCGAGTTCTGCATCGGCGCCCCGCACCTGCTGAAGGGTGAATTCACCGACAGCGCCGGCCCCGGCATCGACATGTACTCCATGCGCCAGCCGATCGGTGTCGCCGCCGGCATCACCCCTTTCAACTTCCCCGCCATGATCCCGCTCTGGAAAATGGGCCCGGCCTTGGCTTGCGGCAACGCCTTCATCCTGAAGCCCTCGGAACGTGACCCCTCCGTGCCGCTGATGCTGGCCGAGCTTTTCAAGGAAGCTGGCCTGCCCGATGGCGTGCTGCAGGTCGTCAACGGCGACAAGGTCTCGGTCGATGCCATCCTCGACAATCCGCAAATCGCGGGCATCGGCTTTGTCGGCTCGACCCCGATCGCCGAATACATCTACGCCCGTGGCACCGCGAACGGCAAACGCGTGCAGTGCTTCGGGGGCGCCAAGAACCACATGATCATCATGCCAGACGCCGACATGGACCTTGCCGCTGACGCCCTTGTGGGTGCCGGCTACGGGGCTGCGGGCGAGCGTTGCATGGCCATCTCGGTCGCCGTTCCGGTCGGCGATGAAACCGCCGACCGCCTGATCGCCAAGCTGATCCCGCGGATCGAGAAGCTGAAGGTCGGCCCCTACACCGCCGGCAACGATGTCGATTACGGCCCCGTCGTCACCGCTGCCGCCAAGGCCAACATCCTGCGTCTGGTCGAATCCGGTGTGGCTGCTGGGGCCAAGCTGGTCGTCGATGGCCGCAACTTCAAACTGCAAGGCTATGAAGACGGCTTCTTCGTCGGCCCGCACCTGTTCGACCACGTCACCTCGGACATGGAAATCTACCGCAAGGAGATCTTCGGGCCGGTCCTGTCGACCGTCCGCGCCAAGACCTACGAGGAAGCCCTCAAACTCGCGATGGACCACGAATACGGCAACGGCACCGCGATCTTCACCCGCGATGGCGACACCGCCCGAGATTTCGCCAACCGCGTCAACGTCGGCATGATCGGCATCAACGTGCCGATCCCGGTGCCGCTGGCCTACCACACCTTCGGCGGCTGGAAGAAATCGGCCTTCGGTGACCTGAACCAGCACGGGCCCGACAGCTTCCGCTTCTACACCCGCACCAAGACCATCACCTCGCGCTGGCCTTCGGGCATCAAAGAGGGGGCAAGCCTCAACTTCAAGCAGATGGACTGAGGCTTCGGCCCCGTCCCGGCGCCGGATGCTCCCCCGGCGCCCAAGGCCACCCTGCGGGGTGGCCTTTTCGTTTCTGTTCAAAACGCTTGCAGGGCTTTGCCCCATGGGTGCCCCGGTCTCTCCCTGATCAAGACTAGATGTTGACACAATAAAGATGTCTTGTGGCCGAACAGGAAGAGCTGAGGGGGGCTATCATGTTCAGCCGCAACATCACCACCTTTGACCGCAATCTGCGCATCGCCGCCGGCCTGATGCTGGACATGTGGTTCTTTTCCGGCTGGCTGGATGGTTCGTTGCGCTGGGCGATCGGCATCCTCTGCATCCTCTTGCTCAGCACCGCCTCGGCCAGCTATTGCCCGCTTTACAACCTGCGGCACCTGATCCACCGGGCGCTGGCCTCCAAGGCCCACGACAACTGACGCGCCCGCCTGACGCCAACATCGGCGCATGAAAAAGGGGGCGTCACCGCCCCCTTTTGTCTTTCATCAGACCGGCACAGCCTCAGATGATGCCCGCCTCATCGGCCCGCCGGGCCTCGGCCTCGCGCGCGGCCTCAACCGTCGCGGCCCGTCTGCGGCGGATCTCATAGATCACCGCCATCGAGAAGGTCACCAGAATCAGCAGCAGCGCCAAGGCATTGATCGACGGCGTGATCCCCGCCCGCACCTTGGAGAACACATAGACCGTCAAGGTCTGCGAGGTGCCACGGGTGAACAGCGTGATGTTGAAGTTCTCGATCGACTGGAAGAAGGCAATCGCCGCCCCCGCGCCAATCGCCGGGTACAGATGCGGCAAAAGGATGCGGCGCATCACCTGCGAATGGCTGGCGCCCAGGTCCAGTGCCGCCTCCTCAAGGTTCTCGTCAAAGCTTTGCAGCCTTGCCAGAACCATCAGCATCACGAAAGCCGCAATGTAGCTGACCTGACCCAACACCGACAGATGCAGACCCGTCGGCACGTTCAGCTTGTTCCAGAACAGGATCGTCGAAATCCCGATCACCGCCCCCGGCGCCAGAACCGGCGCCACCATGACGCCATACAGGATCGAGCGCGTCTTGCCCTTGATCGAGTTGATCACGATGGCCGCCGCCGTGCCAATCGGCACCGCCAGAACCACCACGGCCAAGGCCACAAGGATGGTGTTGCTGAACGACGACCACATCGTGCTGTCGTTCCACAGGTCGATGAACCAGCGATCCGTCAGCCCCTTCCACGGATAGACCGAGGGCAGTTTGCTGTCGTTGAACGCTGCCCCGCCCATCAGCGCCAAGGGCACCAGCAGATAGACCAGAAAGGCCGCCATGTAGATGTTGTAAAAGGTCCGGCGCAGTTTGTCCGTCATGATCCAGCCCTCCCCTTATTTCGCAATATCAGTCAGCTGGACCTTGAAGATCCACATGACCAAAGACACGAAAACCGTGCAGAGGATCAGGAACAGGAAGGAATAGGCCGCCCCGGTGTTCCAGTCCTGGCTTTCCAGCATCCATTGCTGGATGGTCTGGGTGAACCACAGGCTCGACGGAGAGCCCAGCAGCGCGGGCACCAGCAAGGACCCTGCCGACAGCATGAACACCATCACCGCACCCGAGGCGATGCCCGGCTTGGCATGCGGCAGGATCACCCGCCAATGCGTCCGCCACCACGGGCTGCCCAGATCCTGCGCTGCCTCGATCTGGTTGGTGTCCAGCGACTGGATGGCGTTGTAGATCGGGAACACCATGAACAGCACATAGGTATAGACCAGCCCGATGATGATGGCCTGATAACCCGCAATCCAGCGCACCGGCTGATCCAGAATGCCCATGCCCATCAGAACCGCATTCAGCGGCCCCTTCAGCGCCAGAATGATCCACCACGCAAAGGACCGCAGCACTTCCGACACCCACAACGGCACGAACAGCAGCAGGAACAGCGTCGGCAGCGACTTGGGGCTGACCACCTTTGCCAGATAGAAGGCCAGGGGATAGGCCACGACGAAAGTGATCACCGTCACCATCGTCGAGTAATAGATCGTCCCGAAGAAGATCTTCACATGGATCGGCACCTGAACATTGATCCCGAAGAAATCCGTGTCGGTGCTGTTGGCAAAGAACTTCGCGTAGTTGTTCAGCGAGTAGAAGTCCTTGGGCCCGCCCACATCCACCACCGGCAGATAGGGGCGGAAGCTGGCCTCGAACAGGGTGATATTGGGCAGGATCACCAGCATCAACAGCCAGAAGGCCGTCAGCAGCATGAAGGCGCCGGTTAACGTCGGGCCATAGCGACGCAGAAGGTCATCCATCCGGTCATTCCCCTCGCGTCAGGCCATCAGGCAGGATCGAGGCGCGCTCGGCGGCAAAGCTCATGTAAAGCTTGTCACCGGGTGCCGGAATGGCGCTGGACCCGTCGTTGCGCAGTTCGGCCACCAGCTCCGCCCCGGTGTCGGACACCCCATGCACCGAGATGAAGTTGCCCTCGAACGCCACATCCGTCACCGTCGCCGCAAGGCTGTTCTCGGCCCCCGGCGTGGCAGAGATGATCGTGTGCTCGGGCCGCACATACAGCTTCATATCCTTGCCCTCGGTCGTGTTGACCCGGGCCCGGAAGCTGCCATGCACCGTGTCAAACCGCGCCATGCCGCCGCCCACAGACCCGACAGAGCCCGCGAAGATGTTGTTCTCGCCCACGAAAGACGCCACGAACCCGTTTGACGGGGTGTTGTAGATGTCACGCGGATTGGCCACCTGCTGCAGGCGCCCCTGCGACATGACGCCGACCCGGTCCGACATGGCCAAAGCCTCGCCCTGATCATGGGTGATGTAGATGAAGGTCACGCCCGTGCGCTTTTGAATGGCGCGCAGTTCCGCCCGCATATGCTGGCGCAGCTTCAGGTCCAAAGCCGACAAGGGCTCATCCAGCAGCATCACCGACGGCTCCACCGCCAGCGCGCGCGCAATTGCCACCCGTTGCTTCTGGCCGCCCGACAGCTGGCTGACCATCTTGTCCGCCGCCCCCGGCAAGTCCACCAGCCGCAGCAATTCCTCGGCCTTGGCCCGGCGCTCGGTCTTGCCGACGCCGCGCACTTCCAGCCCAAACGAGATATTCTCCCAGATCGGCATCAGCGGAAACAGCGCCAGATTCTGAAAGATCAGCGCGGTTGGCCGCTGGTTGGGGCGCTGCCCCTTCATATCCTTGTCCCCGATGCGGATCACCCCCGAAGACGGGTCGGTGAACCCCGAGATCATGCGCAGAATGGTGGTCTTGCCACAGCCCGACGGCCCGAGGAAGGAAAAGAATTCCCCCGGCTTGATCGAGACGTTCACATGGTCCACGGCGCGAAAGCTGCCAAAGTCGCAGCAGACATTATCCAGATCAATACCGGCGCTCATCGGTTTGTCGTTCCCTGTTGGTCGTTTCTTGTGATTGCGGCTGCAGTCGCCGCTAATGCCACGCCGGGCCCCAAGGGGCCCGGCGCAACCTTCTCAAGCGTTAAGCTCAAGCAGCCTTGTACTTGTCGGCATATTCGCCGCGCTTGGCAACGAATTCAGCCGATTGCGACGGCCACCACCACAGGGCCTTGGAGGTCGCTTCGGTCAGGAACGCGCCGTAGAACTTGGCGACGTCCGGGCCCATCTTGTCGTAACCCGCCTTGTTGACCGGGTTGGCCGAGAAGGCCGTCGCCCAGCCAGCCGACCCATCCGGGCCAGAGACGAACTTGGCGAATTCATGCGCCTGATCGACGTTGGCGGCGTTCTTCATCAGCACGAAGCCTTGGTTCCAGGCGTAAGCGCCTTCAACCGGGGCGACATAGGCATAGCCGTCATTGCGCAGGTTGTAGCCGGTCGAGTCCCAGCACTGGCCCAGCGTCGCGCCGTTGTCGGCGAAGCCGGCGTGGGCGTCGTTCTCGCCCGACCACCACTGAACCACGTTCTTCTTGTTCTTGATCGCGAAGTCCAGCGCGATGTCCCACAGTTGGGTCATCTTGGCCATGTCGGTGTAGCCGTCCAGCCACGGGAAGGGCAGCTTGCCTTGGGCTTCCAGATAACGACCGGCCGAAGCCAGTGCCGAGTGCGGACGCACGACGACCTGGTTTTCCGGCTTGAACAGATCGCCCAGCGACGGCGGGGTCGACAGCTTGGCGCTGTCGGACTTCACGACCAGCGCTTCGGTGCCCCAGTTCGACGGCGCGAAGAACAGCTTGCCGTCCACGCGGGCCAGCTTCTCGGCATTGCCATCGATCAGACCCGGCAGGTAGTTCGCCAGTTCCAGCTTCTTGTCGTCCCAAGCCTGGATCAGGCCGTTGGAATTCCACGCCGAAACGCGGTCAACGGTCGGTTCGGTCACGTCGACGCCGCCGGACTGGATCGCAACCTTGGCCTGCGCGAACATCGAGTCCTGCTCGGGTTGTTCGGTGAAGTTCACCTTGATGCCGGTGGCAGCGGTGAAGGCCGGAACGATCTTGTCCTTCAGGTCGGGATAGCCGGCCCAGCCCATGAAATTCAGCTCGCCCGAAGAGGCCAGCGCCTTGGAGGAAATCAGCGCCGGAGCAGCCAGTGCCCCCACGCCCGCCGCGGTGGTCTTCATGAAGCCACGACGGCTGATGGTGTTCTTGTTGGTCACGTCAGTCTCCCTTTGTTGCTCCGCTTGCGCGGAAATCGACCGGGGTCATGGCTCGCCTGCCCACGCAGACGGGCCGGCCCCGTTCTTGAAGAATGGTCATGCACCCGCAACACGATAGATTTGTGACAGAGGCACACCCTTCCTGCGGCGAACCTTACTCTGTCATATGGCCTCTGTGTCAACTGCACTGTTACAAAGCAAAAGTCTCCGATCGGTTATTTTGCGTACAAATACGACAACCGGGCATAAAACGCCGCTTTGACGCTGCAGGGCGACATCGGACGCCGGGGCAAGGCTTCGCCGGTGGCGCGCAATTTCAGCACGGGCCAAACCGACCCGGCATATTCCGTGCAGCGACAGGCCCCGCCCCGAAATCCAATTCTCCGCCCGCCGCTGAGTCGCCAAAATCGCCGCCCCTTGCCCCTTCATTCAGGTCCAAATATCCCGGGGGTGCGGGGGCTGGCCCCCGCCCTTCGCCGTGTGCCGGGGCTGGCCCGACGCTCAGTCCAGCGTCCGGCGATAGCGCAGCAGGGCCGCCAGCACGATCACCGCCATGATCGCCGCAATCCCCGCCATGTCCTGCCGCACATCCCAGACCCCGGCCCCCTTCAGCATCACCTTGCGCGTCAACCGCAGGAAATGCGTCGCCGGAATGGCCGCGCCTATCGCCTGCGCCCAGCCCGGCATTCCGGCAAAGGGAAACATGAACCCCGACAACAGGATCGACGGCATCAGCGTGAAGAAGGACAGCTGCATCGCCTGCATCTGGCTGCGCGCCAGCGTCGAGATCAGGAACCCCAGCGCCAGATTGGCCACGATATAGAGGTTGAACCCGGCAAAGAACGCCCAAGGGTCACCCAGAAACGGCACCTCGAACACGCCGCGCGCCGCGACCAGAAACACCGCCGTCTGCACATAGCCCACCAGCACATAGGGCGAGATCTTGCCCAGCATCACTTCGATCGGCTTCACAGGTGTTGCAAGCAGTGCCTCCATCGTGCCCCGCTCGCTCTCCCGCACGATCGCCACCGCCGTGATCATCACCATCGTCATCGACATGATGATGGCCAAAAGTCCCGGCACGATATTGGTGGCCGTCCTGCCCTCGGGGTTGAAGGACTTGTGCACCACCACCTGCACCGCACTGGCCGCAGCACCCGGCCGCGCCAAAGCCCCCACCAGCGTGTCGCTCAGCGCCCGGTCGACAATCCCGCCCAAAGCCGCCACCGCCGCCCCCGAGGCCGAGGGGTCGCTGGCATCGGCATCCACCAGCACCTCGGGCCGCAACCCGCGCACCACATCCCGCTCAAACCCCACCGGAATCACCACGACGAAATTCGCCCGGCCTTCGCGCAACGCCGTGGCCCCCGCCGCGGGCCCCGTCACAATCCCCTGAAAGTCGAAGTAATCCGATGTCCGCAACCCCTCCAGCACCGCCCGCGTCAGCGGCCCGCTGTCATCCAGTTCCAGCAAGGTCGGCAGATGGTGCGGATCGGCGTTGATGGCAAAACCGAAGATGATCAACTGCATGATCGGAATCCCGATCATCATGACAAAGGTCACCTTGTCGCGCCGCATCTGGATGAATTCCTTCACCAGCACCGCCCAAAGCCGCGCAAAACTCATCTCGGCGCCCCGAAATTGTCCTGCGCCCCCGACATCAGCCAGATGAAGGCCTCCTCCAGGCCACCCTCCAGCTTGCTCCACTGCCCCGGATGCCGCTGCGTCACCGCCAGCAACCCCGCCGCGTCGGGCGAGGAGACATGCAGCACCGCCCCGAACCGTGCGACCTGCGCCACCCCCGGATCGGCCCGCAAAGCCACCTCCAGCGCGCCAATATCGCCGCCTTCCACAACCCAGGTGTGCAACCCCACCATCCGCGGAATCTCCCGCGCGGGCCCACTGATCAGCTTCTTGCCATAAGCGATATAGGCAATGAAATCACACTGCACCGCCTCATCCATATAATGGGTCGACACCAGCACCGTCACACCCCGTGCACTCAGCCGCCGGATTTCATCCCAGAAATCCCGCCGCGCCTTGGGATCGACCCCCGCCGTCGGCTCATCCAGTAGCAGCAGGTCCGGCTCATGCAACATGCACGCGGCAAGGCTCAACCGCTGCTTCCACCCCCCCGACAAACGCCCCGCCAATTGTGAGGCCCGCCCCCCCAGCCCCAGATCCTCCAGCGCCTTGCCAACCCGCACCTTACGATCCTTCATCCGATACATCCGCGCGATGAAATCAAGGTTCTCCCGGATCGTCAGGTCCTCATACAGGCTGAAGCGCTGGGTCATGTACCCGACCCGCTCCTTGATCGCTTGGCTCTGCGTCAGAATGTCCAACCCCAGACAGGTCCCCGCCCCCGCCTCCGGCGTCAGCAAGCCACACATCATCCGGATCGTCGTGGTCTTGCCCGAGCCGTTCGGCCCCAAAAACCCATAGATCGCCCCCTTCGGCACATCCATGTCAAAGCCATCCACCACCGGGCGCCCGTCAAACACCTTGGTCAACCCCCGGACCGAAATGGCAAGTTCGCTCACGCTCGCACCTTCACGGCCCAACCCTCATGGCCCAACCCTCACGGCAAAGCCTCCAGCGTCACCGGCTGTCCCGGCTGCAACCCCGCAGCCCCCTGCACCACCGCCTCGACCCGAAACACCAACCGCCCCCGCTCATCGCGCGAATACAGGATCGGCGGCGTGAACTGCGGCTCGGACCCGACCCGGGTCACCACCGCCACCGCGCCCTGACAGCCATCGCAGGCCACCGACAGCTTCGCCCCCGGCACCACCCCAGCCCGCAGCGCCTCCGGCACAAAGAAGATCGCCTTGATCCGCCCCGGATCAAACAACGCCAGCACCGGCGCCCCCGAGGCAGCCACCTCCCCCACCTGATAGAAACTGCGGTCCAGAATGCCCGAAATCGGCGCCTCCAGCACCCGGTCGGCCAAGGCAATCCGCGCCGCCTCCGCCTGCGCTTCGGCCACCGCCAGCGCCGCCTCCGCCGCCCCCCTTTGGGCCGCGCGCGCCGGCAGTTGCGCCACCGCCAGCTGCGCCGCCAACTGCTCGACCGACGCGGCCGAGGCCACCGCCGCCGCCTTGTCCTGATCGACCTTCGCCGCCGAAACCTGTCCCTGCCCCGCCAGCTGCAAGGTCCGCTCCAGCGTCGCCGCCGCCAGATCGCGGTCGGCCTCCGCCTTCTTCAGACTGGCGCGGATCACCGCAATCTCCGCCTCCCGGCTGCCGGTCGCCAGGTTGTCAAGGTTCGCCTGCGCCTGCGCCACCGCCGCCTCCGCGCCCTGCACCGCCGCCCGCTGCGCCGGATCGTCCAGCCGCGCCAGCACCTGCCCGGCCGTCACCACCGACCCTTCGGCCGCGTCCAGCTCCACGATCCGCCCCGCACTCAACGGCGCCACATAGACGTAATCGGCCTCCAGATACCCGTTGTACCCGGCCGGAGCACTTGCCCCGAACAGCCCGCCCACAAAGCCCAAGACCTCCGCCCAGACCGTCATGGCCGCAACCCCGCCTGCAGAATGGAAATGTGGTTTTCCACCAAAGCCTCCAGCATAAGCCCGCCCGCCGGCTGAACCCCGAACGCCTGCGCCAACAGCACATGCGCCAGAACCGGCCCGATGATCGAGCGCACCGTCAACTCCGGGTCGACCTGCCGGACCTGCCCGGTCTCGATCCCCCGCGCAATGATCTGCCGCAAGGCTGGCAAAACCCGGTCCAGCACCTCTTCCCGGTAGACCTGCGCAATCTCGGGCACGACCGCGGCCTCGCGCAGCACCAGCGCCGGCACCGCCATCACCCCCGGCACCGCCAGCCGCCCCACCACCGCGCGCAGCAAGGCCGCCAGCACCGCCAGGGCCTCTCCCTCCGCGCCCAACGCCATCTCCGCCACCGGCGCCACCGCCCGCCGCACCAGCCCCGCCAGCAGCGCCTTCTTCGACGGGAAGTACAAATAGACCGCCGCCTTCGACAGCCCCGCCGCCCGCGCCACCGCCTCGACCGAGGTTTGCGCAAAGCCCTGCCCGGCAAACAGCCCCAAGGCCGCGTCCAGCACCTCATCGGGCCGCGCCGCCGCCCGCCGCCGAAACTTGGGCTGCCGCCCCGCGCTGATCCCAGCCTCGCTCATCCGCAATAACTAACCGACCAGTCACTTATTTGCAAGCCATCCCCCCTTGTTTGCCCCCCCGCTCTCTGCCCCCTTTCATACTTGTACAAATATCCCCGGGTGGGTCCGGGAGGGCAGGCGGCCCT
>NZ_CBBQHX010000018.1:0-82273 GCF_964946895.1 Stagnihabitans sp. | reverse complement strand
GTGGGTGCCAATATGCTGCGCAAGGCGGTTGGCTGGTGACAGGCTGGCGGCGCATTGGCCCCACGCCGGGCTTGATGGCTTGGGCGGCAGCGGCCCTGCCGTTGGCCAAAGCCGCGCTGGCAACCTCGACCGAGCCTTTGCGCTGCGGTGGCACTTGGGCGGTCGGACTGGACGTGCTGCCAAATGACGCCTCGGGCCGGGTTGGGGGCGTGGATCTGCCTTGGGCCGATCTTGGTCTGGCGCCAGAACCCTTGCACAGGGCGCAACTTTCCACCGTCTTTCCCGGCTATCCGCAGCCCTCGGCCGAAGAAACCGCGCAGGCCTTTGCCTTCCGCCGCAATCGCGATGCGGCGCATCTGGATGGGCTGTTGCCGGTGGGCCCCGACCGCCAGCGCCGGATCATGGAACCGCATGGCTGGATCTTGGGGCTTCCTTTGAATGACAGCACAGGCTCACCGCTTGTGGTGTGGGAGGGCAGCCATGCCATCCTGCGCGAGGCGTTGCGCGACGTCCTGTCACCGCATCCGCCGGCCATGTGGGACGAGGTTGACGTAACCCAGGCTTACACCCAGGCCCGTCGCCGCGTGTTCGAGACCTGTAAACGGGTGGAACTGCCCGCCCGCCCCGGCGAGGCGACCCTGTTGCACCGGCTCACCCTGCATGGCGTGGCACCTTGGGCCGAAGCGGCGCAGGCCCCGCCCGAGGGCCGCATCATCGCCTATTTCCGGCCGCTGCTGGCATCCGTGCAGGACTGGCTGCTGCAGCCCTAACGCCGCAGCACCATCTGATCCCCGGCGATGGTGATCTGGAACTGCCCCAGATAGGACATGCCCAGCAACGAGATGTCCATCGGCGCCTCGTTCACCGAAACGCCAAGGCCGTCCTCGTGGAAGGGGCCGAACGTGACATTGGGCAGCGTCACCCGCGCCGTGCGCACGATCCCGTTCGCGGTGGAGGCCTGACCTGTGTAGACCAAGGCGCCGGGATCAATCCCGACCCGCCGCGCGTCATCGGGCGTCAGGACCACGTCAGAGGCTCCGGTGTCGACCATGAAGGTCAGCGGCCGGCCACCGACCGAAACCTGCGCATAGTAATGGCCATCCTGCGCACGGGGCAGGGTGACGTTGGCCGCGCCGACAGCTTGGGTCGGGCGCATGCCGCGCTGGATATCACCCCACAGGCCATAAACCGCCATCAGACCGACAAAGATCATCACCCAAGACAGCACCACCTTCAGGGTCCGCCCGAAATTCCGGCGCAGTTCCAAGCCGCCCCAGACCGCCAGCGCCACCACCAGAAGGCCGATGTAGATCAGCCGCATCGTGCTATCGCCCGGCATTGGCCACCAACCCGAAGTGCAACAGGCCCGCGCCCTTGATGCCGTCAATGACGAACTGCACCGCCAGCGCGGCCAGCAACATCCCCAAAAGCCGCGTGATCACCACGGTTCCGGTCCGCCCGAGCAGCTTTTCAATCGGCGGTGCGGCCAGAAGGAAAACAAAGGTAGCCACGATCATCGCCGCCAAAAGACCCAGAACCTCCAGCTTGGCCTCCCACCGCGGCCCGGCCTGACCCATCAGCAGGATCATCGACGCAATTGCCCCGGGTCCGGCAATCAGCGGCGTCGCCAGCGGGAAGACGGAAGGATCATGGTCGGGATCGGCATGGGCACCCTCGCGCTGTTGGGTGCGCCGTTCGAACAGCATGTCGATGGCGGTCAGGAACAAAAGCATCCCCCCCGCGATGCGGAAGGCTGGCATCGAGATGCCGATGAAGCCCAGCAAAGCCTCTCCGAACAGACCGAACAGGGTCAACAGGATCAAGGCGATGATGCAGGCCCGCTGCGCCATCGCCGTGCGGCGGGCGGGGGCCATGCCTTGGGTCAAGGCGATGAACAGCGGCACCAGCCCGGGCGGGTCGATGACGACGAAAAGGGTTGCAAAGGCGGTGATCAGGAAGGGGCTCATGGCGCCACCCTTCCGGGTTTGCGGTCTCGGGTCAATCCCGGACCGGGTCCGGACCTGGCCTATGTGCCGCTTGCGCCGCCCGTTGCGGGAAAGATCGCCTCAGGCTAGCGTCGGAACCAGACCACCGCGGAAGGACAAGCATGGTGCGGGCGAAGCGAAAGGGGAGTTTACATGGCACACGATCCAAGGCTGCAACTGGGGCTGTCGGTTTTCGCTCTGCTCGCCCTCGCGCAAATGCTGCCTGCCCATGCCCAGACGGCGCAACCGGCTTTCGATTGTTCGAGCGATGTGTCGCAGACCGAGGAGACGATCTGCACCCAGGACGCGCTGGCCAAGGCCGATGTTCAGTTGAACGACCTTTACCGTCAGACCCTTGCCACAAGCGCCGACCAGCCCAGCCGCGACCGCGTCAAGATGCAGCAGAAACAGTTCCTGAAGACACGCGATGCCTGCGGGAGCGATGCTGATTGCATCCTTGCGGCCTATCAGGCGCGGATGGTGGCCCTTGCCCCCAAGGGGACCTCTGCGCAGGCCAAGCCACCAGCCGGGCCGGAGGGCATCAGCTTCCAGTTCGATCAGCCCATCGGCGGTTCCCGGATTTCGGGGCTGTGGTTCCCGGTTGTGCTTCCCGATGACCCTGCGCCGATGGGGCCTGCGATCATCCGGCTGACCGACGCGCAAACGGGGCAGGTGGTCCAGATTTCCGAAAACGCCGTGGCGCTCTTGGATCAGGCGGCAACGGATGCCCTGACGACAGCCTCCGGGCAGATCGATTTCACTCGGACCAAGGGTGTCTTGCATCTTTCTTACGGCGCGGCAGACCGTGCCACGCAGGCGTCATGTCCCGAGTCCGGCGATACCTGCCTGTTCTTGGGAGAAATTCCGGTTGACCTTCAGGACCTTGACTTCGATGGCAAGCCGGATGTGGTGATCGCGCACAAGGGCATGGGCCAGCGCGGCAGCACGGCCTATTCGGTCTATACGATCAACGAGGGCGACGGCGTCACCCTTGGCGCGGACAACCTGGGGCAGGGCATCTGGGGCTATCCGGTCTTCGCCCGCATCGATTCCCTGACCAGCTTCAACCTCGACGAACGGGTGATCGAGGTGGAGAATTCCGGCGGCGCCTGCGCCTCTTCGGTGGAGACCCACCAGGCCGACGCGGCGACGCCGTTCGCCCTGACCCGCTATCAGGTGGATTCCACCGACGCGAACGGGGATTGCGTCACGCAAGACTTCCGGGTGGAGACGCGGGACAATGGAGTCGTGACCTATACGCCGGTGAAGAACTAGGCCGCCTGCGCCGTCTCCAGCTTTTCGGTCGCTTGCAGCCACATGGCTTCGGCGCGGTCCAGCGCGTCCATCACCTCGGCGTATTTCTTGTTCCAGGTCTCCAACTCGCCGATGCGGGCGGCCTCGTAAAGCTCGGGGTCGGCGAGTTTCTTGGCCAGCTTGTCGCGCATGTCGTTCAGTTTGGCCAGACGCTCTTCGGACTTGCGCACCTCGGCGCGGAGCACAAGCACCTCGTCGCGCGACAGTTTCTTGGGCTTTTCCACCGGCTTGGCGGCAGGCTTTTCCACCTCGTCCCCGGCCAGCAATTGCTTGCGATAGGCTTCAAGGTCCTCGGTGTAGGGTGTCACAGCACCATTCTTGACCAGCCAAAGGCGGTCGGCCACCAGTCCCAACAGGTGCATGTCGTGGCTGACCAGAACCACGGCGCCCTTGTATTGGGTCAGCGCTTCCACCAAAGCCTCGCGGCTTTCGATGTCGAGGTGGTTGGTCGGTTCGTCGAGGATCAGAAGATGCGGCGCCTCGATCGTGGCCAGCAGCAGCGACAGTCGCGCCTTCTGCCCGCCCGACAGCCGCCCCACGGCGGTTTCCGCCTGATCGGGGCCAAGGCCGAAGCCGGCCAGACGCGCCCGCAGCCGCGCTTGTTGCTCCAGCGGCTTGACCCGCTGGATGTGCTGCAGCGGGGTCTCGTCGATATGCAGTTCATCAACCTGATGCTGGGCGAAATAGCCAATCCGCAGCTTGGACGAGCGGGTGATCTTGCCTTCTTGTGCCGTAAGTTTTCCGGCCAAAAGCTTCGACAGCGTCGATTTGCCCTGCCCGTTGCGGCCCAGAAGGGCGATCCGGTCGTCCTGGTCAATCCGCAGGTTCAGCTTCTTCAGGATCGGCGGGCCACCATAGCCCACGGCGCAGGCGTCCATGTTGATGATCGGCGGTGCCAGTTCTTCCGGCTCGGGGAAGGTGAAAACCACTTGCCGCGCCTCTTCGGGCGGGGTGATCAGGGTCATCTTTTCCAGCATCTTGACGCGGGACTGGGCCTGGACGGCCTTGGAGGCCTTGGCCTTGAAGCGGTCCACGAAGGACTGAAGATGGGCGCGGCGGGCGTCCTGCTTCTTGGCCTCGGCGGCCTGATTGGCCCGGCGTTCGGCCAACTGACGCGCGAACTGGTCATAGGGGCCGTTCCACAGCGTCAGCTTCTTCTGATCCAGATGCAGGATCGCGCCCACGGCCCGGTTCAGCAGGCCACGGTCATGGCTGATGATGATGACGGTGTGGGGGTATTTCTGCAGGTAGCTTTCCAGCCAGAGCGCGCCTTCAAGGTCAAGGTAGTTGGTCGGCTCGTCCAGCAGCAGATAGTCGGGCTGCGAGAACAGCACCCCCGCCAAGGCCACGCGCATCCGCCAGCCGCCCGAGAAATCCGAACAGGGGCGACGCTGCGCTTCGGGCTCGAACCCCAGCCCGCGCAGGATGGAAGCGGCGCGCGCCTCGGCACTCCATGCGTCAATGTCGTTCAGGCGGGCTTGGATGTCGGCAATGCGGTGGGCGTCATGCGCGGTTTCCGCCTCGGCCATCAAAGCGGCGCGTTCGGTGTCTGCCGCCAGCACCGTGTCGATCAGCGACACGTCCGAGCCGGGCACTTCCTGCGCCACGCCGCCAATCCGTGCCCGGTTCGGCATGGAAATCGTGCCACCCTCCAACGCCAGTTCGCCCTTGATGATGCGAAACAGCGTGGTTTTGCCCGCGCCGTTGCGGCCGACAATGCCCACCTTGTGGCCGGTCGGAATCGTGGCGGAAGCGCCCTCGAACAGGGGGCGGCCTTCGACGGAATAGGTGATGTTCTCGATTTTCAGCATGCGCACGGCCTTGCCCGACCTTGAGGCCGGGGTCAAGCGGGGAAGGGCAGGAAAGCGCGCGCTGGCTGTGCCCGGGGCGTCGCGCCGCCCCCAATCGGGCCATCGGCGCTGCATGGACACCTGCAGGCGAATGTTCCGATCCCTCTGCGGCGGTTCAGCTTCGGGCGGAAGCGGTCAGGGCAGGATCAGGACTTTGACCTCGCCGAGGCGCGGCGGGTTGGCGATGGCGTCGGCGGCTTCGGACAGCGGGATGGTACGAGAGATGAGCTTGGCCACGTTGACGGTGCCTGCCGCGATCAAGGCCGCGGCGCGACTTTGGGTGAAGGGGTTGATGAAGGCATGCAGCAGGGCGATTTCGCGAAACAGCAGGTCAAAGGGCTCGATGGCCACCTTCTCGGCCTGCGGCAGAACGCCAAGGATGACAACGCGCCCCCCGCGCGCGCAAAGGCCGGGGGCGGCTTCGACCGTTTCGGCCACCCCGGCGCATTCCAGCACCAGGCTGGCCCCTTCGGGCCAAAGGCGGCGGGCCTCCGTGGCCGAGGCGGCGGTAATGGTGGCGCCAAGGTCCAGCGCAAGGTCGCGCTTGGCGCCTTGGCGGGTGACCAGCATCACCTCTGCCCCGGCCTGCCGCGCCAGCTGCAGGGCCAACAGGCCTATCACACCGCCGCCCAGCACGATAACCCGTTCACCGGGTTTCGGCGCGCCGATATCCAAGCCATGCAGGGTGCAGGCCAAGGGCTCGCAAAACGCGCCGAACAGCGGGTTCAGATTGGCGGGCAAGGCATGCGCGCGGTGGGCTGGCAGGCGCGCGAAAGCGGCAAAGCCGCCGTCGTCATGGATGCCGATGGCGCGGTTGTTGCGGCACAGGTTGACACGACCCATTCGGCACTCGGGGCAAATGCCGCAGGGACAGTTCGGATCACAGGTGACGCGCAGGCCCAGGGGCAGACTGACACCCGCGCCAATGGCGGTGATCACCCCGCTGAACTCGTGGCCCAGCGTCACCGGCGGGGCCGAGGGAAACTCTCCCTTGAACAGATGGCGGTCCGTGCCGCAGATGCCCGCCGCCTCAACCTTGATGACAATCTCGCCGGGACCGGGCGTGGGGGCATCGATCTCGACCAGCCTGAGATCGCCAATGCCGAAAAGACGGGCTGCTTGCATGGGGTCCTCCTGCGGCCATCAGCACAAGATCCGGGCACCCCGTCAAGATTGTTCACCGGTGCAGAGTTTCTCCGCGCGGATGGGCCTTTTCTTGCGCCCGCTTGCGGCCTAAGTCCGGTCAAGCCAAGTCAGGATATTGCCATGAACGCGCACGCCCCCTCGCCCCGCCTTGCCGATCATTCTGTGGACCAGATCTTCCTCGACCGCTTTTCGCCCCGGTCGTTCAGCGACACCACGCTGACCGAGGCAGAGGTGCTGGCCGTGCTGGAAGCCGCCCGCTGGGCACCCTCTGCCGCCAACAACCAGCCGTGGCGTTTTGCCTATGGGCTGCGGGGCGATGCCGGGTTCGCCCGGATTGTCGAGACGCTGGTGCCTTTCAACCGGCTTTGGGCCGAAAAGGCTGCGGCGCTGGTGGTTGTGGCCTCCAAGACCACGGTCGAGAAAGGGGGCGTCCCCAGCCCCAACGTCTGGCACGCCTTTGACGCCGGCGCCGCCTGGATGAGCATCGCATTGCAGGCGCATCTGAAGGGCCTGTTCGCCCATGCCATGGGGGGCTTTGAAAAGGACAAGGTTGTGGAATTGCTGGGTCTGCCGCAAGACCACGCCGTCCATGCCGTGGTGGCACTTGGCACGCAGGGCCCGGTCGAGGCGCTGCCCGAACAGCTGCGCCCGCGTGAAGTGCCAAGCCTGCGCTTGCCGCTGGCCGATCTGGCCAAGCACGGCTCTTTCTGACCCGGTCATCCAGGTCCAAAGATCCCCGGAGAACGGTCAAAGGGGGCCGCGCCGGCCATTGCGGCAGGGGCCCTCAGTCGCCGATTTCTTCCATGCGGAAGTCGCGCAGGATGCCGCGTGTCGCGGCAAACTAGGCGCTGTCGCGGGTGCGGGCCTGATGGGCGTCAAAGCTCGGGCGGTCGCGGAAGGCTTCCATCACCTCATAGACCATCGGGTCATCGGTCGGAGTGACCTCAAAGGTCAGGCAGCCCGGTTCGGCGCGGGTCAGGGCGATGTGGTCCGACAGATGCTGGCGGACCGCCGCCACCTCGTCTTGCGTCATGCAGATCAGTTGGCCGCGCAATCTTACCATTCTAAACCTCGAATTTTCGGCGAAAATTCTGGAAGCAAGGATCTTCCGCGAACATCCTGATCCTTCGCAGAAAGATCGTTGGTGGATGTTTCGCAGAAAGATCAGGCCTCATTCCAGTTCAATCGTCCCCGGCGGTTTGCTGGTGCAATCATAGAACACCCGGTTGATGCCCTTGACCTCGTTGATGATCCGCGTCGCGGTTTCGCCCAGGAAATCGTGCGTGAAGGGATAATAATCCGCCGTCATCCCATCGACCGAGGTCACCGCGCGCAAGGCCAGCGCGAAGTCGTAGGTCCGCCCGTCGCCCATCACACCCACGGTTTTCATCGGCAGGATGGCGGCGAAGGCCTGCCAGATCTCGTCATAAAGACCGTGCTTGCGGATCTGGTCGATATAGACCGCATCGGCTTTGCGCAGGATATCCAGCTTTTCGGTGGTGATCTCTCCCGGGCAGCGGATGGCCAGACCGGGGCCGGGGAAGGGGTGGCGGCCGATGAAGCTGGCCGGAAGACCCAGTTCGCGGCCCAAGGCGCGGACCTCGTCCTTGAACAGCTCGCGCAGCGGTTCGACCAGCTTGAGGCCCATCTTTTCCGGCAGGCCGCCGACATTGTGGTGGCTTTTGATGGTGACAGAAGGTCCGCCGCCGAAGGAAACCGATTCGATGACGTCAGGGTACAGCGTGCCCTGCGCCAGAAATTTCGCCCCGCCCACCGCATGCGCATGCTTCTGGAACACGTCGATGAACAGCCGTCCGATGGTCTTGCGCTTCACTTCGGGATCTGAAACGCCTTCCAGCGCGCCAAGGAACAGGGCGCTTTCGTCGGCATGGATCAGGGGAATGTTGTAGGTGTCGCGGAACATCTTGAGGACCTGTTCCGCCTCGCCCAGCCGCAACAGGCCGTGGTCGACAAAGACGCAGGTCAGTTGCTCGCCGATCGCTTCGTGGATCAGCACGGCGGCCACCGACGAATCCACCCCGCCCGACAGGCCGCAAATCACCTTGGCGTCGCCCACCTGATCGCGAATCTTGCGGATGGCTTCTTCACGGTAGGCGCCCATCGTCCAGTCGCCCTTGAACCCGGCCAGCTTGACGAAATTCTCGTAAAGCCGGGCACCTTTCGGGGTGTGGTGGACCTCTGGGTGGAACTGCACGGCGTAAAAGTGCCGGGACACATCTGCGGTGATGGCGAAAGGCGCGTTGGGGGAGGTCCCGTAAACCTCAAACCCCGGCGCGATCTTCGACACGTGGTCGCCGTGGCTCATCCAGACCTGTTCGTCACCGGTCTCAAACCAGCCATGGAGCAGGGGCAGGTCGCCGACCCGGGTCACATAAGCCTTGCCAAATTCCGCCGTGCCGTGGCCACCTTCGACATGACCGCCCAGCACATGCATCATCACCTGCTGGCCATAGCAGATGCCCAGGATCGGCACGCCCAGATCGAAGACCCCCTTGGGCGGCATCGGCGCGCCCTCCCAGTAGACCGAGGCCGGCCCGCCGGAGAAGATCACGGCTTTCGGGGCGAAGGCCGCAAGGAAGGCCTCGTCGATCTTGTTGTAGGGGTGGATTTCGCAATAAACGTTCAACTCCCGCAGGCGGCGCGCAATCAACTGCGTGACCTGAGAGCCGAAGTCGATGATCAAAAGGCGATCATGGTGCGGGGCGGTGTGGGGCGCTTGTGTCATGCGCCCGCGTAGCTTTTGACGGATGGATAAGCAAGGGGGGGAATCAGGGCCGGGGCCCTAGCCCTCGGGGAAAAGTGCAGCATGACGGGCGGCGATGCGCGGCCACATCGCGGCCGTATCCACACCTTCGATGCCAAATCGGGTCGACAGCACCTGCGAAAGCTCGGCCGCCGAGGCCAGGACGGTCTTTTCCACTCCCTGCGCGCTGCCGTGACGCAGCACGCGCCCCAGCAGGGTCAGCGCATGGTCCTGACCCATCCGCACGGCTTCGGCGTTGAGCACGAAATGCGAGTCCGGGTGGGTTTGCAAAAGGATGTTCTGCCTGTGAAAGATCGTCTCGTCCGCCGGTTCATCGCGAAAATCGAAGGTGGTGGGCGAGCCGTAGGCATGGTTGTGAAAGCGCCAGAACCCGTCGGGCAGGCGTTCCAGCCGGAATTCGAAGGGCCCGTCACGGTGCGTGCCTTCCACCAAAGGAACAGGCGAGCGCAAGCCATCGCCCAGACCCAGATCACACAGCCAGCGCTGGTCCAGCGCCACGATCAGCGCCAGATGGTTGCCAAGGGCCGCGTCCCCCTTCTCGCGCCGGTAGACGCCAGCGGTGCAGCGCTGCACCGTAAATCCCAAGGCGCGCAGGGCCCATTCCAGAAGCCCGTTGGTCTCATAGCACCAGCCGCCACGACGCCGGGTGACCAGCTTGTCGAAAAGCCGCGCCGTGCACAGGTCCAGCGGGATGCCCAGTTGAATGTCCAGCCCCTCATAGGGCACGGCAAAGGCCTGCGCCCGATGCACGCTGTGCAAGGTCTCAACCGTCGGGGCCAGCGGGCCTTTCAGCCCGATGCGCTGCAAATAGGCGTCCAGATCCATGTCATGCTCCTTTCGCTTAGCCTACCCGGCCCTTGCGCGCCGGACGGGTCGTTTCCGTCACCCTCTCATGTCGGTTTTGGAGCGCAAGCGGCGCAAACAGGGAGCCTTCGCCGCGGCTTTCCCGCCATAAGGTGCGAAACTTTCCGGAGATGGATCATGAGCGATACGGGTGCAGGGCGCAGGGTACGGGGTGGTGGCGGGGCCACGCGCCGGGCAGAGCGGACGGCTGTCAGCTTCGAGACCGCCAAGTTCATCCAGCGCAACATCCCGAATTTCGAGATCCTGAACGAGGAAGCGCTGCAGATCATCGAATGGAACGCCGAAACCGTTCTGGAAGAAATCGGCGTGAACTTCGTGGAAAATCCGGCCGCCCTGCAACGCTGGCGCGATGCCGGCGCCGATGTGAAGGGCGAAAGGGTGCATATTCCGCGTGGGTTGGCGCGCAAGCTGTGCGCCACCGCGCCGAAAACCTTCACCCAGCACGCCCGCAATCCCCTGCGCAATGTCGAAATCGGCGGGCGTAATCTGGTGCTGGCCCCGGTCTATGGTCCGCCCTTCGTGCGCGATGCCGAAGGCGGCCGCCGCTATGCGACCATCGAGGATTTCCGCAACTTCGTGAAGCTGGGCTACATGTCCAAGTGGCTGCACCACTCGGGCGGCACGGTCTGCGAGCCGACGGATATTGCCGTGAACAAGCGCCACCTTGATATGCTCTTGGCCCACATGACCCTGTCGGACAAGCCGTTCATGGGCTCGGTCACGGCGCCGGAACGTGCGGCGGATTCGGTGGAAATGGCCAAGATCCTGTTCGGCGATGATTTCGTCGACCAGAACACCGTGATGACCAGCCTGATCAACATCAACTCGCCGATGACCTTCGACGGCATCATGATGGGCGCGCTGGAGGTTTACGCCAAGGCCAATCAGGCGGCGATCGTCTCGCCCTTCATCGTCGGTGGCGCTATGGCTCCGGTGACGGTGGCGGGCACGCTGACGCAGGTTCTGGCCGAGGTTCTGGCCGGCGTGTCTTACAGCCAGCTGGTGCGGGCCGGGGCGCCGGTGATTGCCGGGGCCTTCGTGACATCGATCGACATGAACTCGGGTGCGCCGACCTTCGGCACGCCGGAAGCCAGCCACATCACCTACGGCGTGGGCCAGCTGGTGCGTCGGCTTGGGCTGCCCTACCGGTCGGCGGGGGCCTTCTGCGGATCGAAGCTGCCCGATGCGCAGGCGGCGTACGAATCGGCCAACAGCCTGAACATGGGGCTGTTGTCGGGCGTGAACTTCATGCTGCACGCCTGCGGCTGGTTGGAAGGCGGGCTGGTGTCGTCCTACGAGAAGTTCGTGATGGACGCCGACCAGTTGGGCACGCTGCACCACATGGCGCAGGGCATCCACATGGATGTCAACGGTCAGGCGATGGACGCCATCCGCGAAGTGGGTCCGGGCGGCCACTATCTGGGCTGCGAACACACGCAAGCCAACTTCAAGACGGCCTTCTGGCGGTCTGATCTGTTCGACTTCAAACCGTTTGAGACCTGGGCCGAGGAAGGCTCGCGCGATACGCAGACGCTGGCGTCCGAGCGGGTGAAGAAGATGCTGGGCGATTACGTGCAGCCCAGCCTTGATGAAGGCAAGCAAGAGGCGCTGGAGGCCTATGTTGCCACCAAGAAAGCCTCGATGCCTGACGCCTTCATGTAACGACGTCCAACCCCTCTCCTCCTGCAAGGCCCCCCTTGGTCTTGCAGCCTAAGGCCCGCGCGGTTCCTCCCCGGCGCGGGCCTTTCCTTTTGCCTTACAGCTTCACCACCACCCGCGGCAGCAGCCGCACTTCCGCCATAAGGGCAATCAGCACCTCGATGTGGCGGGCGATGGAATAGGCCGCATCGCCGGACTTGCGGATTTCCTCCAGCCGTTCCTCTTCGTTCAGCAAGCGCGGCACCGAACGGTCGGGCGAGGGCTGCTGGCCGTCCAGAAGCCGTTTCAGATCCCGCTCGCGGCGGTATTCCGACAGGCCCAGACGTGCGGCGCGGATCATCATCTGCGGGCGGCGCAGGTCAGCCAGAAGGGCGCGGAAATCGGTCATGGCAGCAACTCCGATGCGTATTGTTTCGATCGGTGCAACATGCACCAACTCAACCGGGCGTTGCACAATGACTGTTTCCACCGTGCGATGGTTACCGGGAAGTTTAAGAATTCGAAACAATTATAGGAAATGCCTCGGATATTAAGGTTTGAGTAACCAATGCCACTCAGGGTTGCAGACGTGTACAATTCGAACATGCGGTCCCCGGGGCCGCAGCCGGACAACGATATGCAATCCAATCTGAGCGCCCAATTGACCCTGCCTGCCTGGATACCGGACGCGGTGCGGCTTTATCTGGACCACACCGAGATCGGCTTGTCGCTGCGCGCCATTGCCCGGCGCGACGGACGCCATGCCTCGACCATCCTGCGCCAGGTGCGCCGCTATGAAGGCCGCCGCGACGATCCCTTGCTGGACGAAGCGCTGCAGAGCCTGGTGCGGCGGCAGGGGACTGAACCGCTTGACCCTGACACAAAGGATGCGCCCATGTCCGCCCCGATCCGCTACCAGACCCCCGCCGCGAATGCCCTGCTTGACGAGGCCACGATCCAGCGCGAAGGCCGCCGCATCCTGCGCCGGTTGGCCGAACCCGGCTCGGTTCTGGCGGTGGCGCCCGATATGGAAAAGGCGGTGGTGATGCGGGAATTCCCCGATGGCCGCACCGCGCGGACCGGGGTGGTCGAGCGCGCCTTTGCCCAGGCTTTCGCGCTGAAGGACTGGATTTCCATTCGCAAGGCGGGCCGGGTGACCAGCTATGACCTGTCGGCCACCGGGCGGCTGGCGCTCAAGCGCATGGTCGAGGACGAGGAGGCCGGCCGCATGGGTCTGGCCGAGGCGCCACAGGTCTTCGCGGGTCAGCACCGCGACTGGGCGGAAAAGGACATCGCGACCGAGGATGGCCCGCGCCGGATGCGCTACAACCTTGCCGAAAGCCCGGTGGCGGTGCTGGGGCGGCGGCGTGACAAGGACGGCAAGGTCTTCCTGACCCCCGATCTGATCGACGCCGCCGAACGCCTGCGCGAGGATTTCGAACTGGCGCAGATGGGGGCCCGCGTGGCGCAGAACTGGGAGCGGTTCCTGACCATGGGCGACCGCGGCAACTTCCGTGCCGACGCGGGGCAGGCCGAGGGGCCGCGGGCCGCCCGCGAACGGGTGTCCGCCGCGCTGCGCGATCTGGGGCCGGGTCTGGGGGATGTGGCGCTGCGGGTCTGCTGCTTTCTAGAGGGCATCGAGGCCGCTGAACGCCGGATGGGCTGGGCCGCGCGGTCGGGCAAGATCGTGCTGCGCATCGCCCTGCAACGCCTGCGCCGGCACTATGACGAAACCTATGGCCGCTCTGGCCCGCTGATCGGGTAGCTTCGGCAGTCTGCCCATCCTGCCGCGTCCTTGGGCGCAGGCGGGATGGGCCGCAGGCCCCTGCCGGTTCAGGCTTTCACGCCTTTTCCGGCCTTGGCGCTGTCGTCTTTCAGCGCCTTTTCCGCCGCGTCGAACAACCGGACGATCTCTGTGATCTTGGCGGTGACATCGCCCTTGGGGTCCGCCGCCGCCAGTTCTTTCTTTAACTTCCGCGCCAGCGTCTCGAATTCACTAACGACCTTGCGAAAGTCGTCCAGCGCGGCCCAGGCCTTGTCGGTCAGCAGGTCCATCCGCGCATCCGGCGGGGTCAGGGCCTTCTTCTTGTCCAGACAGGTGAAGATCACCTTGTGCCATTGCTGCGCCTCTTTGACCGCCGCCTGCAGCTTTTTTTCGGACAAGGGCTGCGGTACCTCGGCCTGCGCCTCGGGGTCCTTGCCCTTCTTGAAGGCCTCGGCGATCAGATGTTCGATGAGCTTGTCGAACTGGCCGTCAAAGCTGGTCATGTATTTGTCGGGCAGATAGCGCAGGTTGCTAGCGGCGTTCAGGTCGTTGAACCGCGCGTAAAGTCCGTCGCGCATTTTCTTGGCCGCCGTGCGTTCGGGGCTTTTGTCGTGGCCCTTGGAGGCAACCATCGCCTTGTCCATCGCCTTGATCTCGTCCTCGACCAGATGGGCCGCCGCCTTGCACTTGTCGCAATGGACCTCCAGTTGCTTCAACTCGGTCCCCAGCAGCTTGCGGTCCGCCTCCAGCAGCTTCAGTGCCGCCGCAAAGCCCTTGTCCTTGACGAATTCCGCCAGCTTCCTGGAGCCGACCCCCGCCTCATAGGCCGCAATCGCGGCCTTCTGCAGGGACTTCTCATGAGCTTCCATCGCCTTGTCGCGGGCCTGAAGGGCCTTCCACAGGGCCTTGCCGTCCTCCAGCGTCAGATCCTTGATGCGGGCCTCAAGCTTCTTGGCCTCTGCGCCAAGCTTCGCCCAATCCTCGGCCATGATCCCCCGCTTGCGGCGCATGGCCGCCTTGCATGTTCACCCAAGCCCACGAGAACAACTTTTCATCACCTGCGTCAAAGGCTATGTCTGCCCAAACGCCGTGCCAGACTGCGGCAGGAGATTGCGATGACCGACCGCGACCTGAAATTGCCCGAAGAGCGCCACCCCGAAAAGGCGCATCGCGCCGACAATCCGCAGCCGAAGAAGCCTGCGTGGATTCGGGTGAAAGCCCCGACCTCCGAGGGCTACAAGCAAACCCGCGACATCCTGCGCGAGAAAAAGCTGGTGACCGTCTGCGAAGAGGCCGGCTGCCCCAATGTCGGCGAATGCTGGAGCCAGGGCCACGCCACCATGATGATCATGGGCGAGATCTGCACCCGCGGCTGTTCGTTCTGCAACATCGCCACCGGCAAACCCAAGGCGCTGGACACGTTCGAGCCGGGCCGCGTCGCCCATGCCGTGGCCGAACTGGGCCTGAAACACGTCGTCGTCACCTCGGTTGACCGCGATGACCTCGACGATGGCGGGGCGGAACACTTCGCCATGACGATCCGCGCCATCCGCCACCGCGCACCCGACACCACCATCGAGGTGCTGACGCCGGATTTCCTGAAATGTCCGCCCTCGGCGCTGGAAACCGTGGTCGCGGCCCGCCCCGATGTCTTCAACCACAACCTTGAAACCGTCCCCGGCCTTTACCCCGAAGTCCGCCCCGGCGCGCGCTACTTCGCCTCTCTCCGCCTGCTTCAGCGCGTGAAAGAGCTGGATGCGACGCTCTTCACCAAATCCGGCATCATGGTCGGCTTGGGCGAGGATCGTCAGGCCGTCCTGCAGGTCATGGATGACATGCGGGCGGCCGATGTCGATTTCCTGACCATCGGCCAGTATCTGCAACCGACCCCGAAACACCACCGCGTTGACCGGTTCGTCACCCCCGACGAGTTCAAGTCCTATGAAACCGCCGCCTGGGGCAAGGGCTTCTCGATGGTCTCGGCCACGCCGCTCACCCGGTCCAGCTATCATGCGGGCGACGACTTCGCCCGTCTGCGCGCCAACCGGATGGAGAAGCTGGGTCGGGTGTGACGGGCCAGCCCCCTTGGCCCGGTCAACCTCTTGGACGTTTGGGCCAAAACGCGCCCGACCGGCTGGCCCTTTTCAGTCCCCAAAAGGTCAAAACTTGAAGCCGACCCCCACGTCGACCAAGCTTTGGGCGTTCGTATCAATCCGGGTCAGACCTGCTTGCAGGAAGGCGCCGGACGGCAGCGTGTAGATCACGTCGCCACCCCAAGCCATGTGAGCGCGACCTTCCAGAACCACGTCGATCAGCTGTCCTTCAACCTTCACGGCGTCGGTCACTTCATAGGCCCCGAACAGCTCCAAGGCGTTTTCGCGCAGCTTGCCGATGTATTGGTGGGTGGCGACCATGCCGCCGCTGATCTTGCCCTGTTCGCCGCGCAGCACCAGTTTGATCTGGTGTTCATTGTAGGGCCCCCCCAGATGAATGCCCTGCGTCCCGACCGAGGCGCTCCAGTCGCCGCCGTTGTAGGTCACGGCCAGCTGGCGCAGCGGGACAGTCGAATTGGCGAATTCGTGGATCGCGGCGGCCATCGTCACCTTGCCGAAGCTGCCGTCATAACGCAGCCCGCGCAGCACCGGCGCATTGGCCATCAGGTTCAGGTCGCTGATGATCTCGCCCGAGGCGATACCGGCGGCCAATTGCGTCACCTCTGACCCGCCGATGGCCGGGGTGTCGAAGACCTGCGGCATGACCAGACGCGGCATGCCGACCGAAAGTTTGCCATAGGGGCTGGCCACCACGGCGGCCAGATAGTCGGCATCGCCGCGCTGACCCTTGTGCTGGACCCCGTCAAACCCAAGATCGACTCCGAACGCGTAGCCCTCGCCCAGCGGCACGCGATAGCCGGCGTCAAGTCGGGAATAGGCGAAAGTCTTGGACCGGTTGTCGATGGATAGATTTTCCACCTTGGTGACACCGGAGTAGGTGAGCCCATTGATCGCACCATCCGCCCAAGCGGTCATCGGGTGCAAAGACAGGGCCACGAGACAAGTTGCGAGGTAACGCATTGCCATTCCTTTTCAGCTTTTTTGAAGATCCAACGATTTTCATCCAAATCGTCGGAACGGCTGTGAATAACAACGCGCGCTAAAGATCGAAGCGGGTGTCAGACGGATACCTTTGGGCATGGCGGTGGGAATCCGAGGGGTAAAGCATGATCTAAGGGCCGTGAACGATGGGTTTGGGCCAACGGGGAAGCGCGGAAGGGTGCTTTGCCCTTGCGCTGGTCTTGGCTTGCGCGGGGTCCGTCAGCCCTGCGATTGGCGATAGGCCGAATGGCAGGCGCCGCAGGCCATGCCCAAAGCTGCGATGCCGGATTTCAAGCTGTGGGGATTGGTGGCGGCTGCGGTCTTCAGCGCCCGGGCGGCGGGGCCAGGATCGCTCTGATTGGTGGGAACGTCATCCAAAGGTTGGGCTTTGCGGAATTGTCGGCTCACCTGCAATGCTGCGAACCGGCGGGAAACTGATCAAGGCTGATATCTGGTTGCAAATCAAAAAGTTCACCTGTCTCCGGGCGAACCTTTGCATGCGAAGTGCCAAAGGTCAGAACTTGTAGCCCAGTCCAACGTTGATCAGGGTGTGATGCAGCAGCGCAAGACTTTGTGCGTCAGTGTGCGCGAGACCAGCTTGCACGAAAACACCCGACGGCATGGTGAAGCTGGCGTCCAGTCCCAGACCAAGGGTCGCATCCCTATTGACCACCACGTCAAACACTTGCGCCTCGACCCGTACGCGGTCCGTCACATCATAACCGCCGAACACCTCAAGCGTGTTTTCACGACCGTGGACCACGAATTGGCGGGTCGCCACAAGACCGCCGCTGAACTTGTCATGTTTCGCGTGCACAGCCAATTTGATCTGGTGTTCCTTGAACAGGCGCACGTCAATGCCCTGACCACCGATGGCAGCACTCCAATCGCCTGCATCATAGGTGACAGCAATCTGGCGGAGAGGGTTCCTGAAGTGGTCGTATTCATGCAAGGTGGCGGCAACCGTCACCTTGCCGAAGGTGCCGTCATAGCGCACACCGCGCCGCCACGGCGCGTTCTTGAACAGGTATGCTTCGGCCTGCAAGCCGCCCGTAAAGATGTCCGCAAACAACTGCGCCACCTCTGACCCACCGAGTGCGGGCGTGTCAAACGTTTGCGGGATCACCAGACGCGGCATGCCGATCGACAGCTTGCCATAGGGACTGTCCAGCACGGCGGCGGCAAAGACAGCATCGGCGCGACCGCCGCCTTGTTTGACAGCATCGACGCCCAGATCCGCACCAAACTTTACGCCCTTCGCAACAGGGAAGCGATACCCCAGATCAAATTGCGTGAAGGTGAAGGTCATCGGATGATTCTGGGCTGAAAGATTCTCAATCTTGACAAGACCCGAGTAGCTTATCGGTGATACCGGCTGCGCCATCGCCACCAAAGGGTTCATGCACAAAGATATCATTGCCGGTAAAAGGGACTTCATGGTCGTTCCTTCCAAGGCTGGTCGCGCGGACGCTTCAAGGAAGATCAATATCTTAAGTCGCTTCCGTCGAACGGAACTCTTGCGGACCATCGTTTGACCTTTAGACCGTTTTTATTTCGAAAGTGCCGCCCATAGTTGCAATGCAGATGTGTCATGCAAATACCGATTTGAATGGGAGGCCAAATTGTCCTCCCATTGCCGTCAAAGACCATGCTCGGCCTTGCCTTACGTATCAGCCCTGCGATTGGCGATAGGCCGAATGGCAGGCGCCACAGGCCTTGCCCAAAGCCGCGATGCCGGATTTCAGGCTGTCGGGATTGGTTGCGGCTGCGGTCTTCAGCGCGTCGGCGGCCTTGTTCAGATCGCCCAGTTTGGCCAGAAAATCGTCCGGCGTCGCCCACAGTTCCGGCTTGGCAGAACTGTCGGCCGACTTGCCCGCTTCCGAGCCTGCCGGGAACTGATCCAGGCTGATCACCGATGCCACAGCCGCCACATTGGCCGCCGCCTTGGCCGCGGCTGCTGCGTCATAGGGGGCATCGCCCTTGACCATGGCGCCCATCTTGCCGACATCCGCGGCCATCTGCATCATCAGCCCGTGACGGGTTTCCACGATGTCGGCGAAGGGATCGGCGGTTTCGGCCCAGACGGTCACACCGGCCAGAACCAAGGCGCTGCTCAACCCCAAAATCTTTAGTATTTTCATTGTCTTCTCCATTCAGCATGTGCATTTCTGCGCCTGCATATGGAACGGCCTGACCTGAATATTCTATGGCTATCGTGGCACAAGGACCCGATCTAGTTCCCCGGTTTACCCAGTTGCAGGCGGCGATTCGCCCGAAAGAAAACCCAGGCTGCGCGAAGGATCGCCTGTTAGGCCGGTGGCACGAAAGATTGCGAAATTTCTTGAAAGACCGGCATCGCCTCGCACCGCGCGGCGTGCTGGCGCAGGGCCGGGCAGGGGGCAAGATCCACCGTCTCGCCATGCGAATCAGCCACGAAGCGCAGGGCGCAGGCCACCGCGATGTCAGCATGACCGATCCGGTCGCCAAACCACCACGGACCGGGACGGGCGGCGCGGTCCGCCTCCAATGCGGCAAGCACCGAGCCGATCTGATGGGCGCAGCGCGCCTCCCAGGTGGCCGAGGTTTCGCGGTGCAGCACCCGTTCGTAAAACAGGCTGACCGCCTTTTCCGCCAATCCCGTGGCCAAGGTGGCCACCTTCAGCGCCCGATGCCGGGCCGGTTCGCTGCGCGGGAACATCGGCGCGTCCACCAGGCCGTCAAGATGGTCCAGGATCATGTGGCTGTCGGTCAGCACGAAGCCGTCGTCCAGCACAAGGGTCGGCACCCGCATCAAGGGGTTCAGCGCCCGGATTGCCTCGCCATCGCCGAACACCGACCAGGGACGATGCTCGAACGGGATGTCATAAAGGCGCAAGGCAATGCCGGTGCGGCGCACGAAGGGGCTGTCATACTGGCCGATCAGGATCATCGAAGGCTCCATCAGAACGCGGCGATCCGGAAGTTCTGCCAGAGTGCCGCCGCCCTTGTCATCCGCCTTATTTAACCGCAGGCACCGCTTTGAGATAGGCCACCACGGCGTTCACGTCGCTTTCGGGCAGGTGTCCCATGTTTTCCACCACATGCGTCATCTCGCCACCAGCGAAGTCGAAATCCGGCGTGGCGCCGGTGGTCAGGTAGGTGAAGATGTCCTTTTCGGACCAATCCAGCTTGCCCGAGGTGATGTTGGGCACTTTGGATTTGCCGCCGTCGATCACCGATCCGCCCAGCCACGCCGCCTTGTTCAGCCCCCCCATCGCGTTGCGTGGCGTATGGCACTCGCCACAATGCGCCAGCGCCTCGGCGATGTAGCGGCCCCGCTTGACCTCGTCCGTCATGTCGCCGGTCAGCACATAACCGGTGCCGCCGAACAGCAGCTTCCAGACCCCCAAAGAGCGGCGGATGTTGAACGGAAAGCCAACGTCATGCGGCTTGCTGGGTGTGGCTGAAGCCGGCAGGCTGTCCACGAAGGCCTTCAGGTCAACCAGATCCTGCGGCTCCATCTTGGCATAGGCGACATAGGGCATCGCCGGATATTCATGCGAGCCATCGGGACGCACGCCATCCTGAATGGCATGGGCGAAGGTGGCAATCGACCAGCCGCCAATGCCCTCCTTGGGATCGGATGAAATGTTGGGCGCGTAGAATGTGCCAAAGGCGGTCGCAAAGGCCTGGCCCCCCGTCAGCACCAGTTCGTCCGCACCCTTGGCCCCCGGTGCCATATGGCAGGATTCACAGCCCGAGGCCCAGAATACCGCCTCGCCATGCGCCTTGTCGCCCGTCAGTTTTGCCAGATCGTCGGTCGGGCGCAGCACCGGGGCGGTCAAATACCACCCCACCGCTGCGGCGATGACGGCCAGCCCGACCAGAGAACGAAGTATGCGGCCCATGCGATGCTCCTGCAGCAATTTCGCCGCACTCTGCACAATCGACCCAGTCCCGCAAGCAATCTTAAGCGTGGCGACCCTAAACTTGCCGCTTCTCGCCAGCGGACTGACCCAAGGTATAGCTCTTGAAGCCGAAGGAAGGCCGACCTGTCAGGGTTTGGGCAGGCGCAGTTGGCCGCTGTTCACGCGAAGCCATGCGGGCCAGCCCCAAAGATGCTCGATCCCGACCAGGATCAGGCTGACCGCCAGTACGACAAGCATCACAAGGACCTGCCGTTTGCCGGGAGGATGGCGGACCCAGCGAGCCATTCGCAAAAGCCAGGTCAGGTCCATGCCACGCCTATTCGGTGAAGCGCACCTTGCCGATATAGGGCAGGTTGCGGTTGCGCTGCGCGAAGTCGATGCCGTAACCCACGACGAATTCATCGGGGATCTCGAAGCCGGTCCAGGTCGCCTTGATGTCGACCTCGCGGCGCGAGGGTTTGTCCAGCAGGGCGCAGACCGTCAGCTTGCGCGGCTCGCGCGCTTCCAGCAGTTTGCGGACATGGTGCAGGGTAAAGCCGGTGTCGACGATGTCTTCGACGATCAGCACATCCTTGCCGGCAATCTCGCCGCGCAGGTCCTTGAGGATGCGCACCTCGCGGCTGGAATGCATGCTGTCGCCATAGGAAGAGGCTTCCAGAAAGTCGACCTCGACCGGCAGGCCGATTTCCCGCACCAGATCGGCGATGAAGACGAATGAGCCGCGCAACAGGCCCACGACCACCAGCTTGTCGGTGCCCTTGAAATGCTGGGTGATCTCGGTGGCCAGCTCTTCGACCCGCGCGGCAATTGCCTTGGCGCTGATCATCTGGTCTATGACATATGGACGTTCCGGCATGGCCACACGTGCCTCCTGCTGCACTTGGTCGCGTCGGCGGACGGAAGACCGGATTCCCCTTTTCCGCGTAACACACTCACGCTACTTCAAAAGCAGGGCCAAGCCGCTTGCAAGGCCCAAAGCAGCGGCGATGCAGCGGAAAGAACCGGATGACACGGCACCACGAGGAAAAAGTCCTGCCCCACAGTGCGGCGCAGATGTATGATCTGGTGGCAGACGTGGCGCGATATCCCGAATTCCTGCCCTGGACCGCCGCGGCCCGCATCCGCTCACGCAACCCGATCGAAGGCGGCGCGGCCGGGGCGGAAGTGATGGAGGCCGATCTGGTGATCTCGTTCAAGCTGTTCCGCGAAAGGTTCGGCTCGCGCGTGACGCTGCTGCCGGCCGAGGGCCGCATCCTGACCGAATATATCGACGGCCCGTTTCGCCATCTGAAATCGGTCTGGAGCTTTGCCGAAGCGCCTCAGGCTCAGGGTCATCCGGCTTGCAAGGTGGTCTTCGACGTCGATTTCGAGTTTCGCAACGCCATCCTGTCCGGCGTGATCGGTCTGGTCTTCAACGAGGCGATGACCCGCGTGGTGCGGGCCTTCGAGACGCGGGCACGGGTGCTGTACGGCGGGTGATTTGGGGCGGGTGATTTGGGGCGGGTGATTTGGGGCGGTGTTCTGGGCGAATTGCCGGTCCGGCCTTGTCCCCAACGCACAACCTTGGCAAGCCCCGAAAGGCTACATGCCCTTCAGACCAATGGCGGCGTCTTTGCCATCAGCCAAGCACCACGGACAGGGCCAGAAGGTCCAGCGCGTGGTCGCGCGCCGCAGCCCGCACCTGTGCCCGGCCCAGGGCACCGAACTCCACCGTTTCGACGCGGGTCAACTGGTTCTTGCGCGCCAGACCGAAGCAGACCCGGCCCTCGGGCTTGAAATCCGACCCGCCCGGACCGGCAATGCCGGTGATCGACACGGCCAGCGTGGCCGCCGAATGCGCCAACGCGCCCTCGGCCATCTCGCTGGCCACCTCTTCCGACACAGCACCGTAATGCTCCAGCGTCTTGCGGCTGACCCCCAGCATCTCGACCTTGGCCGCGTTGGAATAGGTGACAAAACCGCGATCGAAGACGTCCGACGATCCCGCGACATCGGTCAGCGCTACAGCGACCATGCCGCCCGTGCAGCTTTCGGCGGTGGCGATCTTCAGACCCCAGTAGCGCGCCGCCTTCAGGATCTCGGCAGGCGTGGTCCGGTCCAAGGATGGTGCGGCAGAGGGCAGGGGCGTCTGTGGGCTCATCCATGCCTCATCAGGATCAGGGGAATGTGATAGGCGGCGGCCAGGACCACCGTGGCGATCCCTGCGAACAGCCCGGCCCAAAGGTCATCCAGCATGACCCCCGCCGCATCGCCCCGGGCATCGGCGCGGCCGATCACCCAAGGTTTCCAGATGTCGAAGAGCCGGAACAGCACAAAGGGAAACACCCAGGCCGGCCACGGCAACCATCCGCCATTCGCCGCGAAAGCGGCCTGAGCGGCGGGGGCGAAGGCGAAGCCGGCGGCGGGAAACAGCAGCGTCAGCCATTGCCCGGCCACCTCGTCAATCACCACCTCCGAAGGATCCTCGCCGGGCATAAGTTCCGCAGCGCAGGCCCAAAAGCCCAAAGCCGTGATCCCGGCCGTCGCTATCACCAGACCGGGAAACCCTGCATAGTGCAGGATCAGCATGCCCAGTATCAGCGCCACCAAAGAGCCCCATGTCCCCGGAGCCGGCCGAAGCCGTCCTGCGCCAAAGAAGATCACCAGAAGCCGCGTCATTGCGCCACCAGCACAGCCGTTGCCATGGCGGCAATGCCTTCCTCGCGCCCGGTGAAGCCCAGCTTCTCCGAGGTTGTGGCCTTCACACTGACCCGGCCCACCGCAATGCCCATGATCTCGGCCAAAGCCTGCCGCATGGACAGCGCATGCGGCCCAACCTTGGGCCGCTCGCAGATCAGCGTGACATCCGCGCTGGTGATGGTGAAGCCGCGCAGGCGGGCCAGATCGGCAGCGTGCTGCAGGAAGATCCGGCTCGCCGCCCCCTTCCATTGCGGGTCCGAGGGCGGGAAATGCTGGCCGATATCGCCCTCGGCCAACGCGCCATAGATGGCGTCGGTCAGGGCGTGCATCCCCACATCGGCGTCCGAATGGCCCAAAAGCGCCTTGCCATGCGGCACCTTGACCCCGCACAGCCAGACGCCATCGCCCGCGCAAAAGGCATGCACGTCAAAGCCATTCCCCATCCGCACATCCATCCGCTTCCCCTTTTCCGCCTGCAAGGCCGTTTCTGCCAGACTCTTCTCTGCCCGGGCAAAGTCGCCCGGAAAGGTGACCTTCAGATTGGCTTCCTCGCCCTCGACCATCACCACGTCAAGTCCTGCGGCCCGCGCCACCTCGACATCATCGGCCGCCTCGCCGCCATAGGCCCGGTGCGCGGCCAGAATGGCCTCGAACTGAAATCCCTGCGGCGTCTGCGCCCGAAAAAGGCCGGTTCGGTCGCGGGTGCCGGTCACCAGACCGCCAGCGCCGGTCCACAAGGCATCGGTCACCGCCAGCGCCGGGGCCGCCCCCGCCGCCGTTGCCAGTGCCGCGATCACACGCCCGATCACTGTGGACGAAATCAGTGGCCGCGCTCCGTCATGGATCAGCACGCGGGCCACACCCTGTCCCGCCAGCGCCTCCAGCGCCGCCCGGACCGAGGCTGCCCGGCTTGCCCCGCCATGCACCACCAGCGCATCGCCTGCCACCTCCGCCGCCCGCGCCGCGTCGTCGGGATGGATGACCAGCACCCGCCGCAGCCCGGCAAAGGCCGCCAAAGCATGCGCCACCACCGGCTTCCCGGCGAGCGGCTGCCATTGCTTGGGGATATCCCCCCCGGCTCGGGTGCCGCGCCCTGCGGCCACGATAATTGCGGCTGTCGTCATGTCAC
This sequence comes from Stagnihabitans sp., assembly GCF_964946895.1. Classification (NCBI taxonomy): domain Bacteria; kingdom Pseudomonadati; phylum Pseudomonadota; class Alphaproteobacteria; order Rhodobacterales; family Paracoccaceae; genus Stagnihabitans; species Stagnihabitans sp. The sequence goes on along the minus strand of NZ_CBBQHX010000018.1, from coordinate 58,115 downwards.
CTGCCCTTTGCACAAATCTGTAAAGGATCTGGCCGCAAGATGGAATCCTTAGCGCCGCTTCTTTCCCTGCGCCCGCCCCAAATAACCCGCAGCGGGGCGACGCGCGACGCGAAACCCGCCCGTGCAGGCATTCTGCGGCGAACGACTGTCCTGCGGATGGGCTGCGGGGACGCCAAGTCCGCTCGGCGGGGTCCGCCAAGCGCCCTGCCTGCCGCTAAACCGCCGACTGCGGCTATTATTCGCCCAAAATATAGGCAATGCCCTAATTTCAGGCAAAGTTATGCCCGCAAACCTTTGTGATTCCATCCCTCTCGCCCTAGCTACAACCCATGCCTCATGGAGCCGCCGTGCACACCAACCCGCTCGCCTTGACCCCGCCCGTGATCCTCGCCCCGATGGCGGGTATCACAGACCTGCCATGGCGCCGCATTGTCGCGGGATTCGGGGCCGGGTTGGTGGTGTCGGAGATGGTGGCCTGCGAAGAGGTGATGCGCGCCCATCCCGAAATGCGGGCCCGCGCCGAATTGGGTTTCACCGAGGCCCACACCGCCGTCCAGCTTGTGGGGCGTGAGGCGCACTGGATGGCCGAGGCCGCGCGCTTTGTCGAAGGGCAGGGGGCACGGGTCATCGACATCAACATGGGCTGCCCAACCAAGCGCGTCACCACCGGTGCCTGCGGCTCGGCCCTTCTGCGCGATCTCGACCACGCCCTGCGCTTGATCGAGGCGGTTTTGGGTGCGGTCAAGGTGCCCGTCACCCTGAAAACCCGGCTCGGCTGGGATGACGCCGCGCTGAACGCGCCCGAACTGGCGATCCGCGCCGAAGCGGCAGGCATCCGGATGATCACCATCCACGGCCGCACCCGGTGCCAGCTGTACAAGGGCCGCGCCAACTGGGCGGCCATCCGCGCCGTCAAGGACGCGGTGAAGATCCCGGTCATTGCCAATGGCGACATCATCGACCCCGGCACGGCGCGCGCAGCGCTTGCCGCCTCGGGCGCCGATGGCGTGATGATCGGACGTGGGGCGCAAGGCGCGCCGTGGAGGCTGGCCGAAATCGCCCATGCCTTGCATGGCACCCCCGCGCCGCTGGTGCCGCAGGGCGCGGCATTGGCGGCCCTGATCGCCAGCCATTACGAGGCGATGCTGTCCTTCTACGGCATATCCCTCGGTGCCCGCTGTGCCCGCAAGCATCTGGGCTGGTACCTGGAACAGGCCGGCCTGTCCGACCACCGCGAGAGTTTGCTGGTCACCGAAAGCCCGGCGCAGGTCCTGCATCTGATCGACCGCATCTTCACCCAAAGTGAAAGGCGGGCCGCATGAGCACGTCACCGCCGTTTGACGCCATCTGGGCCTCGCTGCCGATGCCCGCGCTGCTGATCGACGGACGCGACCGCATCGTGGCCGTCAACCCAGCGGCCGAGACCTTTCTGAACGCCTCGTCCAAGTCCTTGTTCCACCAAAATCTTCTCGACAAGATGCGCGTCGATGTGCCGCTGTTGGATTCGCTGGTCCGCGCCCGCGCCAATCAGGCCGATGTGAATATCAACGATGTCACGGTATCGACCTATGACCGCGTCTCGCAGCACTGCCTGTTCCAGATTGCCCCGGTGCAGGACGATGCCGACCAGTTGTTGTTGCTGATCAGCCCCCGCGTCATGGCCGAACGCATCGGTCGCGCCCGCAACGCCACCTCTGCCGCCAAGTCTGCCATCGGCATGGCGGAAATGCTGGCGCATGAGATCAAGAACCCGCTCGCCGGCATTTCCGGGGCCGCCCAGCTTTTGTCGATGAACCTCTCGGAAGAAGACCGTGAGATGACCGACCTGATCGTCGAAGAAACCCGTCGGATCGTGAAGCTCTTGGAACAGGTCGAACAGTTCGGCAACCTGCGCCCGCCCGAGGCGCGCGCCGTCAACATCCATGACGCGCTGGACCGCGCCCGCCGCTCGGCCCAGATGGGCTATGCCAGCCACATGATGATCGTCGAGGATTACGACCCCTCGTTGCCCGCGACCTGGGCCGATTCAGACCAGTTGATGCAGGTCTTCCTCAACCTGATCAAGAACGCGACAGAGGCGGCCCGCGACAACCGGGGCACCATCCGCCTGCGCACCTTCTACGATCTGTCGCTGCGCCTGCGCCGCAAGGATGGCAGCCAGGCCCGGCTGCCGCTGCAGATCGAAATCATCGACGATGGCCCGGGCATTCCGCCCGACATCGCCTCGGACATCTTCGAGCCCTTTGTGTCGGGCCGCGAAAACGGCACGGGCCTTGGGCTGGCGCTGGTGTCAAAAATCATCACCGACCACGGCGGTCTGATTGGCGTGGAATCGGTGCCGGGGCGCACCGTCTTCCGCATTTCGCTGCCCGTGGCCCCGAAAGACAAAGTGAAGGAGAGCTGAGATGGATGGCACTGTACTGGTCGCAGACGACGACCGCACGATCCGCACGGTGCTGACGCAGGCATTGACCCGGGCAGGCTGCAAGGTCCACGCGACCTCCAGCCTGATGACGCTGATGCGTTGGGTGGAAGAGGGCAAGGGCGACCTTGTGATCTCGGATGTCATCATGCCAGACGGCAATGGGCTTGAGGCTTTGCCCCGCATCTCTCGCATCCGCCCCGGCCTGCCGGTGATCGTGATTTCCGCGCAAAACACCATCATGACCGCCATTCAGGCGGCCGAGGCCGAGGCGTTTGACTACCTGCCCAAACCCTTCGACCTGCCCGACCTGATGAAACGCTCGGCCCGCGCGCTGGACCAGAAGCGGCGCGCTGCGGCGGCGGTCGTGAACCCGCCAAGAGAACCCGGCGACGATCTGCCGCTTGTCGGTCGCACCGCTGCCATGCAGTCGCTTTACCGCCTTGTCGCCAAGGTGATGAACACCGACCTGCCCGTGCTGATCACCGGCGAATCGGGCACCGGAAAAAGCCTGATCGCCCGCGCCATCCATGACTTTTCCGATCGACGCAGCCAGCCCTTCGTGGTGGCGCAGGCGGCGGATCTGGGCGGTGTCGATGGCATCGCCAGCCTTGTTGCCAAAGCCAAGGGCGGCACGCTGCTGATCGACGAAGTGGCTGATTTCGACGAAGACGGTCAGGCCCGTCTGGTCCGCATGCTGGATGTGGCCGACGACCACGCCCCCCGCGTTCTGGCCACCAGCCAAGCCGACCTCGCCCAGAAGGTCGAGGAAGGCCGCCTGCGCAAGGATCTGTTCTACCGCCTTGGCGGCGTGTCGTTCAACGTGCCGCCCCTGCGCGAGCGGGTCGAGGATATCAACCTTTTGGCCGACCATTTCATGTCACGGGGCGAGCGGGAATTGGGCACCCTGCGTCGTCTGACCCCGGAAGCGCGCGCCATTCTGCGCGCCTTCCCGTGGCCCGGCAATGTCCGCCAGCTGGAAAATGTGCTGAAACGCCTGTTGGTAACCTCGTCCGAGCCGGACATCTCGGCCCGCGAGCTGGAAGGCGCGCTTGGTGGCCCGCAAGCGGCCGAACCCGCCCGCGCGGGTGCAGTGGAGAATGAAAAACTCTCCGCCTCGGTCGCCCGCCACCTCAAGCGCTATTTCGACCTGCACAACGGTCAGCTGCCACCCAATGGTGTCTACGACCGCATCCTGCGCGAAGTGGAATTGCCCCTGATCGAGATTGCCCTTGATGCGACAGCAGGCAATCAAGCCAAATGTGCCGATCTTTTGGGGATCAACCGCAATACCTTGCGTAAGAAGATCACAGACCTCGATATCCGCGTGACACGCCGCCGCAAGCTGATGTAATAAAGCAACAGCAGAGTGTCATGGGTGCCGCGTCACCCGAAAGACACCACATGTGGCGGGCAGGACGCAGGTCCGGCCCAGACAGGGACGGATTTTGAGACGAGGGACCGGCATTTCCTATTGGGCGTCCCGTCTGTCGCGGTTGCGGCGGCAGCGGCAGATGCAAACCGCCCTGACCTTGGGGCTGGTGTTTCTGGGGCCTGTGCTGGCCGTGGCGACTTTTCTGGCCTTGGGGCCGCTGAACCTGAACGCCACCTCGCAGGGGCTGCGGCTGATCCTTCTGGCCGATCTGGTCTATGTTCTGGCGCTGGTGGCTTTGGTCCTGCGCCGCATCATGCAGATGGTGGCCGACCGCCGCAGCCAATCGGCCGGGTCGCGCCTGCACCTGCGGTTGACCGGCGTTTTTGCCATCGTGGCGCTGATCCCGACCATTCTGGTCGCGGTGTTTGGCGTGCTGACCGTCAACATCGGGCTGGAGGGCTGGTTTTCCGACCGTGTCCGGTCCGTGATCGGCGCCTCGCTGGAAGCCGCCCAAGCCTATGACGCCGAGCAAAGCACGACCCTGACCCAGGACGTGCAGGCGCTGGCCAATTTCCTGACCCAAGCCAAGGCCGGCAACCTCTTGATCGACGACGGCGCCATCCGCCCGATCCTGGCCGAAGGGCAGGCCGGCATCCAGCGCGGCCTGAAAGAAGTCTACATGATCTCTGCCACCGGCGAGCTGAAGACCCGGGGCGAGAAAAGCTATCTGTTCGGTTATGAAAGACCCAGCGCCGCCCAGATCGTGCAGGCCGAAAGTGGGCAGGTGGTGCTGATCGAGGATTGGCCCAATTCCGAACTGCGGGCCTTGGTCAACCTGCCGGCCTTTCCTGACCGCCTGCTGTATGTCTCGCGCAGGGTCGATGGCAAGATCCTGGGTCTTCTGGATCAAACCCAGCAGACCGCCGCCCTGTACCAGCAACTGGAACGCGAGCGGGGCACGGTTCTGTTCAATTTCGGCGTCCTGTATCTGGTGTTTGCCGTGATCCTGATCATCGCCGCGATCTGGGGAGGTCTGTGGTTTGCCGAACGATTGGCCCGTCCGGTGGGGCGCCTTGCCGGGGCTGCGCAACGGGTTGGCGCAGGCGATCTGGATGTGCAGGTGGCCGAGGAAGAAAGCGATGACGAAATCGCCATGCTCGGGCGGCTGTTCAACCAGATGACCCGGCAGTTGAAGGGCCAGCGCGAGGCGTTGCTGGAAAGTCATGACCAGACCGAGGGACGCCGCCGCCTGTTTGACAGCGTTCTGTCCAATGTCACGGCCGGGGTGATCGGGTTGGACGCCGCAGGCCATATGGATTTCGTCAACCGCGCCGGCATGCGCATGCTGGATCTGGCTGCCGAACCGTCAGCGACCCTGACACTTTCGCAGGTGGTTCCAGAATTCTCTAACCTTTTCGAACGCTTGCAGACCGATGCTGGGGCTGCGCTGCAAGACGAGGTGCGCATCTCGCGCCGTGGCAAGCTGGAAAGCCTGCTCGTCCGGATGAGCGAGCGGCGCGGCGAGGATGGCGGGGTCGAGGGCTTTGTGGTGGCCTTCGACGATGTGACCGAACTTGTGTCCGCCCAACGGATGGCCGCCTGGGGCGATGTGGCGCGGCGGATCGCGCATGAGATCAAGAACCCGCTGACGCCCATCCAGCTGTCTGCCGAACGCATCCGCCGAAAATACCGCACGCAGGTGCAAGACCCCGAAGAGCTGGAGCAGCTTGCCGACGTTATCATTCGGCAAACCAATGACTTGCGGCGCATTGTTGATGAATTCTCGAAATTCGCCCGCATGCCCGAACCGGATCGGCGCGAGACGGACCTCAAGGCCTTGGTCAAGGCCGCCGTGATGCTGCAAGAAAACGGCCAGCCCGGGGTGACCTTCCACTCCACATTGCCCGAAGCCGCCGACATGATCGAACTGGATGGCACGATGATCGGGCAAGCCTTGACAAACCTGATCAAGAACGCCGGGGAAGCCATTGAAGAAAAACGGGAAAAGACGCCCGGAATGGTGCCCGAAATCCGCGTCTCGCTGCAGGCCTATGACACGCATTCCATCATTCGCATCGCCGACAACGGCACCGGCCTGCCGCCGGACCGTTCCAGGCTGTTCGAACCCTACGTGACAACGCGCGAAAAGGGCACCGGCCTTGGCCTGCCCATCGTCAAGAAGATCATTGAAGAACATGGCGGAACGCTGATCCTGACCGACGCGCCCGTCTTTGCCGGAAACGACCACGCCGGAGCCTTGGCAGAGATCCGTCTGCCCCGCGCCACCCGTGCCAAATCCGTCGCCGGTCGCAGCCAAGCCCAGGGGGGAACATGACCAACATTCTCATCGTCGACGACGAGAAGGACATCCGCGAACTGATCGGCGATATTCTGAAGGACGAAGGCTATGCCATTCGTCTTGCAGGAAATTCCGACGACTGCATGGAGGCGATCAACGCCGAATTACCCAGCCTGATGATCCTGGATATCTGGCTGAAGGACAGCCGGATGGATGGCATCGACATCCTGAAAACCGTCAAGCGCGACAACCCCGATGTGCCGGTGGTGATCATCTCGGGCCACGGCAACATTGAAATCGCCGTCGCGGCCATCAAGCAAGGCGCCTACGACTTCATCGAAAAGCCCTTCAACATCGACCAATTGATGGTCGTCGTCTCGCGCGCGATGGAAACCTCGCGCCTGCGTCGGGAAAATGCCGAACTGCGGCGGCGCGACATGACGTCATCCGACATGCTTGGATCAAGCCCGGCCTTCAAGGGCTTGAAATCACAGCTGGAAAAGGTCACCAAGTCCAACGGCCGCGTGATGCTGTCGGGCCCCGCAGGCTCGGGCAAGGAACTTGCCGCCCGGTTCATCCATACCAATTCCAACCGCGCTTCTGCGCCCTTCGTCTCGGTCTCTTCTGCCACGATCGAACCCGAACGGATGGAAGAAGTCCTGTTCGGGCGTGAAACGGCGGAACGCGGCGTGGAAAAGGGCCTTTTGGAACAGGCGCATGGCGGCATCGTCTATTTCGACGAAGTGGCCGACATGCCCTTGGGAACCCAGTCGAAAATCCTGCGCGTCTTGACCGAACAGCAGTTCACCCGCAGTGGCGGGGCCGACAAGGTGCGCGTGGATCTACGGGTCATCTCTTCGACCTCGCGCGATCTGCGCACCGAAATCGCCCAGGGGCGCTTCCGGCAGGAACTTTATGACCGTCTCAATGTCGTGCCAATTCAGGTGCCCAGCCTTGAAGAACGCCGCGAGGACATCCCCGAACTGACCAAGCATTTCATCGAGATGTTCCACCGCAGCCAAGGCCTGCCGCAGCGCGTGTTGTCGCCCGAGGCCGAGGCCATGCTGCAAACCATGGCGTGGCCCGGCAACGTCCGCCAATTGCGCAACGTGATCGAACGCGTGCTGATCCTGGGCGACAGCGGCGGCCCGGTGGAGCCGCGTGAACTGCCGGGACCGGAGCCTGTGGGCGATTCGGGCCAGCGCATGGTCTTGGGCGGGGCGATGGCGACCCTGCCGCTGCGCGAGGCGCGCGAAGTGTTCGAGCGTGAATATCTGCTCACCCAGATCAATCGCTTTGGCGGAAACATCTCCAGAACTGCCGGTTTCGTGGGCATGGAACGCTCTGCCCTACATCGTAAGCTGAAGTCACTCGGGGTTGTATCCTCGGGCAAGGGCAACAGCGGCGAAGGCGACGACGAGGAGTGAATTAACCACTGGAAACTGCCGAAACCTGCCGCCATACTCAACTTTGAGGCTGGCGCGACGGCCTTGGGACATAACCAGAAGAACGACGCCCTCGAAAGACAAGAAAAAAGGCTAGAAAAATGGCTGCCGACAAGCAGAATTTACAAGACGCGTTTCTGAACCATGTCCGCAAGGCCAAGGTTCCCGTCACGATATTTCTGATCAATGGGGTCAAGCTGCAAGGCGTGATCACGTGGTTTGACAACTTCTGCGTGCTTCTGCGCCGCGATGGCCAAAGCCAACTGGTCTACAAGCACGCGATTTCGACCATCATGCCGGGTGGCCCGATCAACCTTTACGAAGGCGAAGAGTGACCCCCGAGACAGAGGGCGCCCCGGACGAGGCTCTGCCAGAGCCCCGCGCGCCGCGCACGCCGCACAGCACCGCCACGGCGGCGACGCGGTCCTACGTGCTGCATCCGGACATGAAGACCAGCCGCAAGCGCCGCCTGCCCGAACACGGGCTGGCCGAGGCGGTGTCGCTGGCCGCCGCACTGCCGGGGCTGGAGGTTGTCGGGTCTGACATCGTGCGCCTGTCCAAGATCGCCCCCGGGCTGCTGTTCGGCGTGGGCAAGGTCGAAGAGCTGAAGTCCCGCTTCAAGGAGCTTGACGTGGCCTTGGTGCTGATCGATGGCACCGTGGGTCCGGTCCAGCAGCGCAATCTGGAAAAGGAATGGGGCGTCAAGGTGCTGGATCGCACCGGCCTGATCCTTGAGATTTTTGCCGACCGCGCCCGCACCCGTGAAGGCGTGCTGCAGGTCGAACTGGCGGCACTGTCCTATCAGCGCAGCCGTCTGGTCCGTGCCTGGACCCACCTTGAACGCCAGCGCGGCGGCTTTGGCTTTGTTGGCGGCCCCGGCGAAACCCAGATCGAAACCGACCGCCGCGCCATTGATGACGAAGTCATCAAGCTGAAGCGCCAGTTGGACCAAGTGGTGAAAACCCGAGAGCTGCACCGGGCCGCGCGCCGCAAGGTGCCGTTCCCGATCGTGGCACTTGTGGGCTATACCAACGCCGGAAAATCCACCCTGTTCAACCGGATGACCGGGGCGGATGTCCTGGCCAAGGACATGCTGTTTGCCACGCTGGATCCGACCATGCGCGGTGTCACGCTGCCCTCGGGCCGCAAGTGCATCGTGTCGGACACCGTGGGCTTCATCTCGGACCTGCCGACGCAACTGGTCGCGGCCTTTCGTGCCACGTTGGAAGAGGTGCTGGAGGCGGACCTGATCTGCCATGTCCGCGATATCTCGCATCCGGAAAGTGCGGAACAGGCGGCCGATGTGGCCGATATCCTGACCTCGTTGGGCGTCAAGGCCGACACGCCACAGATCGAGGTGTGGAACAAGCTGGACCTCGTCCCGGTCGAAGCCCGCGCCTCGCTCGACCTCAGTCAGACCAGCCGTGCCAATGTCTTCGCCATCTCGGCGCTGACGGGCGAAGGCTTGCCTGCCCTGTTCGACGCCATCTCTGCCGCGTTCGATGAGGCAAAGACCGAAGTGGACCTGACGTTGTCCTTCGCACAAGGACGCCAGCACGCCTGGCTGCACGCCGAGGATGTGGTGGTCAGCGAAGGCCAGACGGACGAAGGGTGGCAGCTGCACATCCGCTGGACACCGCGTCAGGAAGCCCGCTTCAAGGCGATCTGACCTTTAGCGATCCGCAGCCCGCCAAACCGCACGCGGCAGCGCCAGATAGACGCTGTCGCACCACTCTTGCCCCCATTGCATGGTGCGCTCGGCCCGGTGGGTTTCGCGAAAGCCCAGTCGGCCGAGGATGCCAAGGCTGGCGGCATTGCGGGGATCGGCCTCGGCGGTCAGGTCCGGCATCGGGTGGGTCTGAAACAGGTGCCCGATCACAGCCGTCAGCGCCTCTTGCATCAGGCCCTGACCCCAGTGGTCTGGGTGCAGGATGAAGCCCACCTCGGGCAGCCGCCAGGCCCCGGCCTTGCCGATTACCTTGCCCTGATATTCGATCACATAGTCGTCTGAGGTTTCCGGTGCGGCCGCGATCATGTCCGCCAGCCAATCCTGCGTCTCATTCAGCGTCGCATGGGCGGGGTGGGTCCAGTACCGCATCGCCTCGGGCCTTGTGAAGATGGCGTGCAGGTCGGCCAGATCCTGCGACCGTGCGCGGCGCAGGATCAGGCGCGGGGTCACGATCCGCCCGGTCATTTTGCCGGCACAAGATGGGTGATCCCCACCGCGCCCGCCCGGGCCAGTTCCGGGTCCAGCGTCATCGGAATATACTCGCCGCGCCGCCACAGTTCCGACAGGTCGTCATAATGGCGCGACAGCGGATGGCCGCTTTCCCCGGTGGCGATGATGAAGACCGAGCTTTCGGGATCGGCAAAATCATAGACCCCGCGATAGCCGCCGCCATGAACGTTCTGGTAAGGGTTCGGCCCCCTGCCACTGGTCTCGCCCCGCATCAGGGTGTTGTCGCCACCGCTGGTGCTTTGCCGGATGTTGACGAAATAATGCAGGATCGGCACATCGCCCAGCACCGGATGGTCATGCGTCGCTTCATGCGCATCGCCCCAGCGCCAGCTTTCGATCTTCGGGCCATATTTCTCTGACAGTTTCAGCAAGGCATCGTCCAGCGCGATCTTGGCAATGTCGGCGCAGCTTTCCACCGCCGCCGACTGCACGATGTCGCACCAGACCGAGGCGCCATCGACGTTGCGATAGACCCGGTCGATGAAATCGGGGTTCACATGGGTGATCGCATCGGCCAAAGGCCCGATTTCATCCCGCGTCAGATGGTCTTGCAAAGACCGCAGCCAAGCTTCTGCGATCAATGGTTCGGGCAGGTGTTCGTTCTCTTCGCCGTTCCACTTGGCCAGCAACGCCAGCGCGTCCTGCCGCATGCGGTCCGGCGTCCCGGCCGGTGCGGCCTCGCCAGTGAACCACAGGTCCTTGCCGATCAGTGGCAGTAGGTTGCGCAGGGTGGGCGAGACGGTGTCCAGCTGCGCCTCGATGAAGCTGTCGCGGGTGTGGACTTCGCGGGTTTTCATCAAGGTCAGCCAGCGTTGGATGCGCTGGGTATCCCCCCAGTCGAACGAGACATTCTCGGGGTAGGGCTTGTCAGTGATCTTGTTGTTGGTGTTGCCCACCAGGCCCGAGGGCGGGTTCAGCACGCTGGGGTTTTCGGAATAGGGGAAGTAGCCTTCCCAGCGGTTCTGACCCTCCCAGCCCGGGACGGGCATCCTGCCCTGCGTGCTGTTGGCCACGTCGCGCTTGGGCATGCGTCCGATCATCTGCAGGGCGATGTTCTTGTCATCGACGACCATCAGGTTCTGCGAGGGCGCTTGGAACCCCGCCGCCGCCGTGATCGCCTCGGACACCGAATGCGCCCGCATCAGGGCCATGGCGGCGGTCATCGAGGTATCGGCCCCATCCAGTGCGGTCCATTCCAGCGCTGGCACCGCACCCGCCGGGGTCACGGTGTTCAGGTCGTAATGGGTGCCGGGCAGGATCGGCCCGGATTCGGACCAGCGCTGGGTGATTGTCACCGGGGCCGCGTCCTTGACCGTGATGATCGTCCGGCGCGTGGTGAAATCCTTAGGGCCTGACGGGGTCAGATATTGTTCCGGATTGGCCGGGTTGACCTTCTCCATTACCACGTCCTGATCGTCGAGGTAGCTGGAGGTCAGACCCCAGCCCAGCTTTTCCGACCGCCCCAACAGGACCAAAGGCATGCCCGGAATGGTGGCTCCGATCACGTCGCCCGATTGCAGATGCAGCCGCGCCAGATACCAGATCGAGGGGGCGGTGAAATCCAGATGGGGGTCGTTGGCCAGCAGCGATCCGCCCGCCGCCGACCGGCTGGGCGCCGCAGCCCAGGCGTTCGAGGCCCCGGCCAGCGCGGCCGAAGGGAAGGGCGACAGGGGCTGATCCAGCTCTGCCATCCGGTGCGGAATGCCCGGCACCACGCCCGGCATCAGTTCGGAATACTGCGGCAGGGCCGCAACCGCCGCCCCGTCGTCATCGGGCAGGATATCCTTCAGCCGGGCCGGAGAGACGGTCATCGACATTTCCGCCCGCAGCACCTCGGAATCCAGATGCGAGGACAGTTGCAAGGCCATCAGCTTGATGATGGCAATCGAATCCGCCGGGGCCCAGGCGTCAATGGAACTGGAGAACAGGAAGAACTCTGGTGCGCCGCGGCCCAAGGCGCCCTTGTTGACCTGATCGATCCAGGCGTTGACCCCATCGGCATAGGCCTGCAGCGCCGCCTTGGTGTAATCGTCCTGCGCGGGCACCGAGGACAGGGCGAGGGTGTATAGATCCAGCCGCCGCATCAGTTCGTCGGTCTTCAGCGTCTTGGGGCCGAAAATCTCGGACAGGCGGCCCTGCACGGTGCGGCGCAGCAGCGTCATCTGCCAAAGCCGGTCCTGCGCATGGGCAAAGCCCAGCGCGTAATAGGCGTCGTTGTCGGTGGCGGCGAAGATATGGGGCACATCGGAATTGTTGCGCACGATCTCGACCGGGGCCGAGATTCCGGCGACGTTCCAGGTGGCGTTGTAATCTGGCAGCGACCGCGACAGGAAGTAATAGCAGACCGACAAGGCCAGCACGGCAAGGACAATCAGGGCCACGAACGCGCGCAGCGTCCAGCGGAAGGCGGTCAGCATCTTGCGGGGCATCCTTGACGGCGGAAACGAGATGCTCCTCTAGTCTATCTGGACATGAGGCACAATTGGCGAGGCTGTAACGATGGCGAAACTGGCATTTCTGGGCTTGGGCGTGATGGGCTTTCCGATGGCCGGCCATTTGGCGGCCAAGGGGCACGCGGTGACGGTCTACAACCGCTCTCCGGCCAAGGCTGCGGCTTGGGTTGCCAAATACGGGCACCAAAGCGCCGCAACTCCGGCGCTGGCCGCACAGGGGGCCGAGTTCGTCATGGCCTGTGTCGGCAATGATGACGATCTGCGCGCGGTCTGCCTTGGGCCGGACGGCGCTTTCGCGGGGATGGCCGCTGGGACGGTGTTTGTCGACCACACCACGGTTTCGGCGGAAGTGACGCGGGAACTGGGCGCCGTGGCCGCAGGGCAGGGCAAGGGCTTTGTCGATGCGCCCCTGTCTGGCGGGCAGGCGGGGGCCGAGAATGGCGTCTTGTCGATCATGTGCGGCGGCACGGAAGACCACTACGCCCGGGCCGAGCCGGTGATGCAGGTCTATGCCCGCATCTGCCGCCGTCTGGGCGGGCCGGGCTCGGGGCAACTGGCCAAGATGATGAACCAAATCTGCATCGCGGGTCTGGTGCAGGGTCTGGCCGAGGCCTTGGCCTTTGGCGAGAAAGCCGGGCTTGATGGGGCCGCGGTGGTCGAGGTGATCAGCCAAGGCGCTGCGGGCAGTTGGCAGATGGTCAACCGCCACAAGACCATGCTGGCCGACACGTTCGATTTCGGCTTTGCGGTGGACTGGATGCGCAAGGACCTTGGAATCTGCCTTGCCACTGCCAACCAGATCGGCGCCAGCCTGCCGGTCACGGCGCTGGTCGATCAGTTCTACAAGGATGTACAGCGGATGGGCGGCAACCGCAACGACACCTCCAGCCTGATCCGGCGGCTCAGGTAGGCAGGACGGGCCATTGGCCCAAGGCTGCGGCCAAGATGGGCCATCGACCCATCTTGGCCTTTTGCCACACTTGCGGGCTTAGGGAATGATCCGGCTGTATTTCACGCCTTGCAGCGTGGCCCCGGCGATCAGGCCCTGCTGACCGAAGATCAGCGCCACCACGGGATCCAGCTCTGTCGTATCCTTGCCGATCGAGGCACCCTGTTCGGGGGTGGCATATTCCACACCCGCGCCCGCCGCCCAGCCATTGCTGCTGCGGAAGTTCTGCAACGAGTCCTCGGTCAGAAAGAAGATCGCATGGGCATATTGCTGCGCGCCGATCTGGAAACCGAACGAGGCGGAGGTGGCCGAATAGTAATCCACCGTCACATCGTTGATCCGCAGCGCGCCCCGCCCGTACGACCCGCCGACGCCAAAGCCCACTTCGGTCACCAAAGGCATGTAAAGCACGCCCTTGGCGGTCTGCGCCAGATGCTCGGTCCCCGGGTAGCGCGAGAACAGGTAGTTCCGCGTCGCATCGACCCGCGCGTCAATCTTCTGCGCGGCATTGGATCCGACACCATTGCCCATGATGCCGCCGCCTTCACAGGCCGCCAGCCCCAAAGCCGACGCGCCAAACACCACGAAATTCCGCCGGGAGATCGCCATTCTCTTCGCCTCGCTGCTCGTTGCCGGGCTCTGTGGCCCTTTTGTGTCAATATAACAGGTGGATGACGTTGCGCCAAGCATAAGCGGCGGCAGAAGCAATCCCCCGCCGATGCCGTCCTTGGCCAGCCTGCGCCTCTGGCGGGGATATTTGGACAAGTCTGAAAGGGGTGAAGGGTCAGGCCTTGCCCGCGCGGATCGCCTGCGCCGCCTCGATGGCGAAATAGGTCAGCACGCCGTCACATCCGGCGCGGCGGAAGGCCATCAGGCTTTCCAGCATCGCCTTCTCGCCGTCGATCCAGCCGTTCAGCGCGGCGCCCTTGATCATCGCGTATTCGCCTGACACCTGGTAGGCATAGGTGGGCGCACCGAACGTGTCCTTCACCCGGCGGCAGATGTCGAGGTAAGGCATGCCCGGTTTGACCATCACCATATCCGCACCCTGCATCAGGTCGCGTTCGACAAGGCGCAGCGCCTCGTCCGAGTTGGCGGGGTTCATCTGGTAGGTCTTCTTGTCGCCCTTCAGGGCACCCGAAGCGCCCACGGCATCGCGGAAGGGGCCGTAGAAGGCCGAGGCGTATTTGGCGGCATAGGACAGGATCGCCACGTTCTGATGGCCTGCCGCCTCCAGCGCCTGACGCATGGCACCGATGCGGCCGTCCATCATGTCAGACGGGCCGAGGATGTCGGCGCCGCTGTCGGCTTGCGCCAGCGCCATCTTCACCAGGCATTCGACCGTCTCATCATTCAGGATGATCCCGTCGCGCACCAGCCCGTCATGGCCGTTGGCGTTGTAGGGATCCAGCGCCACATCCGTCATCACGGCAATCTCGGGCACGGCGGCCTTGAGGGCGCGGATGGCGCGGTTGGTCAGGTTGTCAGGGTTCCAGGCCTCTTCGCAGCCGGTCGTCTTCACCTCGGGGCGCGTATAGGGGAAAAGGCAGATCGCGGGGATGCCAAGGCCTGCCGCCTCTTCCGCCGCCTTCACCACCAGATCGATCGAGCGGCGCACCACGCCCGGCATCGAGGCGATGGGTTGCGTCACACCTTCCCCGTCACACAGGAACACCGGCCAGATCAGGTCGTTCACCGACAGGGTGTTTTCTTGCGCCAGTGCCCGCAACGGGGCGGAGGACCGCAGGCGGCGGAAGCGGGCAGCGGGGTGGGGGGCAGAAATCGGACGCATATTGGCCTCTGAAACGGCTTGCAGCTTTGCGTCTTGCCTGACATGGAATAGCCCGAGTCTCAAGGCCTGTGAGGGGACGCCGCGTTGACCTTGTACAAGACATTCGTTGCCCTGATCGACCTCAGATCCTTTTCGAACCTGTGGTACTGGATCGCGCTTGGCGTGATCTGGTCCAGCGCCAGTCATTGGGTGCTGGGCGTGCCCTATGACATGGTCCAGCGGGCGCGGCGCGAAGGCGGGCAGGCCGCGCAGGATCTGGAGACCATGGTGCGGATCAACACAAGCCGGATGCTGTATTTCTCGCGCAACAAGGGGCCATGGCTGGTGGGCGTCGTGGCGTTTCTGGTGACCTCATTGGCGCTGATGGGTTTTGTCTATCACTCGGAGTTTGCTCAGGCCGTGCTGTTCCTGTTCGTGCCGCTCTGCGGGTTGGGCTATCTGTCGCTGCATGCCGCCATCAAGATCGAGGCGGGCGAGGCGCAGGGCGACAGGCTGTATCACCGCCTGTTCTGGCACCGCACCACGGTGCAGCTGCTGGGCATGGTGTCGATCTTCGTCACCTCGCTTTACGGAATGTATGTCAATGTCCAATTCGTGACCGGGCAATAACCCATGGCAGATCGCATCCTGCTGGGCGGCGCGCCCGAGGGCTATGATGCCCGCCTGCTGGCCAAGGAACTGGCGCGCGGCCAGACCGTGATCCACATCGCCCGCGATGATCGCCGGATGGAGGCGATGAAGGTGGCGCTTGCTGTCATGTCGCCGGGGGCCGTGGTGCTGGAGTTTCCAGCCTGGGACTGCCTGCCCTATGACCGCGTCTCGCCCAACCCCGAAATCGGGGCGCGGCGGATGTCGACTTTGGCGGCTTTGGCGTCCGGCCTGTCGGCACCTTTCGTCCTGCTGACCACGCTGAACGCCGCCACCCAGCGCATCCCGGCGCGGGCCGTGCTGGAGACGGCAAGCTTTGCCGCCAAGGTCGGCGATCGGGTGGACGAGGCGCGGCTGAAGCGTTTTCTGGCCAACATGGGCTTCACCCCGGTTTCCACCGTGGCCGAACCCGGCGACTACGCCTTGCGTGGCGGCATCGTCGACATTTTCCCGCCCGGTCGTGGCGGCCCGGTCCGGCTGGACTTCTTCGGCGACCAACTGGACGGCATCCGCCGCTTTGACCCCGCCACCCAACGCACGACCCAAAAGCTGTCCTCCGTCGAATTCGCCCCGATGTCCGAGGTTCTGCTGGACGAGTCCGCCATCGCCCGCTTCCGCCAGAACTACCGGGTCGAATTTGGCGCCGGCGGCTCGGAAGATCCGCTGTACGAGGCGGTCACGGCAGGCCGCAAGCATCAGGGCATGGAACACTGGCTGCCCTTCTTCCATGACCGGCTGGAGACGATCTTCGACTATTTGCCGAAAGCTTCGGTCCTGCTGGATGATCAGGTGACCGCAGCGCGGCTGTCGCGGTGGGAGGGCATCGAAGACCAATACGATTCCCGGCACGAGGCGATGACGGCCAAGGGCCGGCTCGACACGGTCTACAAGCCCGTCGCCCCCGGTTTGCTGTATCTTGATGATGCCGCCTGGGACGCGGCCCTGGCCGCGCACCGTGTGGTGCAACTGTCACCCTTGAGCCAAGCGCCGGGGCCGGGTGTGCTGGATGCGCAAGGCCGCATCGGGCGCAGCTTCGCCCCGGAGCGCCAACAGGAAAACGTCAGCCTTTTCGGGGCCTTGGCCGATCATATTCGCAAGTCACTGCAAGAGACACAGGTGGTGATTGCCTCCTACTCTGATGGGGCGCGTGAAAGGCTGAAGGGCCTGTTGCAGGATGAGAAGATCAAATCAATCCACGACATCAAGGACTTCCGCGAGGTTCCTGAGGGCAGGGGTCAACTGTTCCTGATGATCTGGGGACTGGAGGCGGGGTTTGTTGCACCCGGCCTGACGGTCATTTCGGAACAGGATGTGCTCGGCGAACGCATGGTCGGCAAGGTGCGCAAGAAGCGCAAGGCCGACAATTTCCTGCGCGAGGTCGATACCCTGACCCCCGGCGATCTGGTGGTCCATGTCGAACATGGCGTTGGCCGCTATCTGGGGCTGGAAACCATCACGGCCCTGGGCGCGCCGCATGCCTGCGTCGCCTTGGAATACGCTGAAAACGCCAAACTCTATCTGCCGGTCGAGAACATCGAACTCCTGTCCCGCTATGGTCACGAAGAGGGCCTGCTCGACAAGCTCGGCGGTGGCGCCTGGCAGGCCAAGAAGGCCAAGCTGAAGGAACGCATCCGCGAGATCGCCGACCGTCTGATGCGGGTGGCCGCCGAACGCGCCCTGCGTCACGCCCCCATTCTGGAAGCGCCGCATTCGATCTGGGAAGCCTTTGCCGCCCGTTTCCCCTATCAGGAAACCGACGACCAGCTGGCCGCGATTGCCGATGTGGTGGCCGATCTGGAAAAAGGCTCGCCGATGGACCGCCTGATCGTGGGCGACGTGGGCTTTGGCAAGACCGAAGTTGCCATGCGCGCGGCCTTTGTCGCGGCCCTGTCCGGCCAACAGGTCGCGGTGATCTGCCCGACCACGCTTCTGGCGCGCCAGCACTACCGCAGCTTTGCCGAACGGTTCCGCGGCTTCAACATCACCGTCAAACCGCTGAGCCGCTTCGTCTCGACCAAGGACGCCAACGCCACCCGCGCCGGCATGGCCGATGGCTCGGTCGATATCGTGGTGGGCACCCATGCGCTTCTGGCCAAGGGCGTCAGCTTCAAACACCTCGGCCTGATGGTGATCGACGAAGAGCAGCACTTCGGCGTCTCCCACAAGGAACGGCTCAAGGAAATGCGGTCCGAGGTTCACGTCCTGACCCTGACCGCCACGCCGATCCCGCGCACCCTGCAACTCAGCCTCACCGGCGTGCGCGACCTCTCCATCATCGCCACCCCCCCGGTCGACCGCCTGTCGATCCGCACCTATGTCAGCGAGTTCGACAGCATCACCATCCGCGAGGCGCTGCTGCGCGAACACTACCGCGGCGGTCAAAGCTTCTACGTTGTCCCCCGCATCTCGGACCTGCACGAGATCGAGGACTTCCTGAAGAGCCACGTTCCCGAAGTCACCTTCTGCATCGCGCATGGCCAGTTGGCCGCAGGCGAGCTTGATGACCGGATGAACCAGTTCTACGACGGCAAATATGATGTGCTGCTGGCGACCACGATCGTGGAAAGCGGTCTGGACATTCCCACCGCCAACACGATGATCGTCCACCGCGCCGACATGTTCGGCCTCAGCCAGCTTTACCAGATCCGGGGCCGCGTCGGCCGCTCCAAGACCCGCGCCTACGCTTACCTGACCACCAAACCCCGCGCGCCTCTGACCCCGCAAGCCACCAAACGCCTGCGCCTTCTGGGCAGCTTGGATAACCTCGGCGCTGGCTTCAACCTCGCCTCCCATGACCTGGACCTGCGTGGTGCTGGCAACCTTCTGGGCGAGGAACAGTCCGGCCACGTCAAGGAAGTGGGCTACGAGCTTTACCAGCAGATGCTGGAAGAAACGATCGCCAAGATCAAATCCGGCGAGCTGCAGGGCCTGTCCAAACTCGACGATTCGTGGTCGCCCCAGATCAACCTCGGCGTGCCGGTGATGATCCCCGAGGAATACATCCCCGACCTCGACATCCGCCTCGGCCTCTACCGCCGCCTCTCCAGCCTCGCCACCAAAGTCGAACTGGAAGGCTTCGCGGCCGAACTGATCGACCGCTTCGGCCCGGTGCCGAAAGAGGTCAACACCCTCATGGTCATCGTCCGCATCAAGGCGCTCTGCAAAAAGGCCGGGATTTCGCGGCTGGACGTCGGCCCGAAAGGCGCCAACGTGCAGTTCCACAACGACAAATTCGCCAACCCCGTGGGTCTGGTCGAGTTTATGAAAGCCCAAGGCCCCGCCGCCCGCATCCAGGGCAACAAGATCGTCCTGATGGGTGAAATGAAGGCCGAGAGCGACCGCATCAAAGCGGCCTTCGCCATCGCCCGCGAACTGGCCGAGAAGATCGTCAAACCCGGCAAGACCTGACCCTCTTTCCCGTCGCCTTCTCCAAATATCCCACGGGAGGGTCTGGGAGGGTGTGAAACCCTCCCAGCCGGGTCCGCCGAGCGCTTAGCCCGGGCGCTTTCGAACCATCCCGATCAACCCCAGCGCCACACCGGAAAACACCAGCACGCCGCTGAGCAGGGGCAGCGGTGTGCCATCGAAGGCCTGACCGACCGGAATGGCCAGCACGACCGAGCCCATCGTGGCAATCGCGGCAATCACCGAGGAGGCGAAACCCGCGATATGGCCCAGATCCTCCATCGCCATCGCGTTCAGGTTGCCAATGGTCAGGCCCATCATGGCAAAGATGCCAATCGCCCAGACCAGAAAGGCCGGAAAGGCCAGCGGCCCCAAAAGGCCAGAGGCCAGCCCCAGCAGCACCAACGCCGTCAGGCCAACCTGCAGGGCATAGGTCGCCACCAGAACCCGCCGCATCCCGACCTGCATCACGATGCGCGCGTTCACGAAAGACCCGCTCATCGCACAAAGGGCGATCCCGGTGAAACAGATCGGGAACCACGCCCCGATGTGAAAATATTGGTCGAAGATGCCTTGGATCGAGGACAGCGTGGCAAAAAGGCAGGCTTGGGTCAGGGTCTGGCACAGGGTCGAGATCAGGGCGACGCGGTGATGCGCCAGTTCCTTGGTCGCTGACCACAGCAGCGACAGATGCAGGGGGCGACGCGACGCCGGGGGCAAAGTCTCGGGCTGGCGCAGGAAGAACAACAGGTTGACCGCGGCCGAAAAGGCCAGAAACACCAAAAACAGGTCGCGCCAGCCGCCGATCCGCAGCACGCCTTGCCCGATCAGGGGGGCCACCGCCGGAACCAGCGTGAAGATCATCATCACGAAAGAGATGATCCGCGCCATGTCGCGCCCCTTGAACAGGTCGCGCACCAAGGCGGTGCCCGCGGCGCGCGGTCCGGCGCCGCCAATACCCTGCAGGACGCGGGCCAGCAGCAGCGTCTCCAGCGAGGGGGCAACAAAGCACAGGCCCGCTGCCAGCGCATAAATCGCCGCACAGCCGATCAGCACGGGTTTGCGCCCCAAGGCATCCGACAGCGGGCCAGAGATCAGCGTGCCCACCCCCATGCCCAGCACAAAGCTGGTCACCACCAGTTGCGCAAGGTTGGGGTCGCCGGGCGACAGTTGCGCGGCAATCATCGGCAATCCCGGCAGCATCGCGTCAATCGACAGCGCGACCGTGGCGAACAGCAACGCCATCAGGCCAACAAACTCGCGCTGCGACAGGGCCTTAGGCATCGGGCGCCTGTGCGGCCAGCCGCGCCAGTTCGTCAATCACCTGACCCCACATTTCCGGCGGTTGCGCGCCAGACAGCACATATTGATTGGCAATCAGGAAGGTGGGCACCGCGTTGACGCCCCTTTGACGCGAATGCGCCTCGCGGCTTTGGATCAGGTCCATGTCGGCGTCCGTGGCCAGCAGGCGCTCTGCCACGGCGCGCTCCATCCCCGCCTCTTTGCCCAGATCGGCCAGCACCGCGACATCGCCGATATCGCGCCCTTCAACCCAATAGGCCCGCATCAGGGCCGAGACCATCGCCGCCTGCCGCCCCTCAAGCCCCGCCCAGTGGATCATCCGGTGGGCGTTCAGGGTGTTCGGGATGCGCTGCGGCACGTCGGGGTCCATCGTCACCCCGGCCTTGGCCGCCATGTCCTTGAAGCGCTGGTGGATCTGGTTGAGCTTGTCGCCGCCGCCAAACCGCGCGGCAAGGTATTCGCGCTTGGGCACGCCTTCGGGCGTCATCTCGGGGTTCAACTGGAAGGGGTGCCACTCGATCTCGAACAGGTGCTCGGGATGCGCCTCCAGCGCGCGCTCCAGATTGGCCTTGCCGAGGTAGCACCACGGGCAGACGGGGTCCGAGAAGATATCCAGCTTGACCATGACAAGACCTTTCAGCATGTGACCCGCCCTCTGTCCTAAAGCGGGCAGGGCGGGTCAAGGGTTAAGTGCGCGGGCGTCTGTGCAACCCGGCACGCTTAGGCTGCGGCTGCGTCTTTGGGGCGCAAGGCCAGCCAGATCAGGGCGCCACCGGCCAGCACAAGGAAGGGCAGCATCGCCATGTTGACCGATTGCCAGCCAGCCTGCGCCGACCCGCCCGAGCAGTTCATCAAGCCGCCCGAAGAGAAGCTGGCCAGCGTCACGCCACCAAACACCAGGAAATCGTTCATCCCCTGCATCCGCCCGCGTTCTTCGACCGTGTGCGAGGCGGACAGCATCGTGGTGGCACCGATGAAACCAAAGTTCCAGCCGATGCCCAGCAGGATCAGCGCGCCGAAGAAATTCTCCAGTTGGACGCCTTGGATGGCCACGATGCCCGCCAAGGCCAGGATCACAAGACCAATCGCCATCACCTTCTCGACCCCAATGCGGGCGATGACATGGCCAGTGAAAAAACTGGGAATGAACATCGCCAGCACATGGCCCGTCACCACATTGGCCGCGTCCGAGGTGTGAAAGCCGCAGCCCACCACCGCCAGCGGGCTGGAGGTCATCACAAGGTTCATCAGCGCGTAAGACACCGTGGCCACGATCACCGCGACCAGAATGCGGGGAGAGCGCAACAGCTCCATCCGGCTGCGCCCACCGGCCACGCCCCGCTGTGCGGCGGGTCTGGGAATGTTGAGGGCGGCAAACAGGAAGACCCCAACCGCGTTCAAGCCAATCACCGTCAGATAGGTGCCCAGAAACGGCACCGCCATGCTTTGCGAGGTCAGCTTGACCAGTTGCGGCCCCACCACGGCAGACAACAGGCCCCCCGCCATGACCCAGGAAATCGCCTTGGGCCGGAAGGCGGGCGAGGCCGTGTCGGCCGCGGCAAAGCGGAAGAAGCCTTGGCTGGATTGGTAGATGCCCGACAGGAAGGCGCCCACCAGAAACAGCGGGAAAGAGGTGATCGACAGCCCGTAAGCCGCCACCCCGCCCCCCAAGGCCCCGCCCACGGTGCCCACCACGAACCCCGCCCGCCGGCCATAGCGCGCCATCAGGGCCGACATCGGGTTGGCCGACAGCATCGAGCCGATCACCATCAGGCTGATCGGCAGCGTCGCAAGACAGGCGTTCGGCGCCAACTGCTTGCCAGCCAGCCCCGCCACGGTAAAGATCATCGGCATCTGGGCGCCAAGAATGGCTTGGGCCGCCACCAGAACCATCACGTTGCGACGGGCCAGACCGTCGTTGCTTTTGCCGTCAAGGGAGTTTTCCATGGGAGACATGCGTAAGGAAGCCCCCCGCACAGGGCAAGGGCGAAACCCCGGGGCCAGGACAGATTTTCAGCGAAAATCCTGCCTGCCATGACCGAGCCCAGCCATGGCCGGATCATCCTTGGCCCCGACTGCGTGGCCGAAGGCGCAGAATGGCTTGCTGTCCATGACCCGGTCATGCAGCAAATCCTGTCGCAAACCGGCCCCCTGCCGCTGCGCCGTTCTGCTGACGGCTATGCAGCGCTGCTGGATGCCATCGTCGGCCAGCAAGTCTCGACCGCCTCGGCCCGCGCCATCTGGGCGCGGCTGGAGGCGGCTGGGTTGACCGATCCCGACCTCGTGGCGGCAACGTCCGAAGAGGCGCTGCGTGCCTTGGGCCTGTCGCGCCAGAAGGCGCGCTATGCAAGGGCGCTGGCCGAGGCGCGGATCGACTATGCCGCCCTGCGGCTGGCGCCTGACCCGCATGTGCTGGCCACCCTGACGGCGGTGACCGGCATTGGCCGCTGGACAGCGGAAATCTACGCCATGTTCGCCCTTGGCCGGGCCGATGTCTTCGCCAGCGGCGATCTTGCCCTGCAAGAGGCGGCGCGGCTGGCGTATGACCTGCCCGAACGCCCCTCGGCCAAGGCGCTGGCGCAGATGGCCGAACGCTGGAGCCCGTGGCGCGCCGTTGCAGCCCGCGCCCTTTGGTCTTACCACCGCGTGGCAAAATCGCGCGAGGGTATCAGGTGAGCAGACTTCTTCGATTCGGCCGCAAACCGGCCCTGAACGGTCAGGCCAAAAGCCTGGTGATCTTCCTGCACGGCTATGGCGCGGATGGTGCGGACCTGCTGGGTCTGGCCGATGTGCTGGGCCCGCATCTGCCCGACGCCGCCTTCGTCGCCCCCGACGCCGCCGAACGCATCCCCGGCGCGCCCTTCGGGCTGCAATGGTTCGCCATTCCGCGCTTTGACGGCGCATCGCCGGCCGAGTCCGAGGCCGGCTTGCAGCGTTCGACCGAGGATCTGAACGATTTCATCGACCAGCGCCTGAAATATGAAAAGCTGGACCCTGCGGCGCTGACGTTGATCGGCTTTTCGCAAGGTGCCATGATGGCCCTGCAGGTCGCGCCGCGCCGCGCCGACAAGATCGCCTCGGTCATCGCCATCTCTGGCCAGCTTTTGCACGCCGACCGGCTGCAGGCGGAAGCGGTGGCGAAACCGCCGGTGCTGGTGATCCACGGCGACGAGGATCAGGTGGTCGATTTCAGCGAAATGACCGCGGCCTGCAATGCCTTGGTCGGTGCCGGGTTTGAAACCTATGGCCATGTCATGGAAGGCTCGGGCCACGGCATTGCGCAGGATGGGCTGGTCAAGACCTTGGCCTTCCTGAAGAAGACCTTGCCGCGTTAGTCTGCTTCATCAACGGCCGGAGGGGTTTCACACCCCTCCGGACCTCCCCGTGGGATATTTCTCCTGGATGAAGGGGCAAGAGCGCCCTGGCCCTTCATCCTGGTCCAAATATCCCCGCCGGAGGCCCTGCCAGTCAGCCTTGCCCGCCGTTGGCCAGATAGGCCGCACAGCCGGTCAGGGCAGCGTAGTCATCTTCCACCACCCAGACCGGGAAGCTGGTCAGGAAGTCGTGGAAGCGGCCCTTGTCGGTGAGCGAGGCGGCCAGACCCAGATCCGCCATGTAGGGCGTCAGGGCACGCGCCATGCCGCCGATCAGGAAGATGCCGCCATAGGGCAGGTGGGTCAGCGCCAGATTGCCGAGGGTCGAGCCAAGGATATGGATGTAAAGCCGGGCCGTCTCGATCGCCCGCACTTCGCCGGCGGTCAGGGCGGCGATGATCTCGGCCGAGCTGCGATGGCCCGGCGCGCCGGCTTCTAAGGCCACGAAGGCGTCGATATGTTCAATGCCGCGACCGGCCAGCGCATCCTCGACCCCGGCAAAGCCATGGGCATGGTCGCCGTAGCCTTCGATGAACTGCGCCAGCGCCAGATCGCGGGCATCGCGGATCGGCATCGAGGTGTGGCCGCATTCCGACGGCGGCACCACGCGGCCCCAGGGTGTGTTGTGGACCGGGGCGGCATTGACCCCGGTGCCTAGACCCACGACCAGCATGGAGGAGTTGGGCACGGCAGACCCTTGCACCACCGGGCGCAGGTATTCCGGTGCGATATGGCCAAGGGCCTGACCCTGCGCCTGCAAATCGTTCAGGATGGCGACCTTGGTCGCACCCGTGGCCCGCGTCAGCTGGGCGTGGTCGATGATCCAGGACAGGTTGGTCATCTCGGCCACGCCATTCTTGACTGGGCCGGCGGCGGCGACACAGGCGCCCTCGACCGAGGCAATTCCCGCCTCTTTCAGATAGCGCACCAGAATGGGTTCCAGGCTGTCGTACTCGGCATTCGAGAACTTGGCGATCGAGTTCGGGCGCACCACCTTGCCGTCGGCCAGAGCCACGCGGGTGTTGGTGCCGCCGATGTCGGCGAGAATGGCGGTCATGGTGTCACCTCGGTCTTTGTGCGCTGTCGCGCGGTCAATCGTTGCGCGCCAATGCGCGGGCCAACGCGTGGTAAGACGATTTCGGCGTGCGGGCCTGGCTTTTGAAGTCCACATGCACGAGGCCGAAGCGCTTGTCATAGCCCTCGGCCCATTCGTAATTGTCCAGAAGGGACCAATAGAAGAAGCCCTTCACATTGGCCCCCTTGGCGATGGCGCTTTTGGTCGCGGCGAGGTGGGAGAAAAGATAATCCTCGCGAATCCGGTCGTTTACGACGCCATCTTCCACCAGATCCGCATTGGCCATGCCGTTTTCCGTGACATAGATCGGCAGGTTCCCGACATAATCGCGGCTCATGCGGACGAGGAAGCTTTCCAGACCCGCCGGATAGATCTCCCAGCCCATCTGGGTCTTGGGCAACTTGCCCGGCACATTGCGCACCGAGGGCCAGGGCGTGCCCGGCGCATGGGCCACCGAATTGCGGGTGTAGTAATTCACCCCCAGCCAATCAAGGCGCTGGCCGATCAGGTCCATGTCCTTCTCCCAGCCCTGCGGCAGGTGTGAGGACAGGCCTGCAAGTACCGCGTCCGGATAGGTTTTCTGCGTGATGGCTTGGATGAACCAGCGGTTGAAGATGCCATCCCAGCGGTCCGCTGCCGCGACATCCTCGGGGGCGGTCGAGGCCGGATCGGTGTGATCGAAGTTCAAGACGATGCCAAGGTTCTTCTGCCCCATGCCACGCAACCGCTCCACCGCGGCGCCGTGCGCCAGCAGGACGTGATGCATGGCGCGCGCGGCGGCGCGGATGTCGCGGTGGCCGGGGGCGTGGATGCCCATGAAGTGGGAAAGCCAGGCCACGCACCACGGCTCGTTGATCGTGGCGATGGCTGCCACGCGGTCGCCGATTCGGCGGGTGATGATTTCTGCGAAGTCGGCGAAGCGCGATGCCACGTCGCGGTTGGTCCAGCCGCCGATGTCAGCC
Organism: Stagnihabitans sp.; assembly: GCF_964946895.1. NCBI lineage: Bacteria > Pseudomonadati > Pseudomonadota > Alphaproteobacteria > Rhodobacterales > Paracoccaceae > Stagnihabitans > Stagnihabitans sp. The sequence goes on along the minus strand of NZ_CBBQHX010000018.1, from coordinate 32,375 downwards.
AGCGCCGAGGGCAGTTCCCAGTGGTACAGGGTCTGATACGGCTTCAACCCCCGCGCCAACATGCCATCGACCAGCTTGTCATAGAAATCAAGGCCTTGCGGATTGACGTTCACACCATCCGGCATCACCCGCGCCCAAGAGGTGGAAAAACGATAGGCGTCCATATGGGCCGCTTGCAGCAGGTCAAGGTCGGCGGGCCAGCGGTGGTAATGGTCGCAGGCGATAGCGCCATCCTCGGCCCGCACCACGTTGCCGGGGGTGGCGGCGAAGGTGTCCCAGTGGCAAGGGCCGGCACCGCCAAAGCTTGCGCCTTCGATCTGATAGGCGGCGGTGGCGGCACCGAACAGGAAGCCTTCCGGAAAATCGAAGCGGCTCAGTTTGTCATGCGAAATCGGGGACATCTGCGGCTTTCCTTAAACGGCGGGCGCGGGGCCGGTGGACTGGCCAAGGATCAGTTCCGCCTCCAGCAGGCGGTGCTGCGCCACGCTGTCGGGCTGATTGATCACCGCCAGCAGCATTTCGGCCGCCAGTTTGCCAGCCTCTTTCACCGACGACCGCGTGGCGGTGAAGATCGGCACATCGTCGCCATTGCGCAGATAGCTCAGATCGTCGTCGAAGATGATGACAGAGACATCGCGCCCCATTTTCAGCCCGCGCCCCTCGATCGAGCGGCGCACGCCCATGCCCTGCAGCATTGACGCACACAGGAACGCGGTGGCCGGCTCTGGCTGCGACAGGGCGGCTTCGGCGGCGCGCCAGCCATTGACCTCGGTCATCTCGGTCGAGGTCATCATCCGCGTCAAAGGCTCCAGCCCGCGGGCGTGCATGGCGTCGGTGTGGCCAATCCGGCGGCGCACGGCGAAGTCCATCGTCTCAAGCCCGTTCACCAACGCGATGCGGCGGTGGCCAAGGTCCAGAAGGAATTCGGTCGCCCGCTGAAAGGCGCGGCGGTTGTTCACATCGACCCAGTTGTAATCCAGATCCGACCCGGTCGAGCGGCCATGCACCACGAAGGGCAGTTCCATGTCCTTCAGGGCACGGATGCGCGGGTCGTTGGTCTTGGGCGCGTGCACGATCACGCCATCGACCGTGCCGCGCGACACCAGATCGCGGTAGGTGGTTTCCTCAAGCTCATCGGGCACGACCGACAGGATCATCTCATAGCCGTTGCGCGAATAGACCTCACCCGAGCCTGCCATGAAATCCCCGAAGATCGGGTTCATGATTTCGTTATGGGTGACGACCGGGATCACATGGCCCACCGCCAGCGCGCGGCCCGTGGCCAGACGGATGGCGCGGGCATTGGGGCGATAGTTGTGGCGCCGCGCGGCCGAAACGACCCGTTCCCGCGTGGCCTCGTTCACCTCGGGGTAGCCGTTCAGCGCGCGGCTGACGGTCGTGGGAGAGAGCCCCAGCTTGGCAGCAAGTTCCTTGAGGTTCATCGCGCGTGGCTCATCTTGCCAAAACGGTTTTCACACCGGGTTGTCACAGGTTAGCCCGAAAACCGGGCGGTTCAAAGCAGAGTGTGCTTTCCGTAAACGATTTAGATTGGCTTTGGTAGCATTTTCTTTAGGCAGAAGCCGGTTCTAAAGCGCTTTGAGGGCAGGCGCATGGCCTGTCAAAGCGCTTTGGGTTCGGGGAAAGCCATCGGTGTCATAAGCTGGGTCAGGAATCGGGTGATTTCGGCTACACCCTCGGGCGCAGGGGCGGCACCGGGGCGTGCCAGCACGACCGGCTCGGTTCCGGCGTCGATCACCCGGCGCAGGATCAGGCGCTTGCCATCATGGCTGATGCGCGGGGCGGGCTGGGTATAGGACAGGCCGATACCCAGACCATTGGCGGCAAACGAGCGCATCAGGTCCAGCGTGGCGCAGCGGTGGGCGATGTGGCAGGCGACACCGGCCCTCTGGAACAGCACCTGAAGGTGGGCGATGGACAGGTCCTGATCGGTCAGAACCAATGGCTGACCGTCCAGATCGGCCAGGCTCAGGTCGGGCTTGCCAGCCAGCGGATGACCCGCAGCCAAGACCGCATGCGGGCCGATGCGGGCCAGGTCATGCAGCGAAAGACCGGCCGGAAGCCCAAGCCCCCAGCTGACCGCCGCATCGACCGTTCCGGTCCTCAGCGCCTCGGCCAAGGCGACAAAACCCAGCGGGCGGGCTTGCAGGTTGATCGCGGTCTGTGCCGCATGGGCCAGAAGCGGCGCCAGCAGGGCCGGGGCCAGATCCTCGAACACCGCCAGCCGCAGGGGGGCGCGGCGCGGCCCGGTCATCAGGGCCGACAGGCCCGCAAGCTGCGCCTCGGCCTCGGCCAACCAGTCGGCGCCAAAGCCGGTGGGGATCATGGGGCCGCCGGGGCGGCGCAGAAACAGCGGCTGGCCCAAGAGCTGCTCCAGTCCCGCCAGCGCCACCGACAACGCGGGCTGGCTGACATGCAGCGCCTCGGCGGCGGCGGTCAGGCCGCCCTGGCGGCCGATGGCCACGGCATATTCCAGTTGGCGCAGGGTCAGGGATAGCACGGGGTTATGACCACCTTTGAAAGGTATTATTGGAATGGATGATTAAGCCATGGCAGAACCCCGGTCCAGCGGAACAGGAGGCGAATATGGTCGAAGTCACCGAACAGATGGTTGCGGATTTCCAGCGCGATGGCGTCGTGCTGATCAAGGGCCTGTGGAAGGACTGGGTGCCCCAGATCACCGCAGGCATCGAACGCAACATGGCCGCGCCCGGCCCCTATGCCTCGGAAAACCTGAAACCCGGCGAACCCGGCCGCTTCTTTGACGACTATTGCAACTGGGAGCGGATTCCCGAATTCCGCGAGGTGATCTTCAAGTCCGAGGTGGGCGAGGTCGCCTCCAAGCTGATGCGCAGCCCCCGTGTGCAGATGTTCCACGACCATGTGCTGGTCAAGGAGCCCGGCACCTCCAAGCCCACCCCATGGCATCAGGACGGACCCTATTACTTCGTGGCCGGCCGCCAGACCGTCAGCTTCTGGTCTCCGGTGGATCCGGTCAAAGAGGCATCGTTGCGCTGCGTCGCAGGGTCGCATCGGTGGCCGAAGGAAGTGCTGCCCAAGCGCTGGCTGGCCGATACCTCGTTCTATCCGGACCCGACCAGATACATGCCGGTGCCCGACCCGGATGCCGAAGGCATGACGGTGCTGGAATGGCAGATGGAGCCGGGCGATGCGGTGGCCTTCGACTACCTGACCCTGCACGGCGCGCGCGGCAACGCGGCCGGCACGCGGCGGCGCGCTTTCAGCCTGCGGCTTGTGGGCGAGGATGCCCGCTATGTCGAGCGCCCGGGCCGCACCTCGCCGCCCTATCCGGGGCATGAGATGGTGGCGGGCCAGCGTCTGCGCGAGGATTGGTTTCCACTGCTGCGCGCGTGACATCCGGCGCAGCGGGGGGCACACCCCCGCACCCAAGCCATAGAAGCGGGGGTTTCACACCCCCGCACCCCCGTGGGATATTTGCGCAAGTATGAAAGGCGGGCAGGGGCTGCGGCGCGCGGAGCGGTGGACCTTGCAGCGTTCTGGGGGCATGAAGGGGCAAAGGAGCCTCTGATGCCAAAAGACAAGCGCCCGCCCCGTTTTCCGCCGCCGCAGTTCCCACAGCGCAAGGCCAAGCTGTTCGCCACCACGCCGCCGGCGTTGTTTCCGGTGCTGCTGGGGCTGTTTGGGTTGGGACTGGCGTTGCGCCAGGCGGCAAGTGTGACGGGCCTGCCGGGGGCGCCGGTCGAGGCCTGTCTGGGCGCTGTGCTGGGCCTGTGGGTGTTTGCCGTCGTGGCGCTGAAGGTCAAGGTGATCCGCCGCTTCGGCGTGCTGGTCGAGGATATGCGCCCCCTGCCGGGCCGTGCGGGCCTTGCCGCCGCCTCGATGAGCGGGATGGCCGCGGGCGGGGTTCTGCTGCCCTATGCACCGGGGCTGGCGTTGGGTCTGACGCTGGCCTCGCTTTTCGCCCATGCCGTGATGGCCGCGGTCCTGATCAACGTCCTGTCGCGAGAGCCTGAGGGCAGATCGGTCAACCCGACCTGGCACCTCAGCTACGTGGGCTTCATCGTGGCGGCGCCGGTCCTGGTGCCACTGGGTTGGCCCGGTCTGGCAAGGGTGATCTTTGCGCTGACCTTTTTGGCGGCGGTGGCGATCTGGGGGATGTCGCTGGTGCAGCTGTCCCGGCGCAGTCCGCCTGCCCCCTTGCGCCCGATGCTGGCCATTCACCTGTCTGCGGCAGGGCTTTTGTCGACCACAGCCGCGCTGATCGGTCAGGATCAACTGGCGCTGGGTCTGGCCTTGCTGACCGGCCTGATCCTTGCCGCCCTCCTGCTCAGTGCCCGCTGGTTGCTGGCCGCAGGTTTCACGCCGATCTGGGGCGCCCTGACGTTCCCGCTCGCCGGCGCTGCCATGGCCTTCCTGACGCTGGGTGGTCCTGTGCTGACGCTTGGCCTGTTTCTGACCTTGACGGGCCTTGCCATCATTCCCGCCATCGCCTGGCAGGTTCTCAAGCTCTGGCCCGGGGGCCGTCTTGCCGCCAGGACCAACGCGGCGGAAGCCTGATTTCATCCAGGTTCAAATATCCAAAAAAACGGAGACAAGCAGGCCTTGGCCTGCGCAGGCGACCTCAAGGTCTTGCGGCGTCAGCCGCGCCGCTGGATTTGCCGGGTCCAGGCCCGTGCGAGGGCGAGCCCGTGGATGTCGGCCGCAGCGCCATGGCTTTGCTCCCACTCGGGCAGGGACGAGCGCCAGCCGGGTGCGATCCGCTCGATCAGGTCGGGAAAGGTCCGGGCAAAATCCCGGGCCACCGCGCGCGAGGCCTCAAAGTGGAACTGCATGCCATAGCCCGCCCGGCCATGGCGATAGCATTGCACCGCCGCCACCGCCGAGCCTGCCAGATGCACCGCGCCGGGCGGCAGGGTGAAGGTGTCAGAATGCCACTCGAAGATCGGGAACCGCTCGGGCAGGGCGGCCAGCACCGGGTCTTCCGCCTCCAGCCGCGTGACCTCGCACCAGCCAAATTCCCGGGCCGTGCCGATGTGGTTGGTGGCCCCAAGGCCGCGCGCCATCACCTGCGCGCCAAGGCAAATGCCCAGAACCGCCGTGCCCGCTGCGGACGCTTCGGCCATCAGCGCACCCAGTCGGGGCAGATAGGGGTGGGTGTGGTCATCCAGCGCCGACTGCTCGCCGCCAAAGGACACCAGCGCGTCAAAACTGCCGGCCTCGGGCAGGACGCCGTCCTTCCACGGGCGGTAGAGGTCGATCAGTGCTCCCACTTCATGCAGCGCAACGCCGACCTGACCGTGGTGGGTGATCTTGGTATTTTCAACAATCGCCACCCGCATCTGCCGCCCCTTTGCCCGTTTTGCGCACCTTGCCCAAGGCCGCGCCCTGCGCAAGCCTTTTTCCGCCCGATAGCCCTTGCCAATCCCACCGCGAAGTGAAAAGGCAAGCCGTCAAACGAACACTCCCGCCCAACCCAATGGAGGCTCTTATGGAGATTCGCGAGGCATTGACCTTCGATGACGTGCTACTGGTTCCGGCGGCAAGCTCTGTCCTGCCGTCTGATGCGGATACGTCGACATTTGTCACCAAATCCATCCGCATGAACATCCCGCTGTTGTCCTCGGCGATGGACACGGTGACCGAGGCGCGCATGGCCATCGCCATGGCGCAGTCGGGCGGGATCGGGGTGATCCACCGCAATCTGGACCTTGTGGCGCAGGCGCGCGAAGTCAGCCGGGTCAAGCGGTTTGAATCCGGCGTGGTCTATGCGCCGATCACCCTGCGGGCCGATCAGACGCTGGCCGATGCCAAGGCCCTGATGGACCGCTACAACATCACCGGCTTTCCGGTGGTGGATGGCGACAACCGCGTGGTGGGCATCGTCACCAACCGTGACATGCGCTTTGCCACCGATGACAAGACACCGGTCTCGGTCATGATGACCCGCGACAACCTTGCCATGCTGCGCGAGCCGATCGACCGCGCCGCAGCCATCGGCCTGATGAAGCAACGCCGGATCGAAAAGCTGCTGGTGACCGACGGCGCAGGCCATCTGACCGGGCTTCTGACGCTGAAAGATACCGAGCAATCGGTCCTGAACCCCCATGCCTGCAAAGACGCCATGGGCCGTCTGCGCGTCGCTGCCGCCTCTACCGTGGGCGATGCCGGGTTTGAACGCAGCCAGGCCCTGATCGAGGCGGGCGTGGATATGGTGGTGATCGACACCGCGCATGGCCACTCCGAAGGCGTGGCCCGCGCGGTTGAGCGGATCAAGCGCCTGTCCAACACCGTGCAAGTGGTGGCTGGCAACGTCGCCACGGCCGAGGCGACCCGCGCCCTGATCGGCGCCGGTGCCGATGCGGTCAAGGTCGGCATCGGTCCCGGCTCGATCTGCACCACGCGGATCGTGGCGGGTGTGGGTGTTCCGCAACTGACCGCCATCATGGATTCCGCCGGGGCTGCTGGCGACATTCCCGTGATTGCGGATGGCGGCATCAAGTACTCCGGCGATTTCGCCAAGGCGATTGCGGCGGGTGCCTCTTGCGCCATGGTGGGGTCTGCCATTGCCGGCACCGATGAAAGCCCCGGCGAGGTGATCCTGTGGCAGGGTCGCAGCTTCAAGGCCTATCGCGGCATGGGCTCGCTTGGCGCGATGGCACGCGGGTCTGCCGACCGCTATTTCCAGAAGGACGCAGCCTCTGACAAGCTGGTTCCCGAAGGCATCGAGGGGCAGGTGCCCTACAAGGGCTCTGCCGCCGCCGTGATCCACCAGATGGTGGGCGGTTTGCGCGCCGCCATGGGCTATACCGGCAACGGCACGATTGCGGCGATGCAGAAGAACTGCCAGTTCGTCAAGATCACCGGCGCGGGTCTGAAGGAAAGCCACGTCCACGACGTGCAGATCACGCGCGAAAGCCCGAACTACCGCGTCGGCTGACCGAAATGGCGAAGGCTGGCGCCGTGTATTTCACTCAAGGACCTCATCCATGACCCCTGCCGCCCGCGTGGCCGCCGCCATCGAGGTCCTTGACCTGATCCTGTCCGGCAGCAATGCCGAAGTCGCCCTGACCAACTGGGGCCGCGCCAACCGCTACGCCGGATCGGGCGACCGCGGTGCGATCCGCGACCATGTCTTTGCGGCGCTGCGGTGCCGCGCGTCCTTTGGCGCGCTTGGCGGAGGCCTGACGGGCCGGGGTCTGATGCTGGGCGCCATTCGTGCATCAGATCAAGAGGTTGCGGCGATCTTCTCAGGTCAGGGCCACGCTCCGCCGCCGGTCCACAATGAACCCGGCAGCCCCCCGCAAGGCTATGCGGCGCTCGATTGCCCGGCGTGGCTGGGGCCGAGGCTGGAGGCGTCCCTGGGGGCTGATTTCGCCCCGGTCATGCAGGCGCTGCAAGCCCGCGCGCCGGTCTATCTGCGCGTCAACACCGCCAAGGCCAAGCGCGAGGCGGCACAGGCGGCGCTTTTGGCCGAAACCATTACCACGGTTCCGGTACCTTGGGTGAACACCGCGCTGGAAGTCACGGAAAACGCGCGTAAAATCCAGACATCGCAGGCTTATCTGACCGGGTTGGTGGAACTGCAGGACGCCTCTTCCCAAGCGGTGGTCGCCAGCCTGTATCTGACCCCCAACGCCAAGGTGCTGGACTATTGCGCCGGCGGGGGTGGCAAGACGCTCGCCTTGGCGGCACGCGGCGCCAAGGTCTGGGCGCATGACGCCTATCCCGCCCGCATGGCGGATCTGCCCGACCGTGCGACCCGCGCTGGCCTGCGGATCATGATTACCCAAACGCCTGAGGAAACAAAGCCTTACGACGTGATCCTTACGGATGTGCCTTGCTCGGGCTCGGGCTCTTGGCGGCGGGATCCGGCGGGGAAATGGGCGCTGACCCCGGCGCGGCTGACTGAACTGACCCAGATTCAGGCACAAATTCTGGACGACGTGGTGACCATGGTCCGCCACGGCGGCACACTGGCCTATGCCACCTGCTCGCTGCTCATGGACGAGAACGAGGCGCAGATCGCCGCCTTCCAGACCCGCCACCCCGGCTGGACCCTGAAGACGCAGCGCCGATTCTCGCCGCTGAACGGGGGCGACGGCTTCTTTCTGGCCACCCTGACGCGCGGTTAATCGCGCATCCGCAACTGAAAGTTGTTTTTAGGCAGAATCTCGGCCACGATCCGGCGCGGGTTAAGGTGAGCTTAACACTTCTGCGTCGCTATGGAGCGGACGACGAATCCGGAGGGTTGTGGTGAGCGTTTCCAGGGCTGGCGTAAACAGCGTGTTCGACCGGCGGCAAAAGCTGTCGTCGGTGCTGTTGTTGTTGGCCGCGGCGGTGGCCTCGGCTGTGGCCGCGGTGCTGGCCCCGCAGGCCTTGGCGCGCGCCGGGGCCACGATTGCGGCGCTGACCTTTGTGTTCATGATCTTCGGCCTGAGACTGCGCCAACGCATCGGCCGCCGGGCAGAGGCGCAGCGCCGTCTTCACCTGACGACACTGGTGGGCCAGGACGCCACGCCCTGCTTCATGACCGACCGTCTGGGTCAGATCCAGTATCAGAACACCAGCGCCGAAACCCGCTTTCAGGCGCAGACCGGGGCCACACTGGTCTCGGCCCTGGCGCAGCATTTCGCCTCACCCTCCTCGGTGCTGTACCGGCTGCAGAACCGGGCTGGCCATGCCGGGGCAGGGCGCGAAGATGTGGTGACCCGACGCGGACACACCCGCCTGTCGGTTCACAAGATCAGCGACGAGAATTTTCTGTGGCGGCTTGAAGAGTTTCAGGACCGGGGCAGCAATGCGCGCGGTGCCGATGCCCTCTCCCTGCCGATGCTGACCGCCAACAAGGCCGGTGTCGTGCTTTACACCAACGAGGCGATGCGGCGGCTGCTGGGCGGGCGTCCCAAGCGGCTGGACCGTGTCTTTGCCAACCCGCTCCTCCATTCCGGCGAAGAGGTCGAGGTGTCGGGCGTCGACGGCCCGGTGCGCGCCATCCTGGCCGAGGTGGAAGGCCCCGGCGAACGGCGCGAGATCTACTTGCTGCCGGTGCCCCAGGGCGCCCCGGTGCCCTCGGCCATGGCCGATTTCGAGAATGTTCCGGTCCCCTTGGCCAAATTCACCCCAGAGGGCCAGTTGGTCATCGCCAATGCCGCCGCCCGCACGATCCTGCATCTGGGCACAGAGGTGGGGCCGATGTTCCACGACCTGTTCGAAGGCCTCGGTCGTCCGGTCTCGGATTGGTTGGACGATATCGTCAGCGAACGCAGCCCCTCGCGTGCCGAAATGTTGCGCGCCAGGCTGGTGGAGGGCGAGGTGTTTCTGCAAGTCACCCTGCGCCGCATCGTCGAACAGGGCAGGCCCGGGGTTCTGGCCGTTCTGCAGGATGCCACCGCGCTGAAGACGCTGGAAGCGCAGTTTGTCCAAAGCCAGAAGATGCAGGCGATCGGCCAGCTGGCGGGCGGCGTGGCGCACGATTTCAACAACCTGCTGACGGCCATTGCCGGCCACTGTGATCTTCTGCTGCTGCGTCATGAGCGCGAGGACCCGGACTATGCCGATCTTGTGCAGATCCACCAGAACGCCAACCGGGCCGCGGCGCTGGTCAGCCAACTTCTGGCCTTCTCGCGCAAGCAGACGTTGAAGCCGGAACGGCTTGACCTTGAGGATGTGCTGTCTGATCTGGCCCATCTTTTGAACCGGCTGGTCGGCGAAAAGGTCCGGATGCAGCTGAACCACGCGCAAGGCCTTGGCCCGATCCGCGCCGACAAGCGACAGCTGGAACAGGTACTGATGAACCTGGTGGTCAACGCCCGCGACGCCATGCCCAGCGGCGGCACCATCAGGATCGAGACCGAAGCCCTGACCTTGCCCGAACCGATGACCCGCGACCGCGCCACGGTACCCGCCGGCGATTATGCCGTGATCCGGGTCTCGGACACGGGCGTCGGCATCCCGACAGACCGGTTGCAGAAGATTTTCGAGCCGTTCTTCACCACCAAGAAGGTGGGTGAGGGCACCGGCCTTGGCCTGTCCACCGCCTACGGCATCGTCAAGCAATCGGGCGGCTTCATCTTTGTGGATTCGACCTTTGGCCAGGGCACGGTGTTTCAGCTCTACTTCCCGATCCACATCGGCCCCGCCGAGATTGCCGAAGAGGTGGTGAAGAAAGTGGTCCTCAAACAGGGCGAAGGCGTGGTTCTGTTGGTCGAGGACGAGGCTCCGGTGCGCGCCTTCGCCAGCCGCGCCCTGCGGATGCGCGGCTACACGGTGCTGGAGGCTGAAAACGCCGAAGAGGCGCTCAAGGCGCTGGAGGACCCCTCGCTGTCGGTCGATATCTTCGTGACCGATGTGGTGATGCCCGGCATGGACGGCCCGTCCTGGGTCAAGCTGGCCCTGGAGGATCGGCCCAACGTCAAGGTGATCTTCGTCTCTGGCTATGCCGAGGATTCGCTGTCGGAAACCCAGGCGCGGATCCCCAATTCGGTGTTCCTGCCCAAACCCTTCTCGCTGGGCGATCTGACGGCGATGGTGCAGGGCCAGCTGCAGTAAGCGGGTCGGGCCAAGGGGGGCGTCGGATTTATCCGCGCCCCCCCTTGGCCATTTTGCAAGGAAATCTGGCTGTCCCGCCGCATTCCCGATCCGCCTCAACCTTTCATTAATCATTCCGCGCCAAGATGAGGTCAGACGAATTCGATTGAAATGTTCTTGTTTTGATCGCATAAAGCGGAAACAAAGCGGGAACAACTCCAGCGATTGCCGCAGGGACGCGGCTGTGAAATAAGGGGAAGACGATGACTGTGGCAAACCTCTTCGAACTGGACGGAAAGCGCGGAATGGACAAGAAAGACGCTGAAAAGGCGGCTGAAAAATCGAAGGCGCTGGAATCGGCGCTCGCGCAGATCGAGCGGCAGTTCGGCAAGGGCTCGATCATGAAGCTCGGCTCCAACAACGCCGTGATGGATGTCGAGGCGATTTCGACCGGCTCGCTCGGGCTGGACATCGCTTTGGGCATCGGCGGCCTGCCCAAGGGCCGCATCATTGAAATTTACGGGCCGGAAAGCTCCGGCAAGACCACGCTGACCCTGCATGTCGTGGCCGAGGCGCAAAAGGGCGGCGGCGTCTGCGCCTTCGTCGATGCCGAACACGCGCTCGACCCGCAATATGCCAAGAAACTGGGCGTCAATCTGGATGAACTGCTGATCAGCCAGCCCGACACCGGCGAACAGGCGCTGGAGATTGTCGATACCTTGGTCCGCTCGGGCGCTGTCACCACCATCGTGGTCGACTCGGTCGCGGCCCTGGTGCCGAAATCGGAAATCGAAGGCGACATGGGCGACATGCAGATGGGCTCTCAAGCGCGCCTGATGAGCCAGGCGATGCGCAAGCTGACCGCCTCGATCGGGCGTTCCAACTGCATGGTGATCTTCATCAACAAGATCATCATGAAGATCGGCGTCATGTTCGGCAGCCCCGAAACCACCACCGGCGGCAATGCGCTGAAGTTCTATGCTTCGGTCCGGCTGGACATCCGCCGCACCGGATCGATCAAGGATCGTGACACCGTGATCGGCAACTCAACCCGGGTGAAGGTCGTCAAGAACAAGGTCTCGCCGCCGTTCAAGGAAGTCGAGTTCGACATCATGTTCGGTGAGGGCATCTCGAAGGTCGGTGAAATCGTCGACTTGGGCGTGAAATGTGGCGTCGTGGAAAAGTCGGGCAGCTGGTATTCCTACAAGGATGAACGCATCGGGCAGGGCCGGGAAAACGCCAAGGTCTTCCTGCGCGCCAACCCCGCCATCGCGGCCGATATCGAGGAAAAGATCCGCTCGGCCTCAGGCCTCGACTTCTCGATGTCGGCGGCAGAACGGGAAGCGGTGGTGGACGAGTAAGTCCTTTACCGTACAGTCAAAAACCAACAAAGCGGGCCGCCTTTCAGGGGCGGCCCGCTTTGCATTCATAATGGACAGCCGCGCCCCTTGGGGCTAAACGGGGGGCCGACCCCAAGTGCCTTTCGCAAAGGACCGCAGAGCCACATGCAATCGCTGAACGACATCCGCTCGACCTTCCTCGACTTCTTCGCCCGCAACGGCCACAAGGTTGTCGAAAGCTCCCCCCTTGTGCCGCGCAATGACCCGACGCTTATGTTCACCAACTCTGGCATGGTGCAGTTCAAGAACTGCTTCACCGGGGTGGAAACGCGGGACTACAAGCGCGCCACCACGGCGCAGAAATGCGTGCGTGCCGGCGGCAAGCACAATGACCTCGACAATGTGGGCTACACGGCGCGCCACCATACCTTCTTCGAAATGCTGGGGAATTTCAGTTTCGGCGACTACTTCAAGGAACAGGCGATCACCTTCGCCTGGGAGTTGCTGACCAAGGACTTCGGCCTGAACAAGGACAAGCTGTGCGTCACGGTCTACCACACCGATGACGAGGCGGCGGGCATCTGGAAGAAGGTGGCGGGGATTGCGGATCACAAGATCATTCGCATCGCGTCCGACGACAACTTCTGGCGCATGGGTCCGACGGGGCCTTGCGGGCCTTGCACGGAAATCTTCTACGACCATGGCGAGCATATCTGGGGCGGCCCTCCGGGCAGCGCCGAGCAGGATGGCGACCGTTTCATCGAAATCTGGAACAACGTCTTCATGCAGAACGAGCAGTTCGCCGATGGACGTCTGGTTCCGCTGGAGATGCAGTCGATCGACACCGGCATGGGGTTGGAGCGGATCGGCGCCCTGTTGCAGGGTAAGCATGACAACTACGACACCGACCTGATGCGCAGCCTGATCGAGGCCAGCGCCCATGCGACCAACTCTGACCCCGATGGGGCGGGCAAGGTGCATCACCGCGTGATCGCCGACCACCTGCGGTCGACCTCGTTCCTGATTGCCGATGGCGTGATGCCGTCGAACGAGGGCCGCGGCTATGTTCTGCGCCGCATCATGCGCCGCGCCATGCGCCACGCCCATATGCTGGGCGCACAGGATCCGGTGATGTTCCGTCTGGTCCCCGCGCTGGTCCGCCAGATGGGCGGTGCCTATCCGGAACTGACCCGCGCCCAAAGCCTGATCGAGGAGACCCTGCGGCTGGAGGAATCCCGGTTCCGCACCACGCTGGATCGCGGTCTGCGCTTGCTGGATGACGAACTGTCGCGCTTGCCCGACAATTCCGCGCTTCCCGGCGCTGCGGCCTTCAAGCTGTACGACACCTATGGCTTCCCGCTGGACCTGACGCAGGATGCCTTGCGCGAAAAAGGCCGCGAGGTGGATGTCCAGGGTTTTGAATCCGCGATGGACGAGCAGCGCAAGAAGGCCCGCGCCGCGTGGAGCGGTTCGGGCGATGCCAAGGATGCCAACATCTGGTACGAACTGGCCGAAGCGCATGGTGTGTCGGAATTCCTCGGGTACGACACCGAAAGTGCAGAAGGCCAGATCAACGCGCTGGTCCGCGACGGCGCGCAAATTGGCGCGGCAGAGGTCGGCAGCACCGTGCAGATCGTGGTCAACCAGACGCCGTTCTACGGCGAAAGCGGCGGTCAGGTCGGCGATCAAGGCTTCATCCGCACGCAGACCGGTCTGGCGGAGGTGACCGATACCAAGAAGGCGGCGGGGGTGTTCATCCATGTGGCCAAGGTTGTTGAGGGCTCGATCCTGAAGGGGCAACCTGCGAAACTTGACGTAAGTCACGGGCGGCGTTCGCAAATCCGCGCCAACCACTCGGCCACTCACCTGCTGCACGAAGCCCTGCGGCGCGCCTTGGGTGACCATGTGGCCCAACGCGGGTCCTTGAACGCGCCGGATCGGCTGCGCTTCGACTTCAGCCATGGCCAGGGCATGTCGGCCCAGGAACTCGCCACGGTCGAGGCGGAGGTGAACGCGTTCATCCGGCAGAACACGCCGGTTGAAACCCGGATCATGACACCCGACGCGGCGCGCGGTCTTGGCGCGCAGGCCCTGTTCGGCGAGAAATATGGCGAAGAGGTCCGCGTCGTGTCGATGGGCACGCTGGATGGCTCTGGCAAGGGGGCGGATGGCAAGACCTATTCGCTGGAACTGTGCGGCGGCACCCATGTGGCGCGCACCGGTGACATCGGGGCCTTCGTGGTGCTGTCGGAAAGCGCCTCCTCGGCGGGCGTGCGGCGGTTCGAGGCCTTGACGGGGCAAGCGGCGCTGGACCATCTGCGGGCGCAGGACGCCAAGCTGATGGACGTGGCGGGGATCCTGAAGGCCTCTCCGGCGGAACTGGCCGATCGGGTCAAGCAACTGGCCGACGAACGCCGCGCCTTGCAGAACGAAGTGGCGACGCTGCGTCGCGAAATGGCGATGGGCGGCAAGTCTGGCGGGCCAGAGGTCAAGGAAATCAACGGCGTGAAGCTGATTGCTCAGGTGCTTTCGGGCGTCTCGGGCAAGGATCTTCCGGCGCTGATTGACGAGTTGAAGGTCAAGCTTGGCTCTGGCGCGGTGGTGCTGATTGCCGACACCGGGGCGAAGCCCGCCGTGGCGGCGGGTGTCACGGCGGACCTCACTTCGCGGATCAGCGCCGTGACGCTGGCCAAGGCGGCGGTTGAAGCCTTGGGCGGCAAGGGCGGCGGTGGCCGTCCGGACATGGCGCAAGGCGGTGGCGCGGATATCGCGTTGGCCGATGCGGCACTGAAAGCGGTGGAAGCCGCGCTGGAGGCGTAAATGCCGAAGGCGCTGTGGATCGCCCATGTCACAGTCACCGATCCGGTGGCTTACGGCGAATATGCCAAGCGGGCCACGGTGGCGATTGCGGCGCATGACGGGGTCTTCCTCGCCCGCGCCGGTCGCTATGTGCAGCTGGAGGGCAAGGACCGGCCGCGCAATGTCGTGGCCCGGTTCCCCAGTCTTGAACGCGCGGTGGAGTGCTATCACTCGCCCGCGTATCAAGAGGCGCTCAGCTACGCAAAGGGCGCGGCAGAGCGTGAGTTGATGGTGGTCGAAGAAGCTGAATAGGTCGGATGGGCGGTGCCTCCATCCTCCCAAACGTCAACAGGCAAACAGAAAGGCCGCCCAACCGGGCGGCCTTTGTCATGTCAACCCTCTTTGCGGCTGTTCCGTTTGCGGTCGTTCGGGTCCAGGTAGCGCTTGCGCATCCGGATGTTCTTCGGTGTCACTTCGACCAGTTCATCGTCGTCGATATAGGCAATCGACTGTTCCAGTGACAGCTTGACCGGGGTGGTCAGGCGCACGGCCTCGTCTGTGCCGGACGCCCGGACGTTGGTCAACTGCTTGCCGCGCAGCGCGTTCACTTCCAGATCGTTATCGCGGTTATGCTCGCCGATGATCATGCCGCCGTAGATCTGTTCCTGCACGCCGATGAAGAAGTGGCCGCGGTCTTCCAGCTTCCACATCGCGTAAGCCACCGAAACCCCGGTTTCCATCGAGATCAGCACGCCCTGACGACGGCCTTCGATGGCCCCCTTGTGCGGGGTCCAGCCGTGGAACACGCGATTCAGCACGCCGGTGCCGCGGGTGTCGGTCATGAACTGGCCGTGATAGCCGATCAGACCGCGCGAGGGGACATGCGCGATGATCCGGGTCTTGCCGACGCCCGCCGGTTTCATTTCCACCAGATCGCCCTTGCGGGGACCGGTCAGCTTTTCGATCACGGGGCCGGTGTATTCGTCATCGACGTCGATTGTGACTTCCTCGACCGGTTCGTTGCGCACGCCGTCGATCTCTTGGAAGATCACGCGCGGACGCGAGATCGACAGTTCGAAGCCTTCACGGCGCATGTTTTCGATCAGCACGCCCATCTGCAATTCGCCACGGCCCGAAACCTCGAAGGCGTCGCCGCCGGGGGTGTCGGCAACCTTGATGGCCACGTTGATCTCGGCTTCCTTCATCAGGCGTTCGCGGATCACGCGGGACTGCACCTTGTTGCCATCTTTGCCGGCAAGGGGCGAGTCGTTGATGCCGAAGGTCACGGTGATGGTCGGCGGGTCAATCGGCTGGGAGGGCAGCGCCACGTCAATCGACGGATCGCACAGCGTATCGGCCACGGTGGCCTTGGTCATGCCGGCCACGGTAACGATGTCACCGGCCAAAGCCTCGTCCACCGCCGTCATGTTCAGGCCACGGAAGGCCAGAACCTTGGTGACGCGGAAGGCTTCGATGCGCTCGCCCGTGCGGGTCAAAGCTTTCAGCTGGGTGCCGACGGTCAGGCGACCGGCTTCGATGCGGCCGGTCAGGATGCGGCCGATGAACGGGTCAGCCGACAGGGTGGTTGCCAGCATCTGGAACGGCTCGTCCACACGGCTGATTTGCGCGGGCGCAGGCACGTGGCGGATGATCATGTCGAACAGCGCTTCAAGGTTCTTGCGCGGCCCGTCCAGGCTTTCGTCCGCCCAGCCATTGCGGCCCGAGGCGTAGATATGCGGGAAATCAAGCTGTTCGTCCGAAGCGCCAAGGTTGGCGAACAGGTCGAACACCTCGTTCAAGGCGCGTTCGGGTTCGGCGTCGGGCTTGTCGACCTTGTTCAGCACGACGATCGGGCGCAGGCCCAGACGCAGCGCCTTGGCCAGCACGAACTTGGTCTGCGGCATCGGGCCTTCGGCAGCATCGACCAACAGGCAAACGCCGTCGACCATCGACAGGATGCGTTCAACTTCGCCACCGAAGTCGGCGTGGCCGGGGGTGTCGACGATGTTGATCCGCACGCCAGAGTGTTCAACGGACGTACACTTGGCCAGAATCGTAATGCCGCGTTCACGTTCAATGTCATTGCTGTCCATCGCGCGTTCGGACACTTGCTGTCCCTCGCGGAAAGAGCCAGACTGTTTCAGAAGCTCATCAACGAGCGTGGTCTTGCCATGGTCGACGTGTGCGATAATGGCGATGTTGCGAAGCTCCATCGTGGGCATCTCTTTCAGGTTGGTCATAAGTTGCCCTGCCGATACAGGAGACATGCCCGATTTGCCAGTGCAATCGACAGGTCTGCAGCCGCTTGTCAGGCCTCTGCCTGAAGCGCACGCAGGTAACCGAATCGCGCAGACATCTCGGCATCGTCCAGACCCTCGGCCACGGGTTTCCACGCCTCGGTCTGGGCGACGCGGGAATCGTTGAAGCCGTGGACCGAGCGGACAAACATCAGGGCCTCGGCAATCGGCAGGCAGCCGGCTTTCTTGGGTGCGGCCAGATGGTCGATGGCAAGGATATTGGCCTGATCCGGGCTGTCGACCATGGTCAGGCCCAGATTGATATAGGGATAGCGGTGCTGGAACACCTGCGGGGTGCGGCTGGCTTCGGGAAAGACCAGACCATAGCCCCGGCTGAAGGACAGGAAACAGGGATAGCGCCCGGCGGCCAGCCGGCCCTCTGCTGCGGCCAGGGCCAGCTTTTCCGCCACCGTGGCGATGAAATCGCAGGATAGCCCGTCGTCGTCATCCAGCACGATCTGCACCACCGGGCCTTGGTACTTCCGGTGCTCCATGAACTCGCGCAGGAATTTGCGGGCCGGGCCGATGGGTTTGCGGGCAATGGTGTAGCGGTCTTCGGGGTAGGCGGCTTTCAGGATGGCGCGCAGCCGCTTCAGCGCCCAATCCGGCAGGCGGTCACTGGTCAGGATATAGTGGTGAAAGCTTTGGTCCGTTTGTGCCAGCAAAGAGGCCAGCGTGATGCGTTCAAACAGCCACAGCCGCATCTCCAGCCGGGTGGAGTCGAACAAGATGGCCTCGCGGTCCGCCTCAGGGATTTTCCAGCCAGAGTTTCCCAGAAAGGAAAACCGCGTGATGATCAGGTTGGGCAGGTTTCCGGGGTTGTTCGACACGCAGCGCTCCTTCGTCACGCCGCCCGGGTTTTGGCGAAAGCGGCGCAGTTGATCATCAAAAGCGAGACTAGCTCGATCATTCTGGCCAGCGCGAGGCCAAAAAGCGGCGAGCCGAGACCCGCTGCCATGTGGTGCAACGACAGGATGCGCAGGGCGACGTAGATCGTCAGCAGGCCAAGGCCCGCGATCAGCAGCCGGTTGCCGTGCCAGGCCCGGTTGGCCAGCCGCACGAGGGCCACCATGCCAAGCGCCATGGCCGCGAAGATCGCATAGCTGGCCAGCCGTTGCAGGCCGCGGCGTTGGTCATACCAGCCGTCGGCCCGCGCCATGCAGCGACCGGCATGGATCAGAAAGGTTTGCAAATCCAATTGCTTGTTGATGGCCAGCGCAACCAGACCGACGGCGGCAAGGCTCCACAGTCCGCGACCGGCGCGCGGGCTTGGGTGGCGCCACAGCTGTGCTGCGACATGACAGGTGATCAGGGCGGCGCTGGCGTACAGCAGCGTCAACAGGATGCCAAGCCCGTCAGGATCACCCCAGACCGGGTTCCAGGCTTGCGCTGCACAGGTCTGCAGCAGCGTCCAGCGATCCATGGCACCCTCAAACTCAAAGGGCGCCCCCGAAGGAGCGCCCCTGATGTCAGCCCACCAGGGCCTTGTTCAGATATTCGTCGACCTTTTCCAGATAGCCGATCGTGGTCAGCCATTTCTGATCCGGACCGACCAGCAGGGCCAGGTCCTTGGTCATCCAGCCGTCTTCGACCGCATCGACAGTGACCTTCTCCAGCGTCTGGGCAAAGCGCATCAGTTGCGCGTTGTCGTCCAGCTTGGCGCGGTGCTTCAACCCGCCGGTCCAGGCGAAGATGGATGCGACCGAGTTGGTCGAGGTCTGCTGACCCTTCTGGTGCTGGCGATAGTGGCGGGTCACGGTGCCGTGTGCCGCTTCCGCTTCCACAATCTTGCCATCGGGCGTCATCAGGACCGAGGTCATCAGGCCGAGTGAGCCGAAGCCCTGCGCCACGGTATCCGACTGCACATCGCCGTCGTAGTTCTTGCAGGCCCAGACATAACCGCCCGACCATTTCATCGCTGAAGCCACCATGTCGTCGATCAGGCGGTGTTCGTAATGGATGCCCGCGGCCTTGAACTTGTCTTCGAATTCTTCGGCATAGACCTTGGCGAACAGGTCCTTGAAGCGGCCGTCATAGGCTTTCAGGATCGTGTTCTTGGTCGACAGGTACACCGGCCAGCCCTTCAACAGGCCATAGTTCATCGAGGAGCGTGCAAAGTCGATGATGCTGTCATCAAGGTTGTACATGCCCATGTAGACGCCAGCGGAGGGTGCGGAATAGACCGCCTTTTCGATCACGGTGCCGTCGTCGCCCACGAACTTCATCGTCAGCTTGCCGGCCCCCGGAAAGTGGAAGTCGGTCGCGCGGTATTGGTCGCCAAAGGCATGGCGGCCGATGACGATCGGCTTGGTCCAGCCCGGCACCAGACGCGGCACGTTCTTGCAGATGATCGGCTCGCGGAAGATCACGCCGCCCAGGATGTTGCGGATCGTGCCGTTGGGCGACTTCCACATCTGCTTCAGGCCGAATTCTTCAACCCGCTGCTCGTCCGGGGTGATCGTCGCGCATTTGACGCCGACACCGTATTTCTTGATCGCTTCGGCGGAGTCGATGGTGATCTGGTCATTGGTGCGATCACGCTCCTCGATGCCGAGGTCGTAATACTTCAGATCAATGTCGAGGTAGGGAAGGATCAGCTTCTGCTTGATGAAATCCCAGATGATCCGGGTCATCTCATCGCCGTCGAGTTCGACGACGGGGTTGGCCACCTTGATCTTGGTCATGCGCGTGCCCCTTGGCTAATGCGGATTCGGCTTGGCTTGGCTTTAGTGCAAAACGGGCCGTTTGGAAAGACGGTATGCGATTGTATACCGCGTCCCGACGCCGCAGCGGCGCGGTTGGGACGCGCCCTAACTTTCAAACTCGAAATTGGCGATGAAGTCACGCAGCACGTCCGTCCGGGCGTGGTCGGGGGCGTCCTTGCGCAGGGCGTCAAGGGCGGCGTGCGCGGCCTCCATCTCGGGGATGTCGCGGCATTTTGCGGCACAGTCGAGGTCGGGGAAGAAACTGTCCAACCCCAATTGGGCGGACAAGGCGGCGTGGACCGGTTCAAAGGCGGCCAGCAGGGCGGCGCGGTGCGCGCTGCCGAACAGTTCGACATCGGCATTGCGCGGCAGGGCAATGCGGCCGGCGGCCTCTTGCACATAGGCCTGAAGGGCATTGCGGTGCTGGGGCAGGCGGATATTGCCCAGCCGCACAATCTCGGCCAAGGCGAAGGGGATCGAGGTGTTCAGGCGGTCTTCTTCGGCGGCGGGGACGTGGTCGATGCCGGCCTGGGCGAAGAAATCCACCACCGAACCGCCGGCCTTCAATACGTCATCATAGGTGCGCGCCACGATCCGCGCCGCCGGGAAGGTGCTGCGCCACTGTTCGACGATGCGGTCATAGCGGAAATGGACGTTGGGATAGTAAAGCTCGTAAGCGCCTTCGCGCAGCGGCTTGACCGTGGCACCGAACTTCAGCCGCTGCAGATGCCAGGACGACAGATAGTCGTCAATCCGCCGCAGGTTGAGGATGATGGTGCAGTCATAGGGGGCAAAGCGGAACGCCATGCGCGGCATGATCTTGCGGGCGCCCCGGTCGGCAAAGCGGGACATGACCTCCGAGCAGATCACCACATCCTTGGGCTGCAGGGCCATGATCTGCTGCTCGATCAGGTGCAGCATCTGAAAACCATGCGGCAGATTGGGATGCCAGGCCGGCACGGGGCCATCGGTGGCTTCGTGCAGCATCCGGAAGGCGAGGGCGTTGTGCGGTTCGCGCACGTTGAATTGGCCGATGTCGATCTTGGGGTTCTCTCCGCTCAGCGCGGCGGCGAGGTTGAGGGAAATGCCTTCTGATTCCACCGCCGGATAAAGAATGCCTTGCCGCAAAAGCGCCAGATAATTGTTGGCGAGGTAATTCTGCAGCGAGGTGGAACCGGTCTTGTGGTGACCGATGAAGAAGGAAACTTTCATGGGCGTCCTGTCAGGTCGTAACAATAGGTTAAGAAGATATCAGGGCAATTCTGGAGAAGAGCAATATCGCCCACCGCCAGACGGGCGAATTGCATTCTTCAGATGGTCTTGCAGGTGGCATATCCGCGCGATCCCTGTCTAGGGAATTGAGGTAAACAGATCCCTAAGAAAACCACGGTGCGATGCCGATTTGCCCCATGGTCTGCAAGATCGGGCAGCAGCCTCAGCCGAAATAGCTGCGTGTCTTGGCGCGCACCCAATCCCACAGACGCGGGGCGCCCCGGGCGATCTTGGAGCCGACCCTTTGATCCAGTTGATCCGAGGTGACGTTGTAGTCCACCCAGGTCCCACCGCCCGACATCAGGTTGGCCATCACGGGCTGCACCCGATCGAGCGATTTGGCAAAGACCGCGTCGGGGCTTTGCGCGGCTTCAAACTCTTGCCACAGCGCATGAAAGCTGTCGCCCAAATCCGGCGGCAGCAAGCCGAAAATCCGCTTGGCTGCCGCCGCCTCGGCGTCTTGTGTGGCGGTGGAGCCATGGGCCTGACCATTGGCCGAATGGATCGGCACGTCGCCCACGTCGATTTCCACCAGGTCGTGCAGGATCAGCATGCGGATCACGCGGTCAAGGTTGACCCCCGGTGCGGCCTGATCGGCCAGAACCATGGCGTAAAGCGCCAGATGCCACGAATGTTCGCCCGAATTCTCGCGGCGCGAACCGTCGACCAGCGTGGTGGCGCGCAAGACCTGCTTCAGGCGGTCGGCCTCGTTCAGGAAGGCGAATTGCGCGTCCAGCCGGTCGGTCACGCCATCACCCGCGGGGCGAGACGGGGGTCATGTCGCCACTGCGCCGCGCCTTCAGCGTGGCATCCAGAAAGCGGCGGGCGCGGGCATCGGCCATGCGGACGCGGTAGGCGGTGGTATAGGCCTCCAGCAGGGTGGGAGAGGCATCACCCACCACCTTGGCCACCTTGTCGAAGAACTTCTCATCGCCGATCTCTTCGGCGGCGGCGATCACGTCACGGGCGAGGGCGTCGCCCAATTCCTCGACGGCGGACATCAGCGGCTCACCTCTCCCAAGCGGCGTTTGACATAGGTCGAGACCGACTGGATCATCGGCTTCATATGGGCGACATCGTCCTTGAAGAAGTGATCTGCCCCTTCGATCACCTCATGGGTGATGGTGATGCCCTTCTGTTCGTGCAGCTTGTTGACCAGCGTCACGGTGTCCTTCGGCGGGGCGACCTTGTCGGCCGAACCGTTGATGATCAGACCCGACGCCGGGCAGGGCGCGAGGAAGGTGAAGTCGTAAAGGTTGGCCGGCGGGGCGACCGAGATGAAGCCGGTAATCTCGGGCCGGCGCATCAGCAGCTGCATGCCGATCCAGGCGCCGAACGAGAAGCCTGCCACCCAGCAATGCTTGGCGTTCTGGTTCATGCTTTGCAGGTAATCCAAGGCCGAGGCCGCATCCGACAACTCGCCAATGCCCAGATCATATTCGCCCTGGCTTCGCCCGACGCCCCTGAAGTTGAAGCGAAGCACCGAGAAGCCCAGATTGTAGAAGGCGTAGTGCAGGTTGTAGACCACCTTGTTGTTCATCGTGCCCCCGTAATTCGGGTGCGGATGCAAAACGATGGCGATCGGCGCGTCGCGGTCCTTTTGCGGGTGGTAGCGGCCTTCAAGACGCCCCTCGGGGCCTGCGAAAATCACTTCGGGCATTGTCCAACGTCCAGTCTTCGGGCCTGCGTCCCTGTCCGATTGTTGACAAAATCGGTCAGATAACTTAGAACCATTCCAAAGACGGCCCAGTGCCGCCTTATGTCCGGGTTTCAGGTAATGGCCGGGGCGGCTCACGTCAATGGGAATGCAAACATATGAAGCTGTCCACCAAAGGCCGTTATGCGATGGTGGCTTTGGCCGATCTGGCTTTGGCCGAGGCAAAGCCGGTGAAGGGCGAGGAATTGATGTCACTGGCCGAGATTGCCAAGCGACAGGACATCTCGTTGCCCTATTTGGAACAGTTGTTCGTCAAGCTGCGCCGGGCCGGGCTGGTGGAGGCGGTGCGCGGGCCGGGCGGCGGCTACAAGCTGGCCAAGGTGCCGGCGGAAATCCGGGTGAGCGAGATCCTGACGGCGGTGGAAGAGAATGTCGACGCGCTGCACACCGGGGCAGGGGCGAGCGGCGGGGTGTCGGGCACCAAGGCACAAAGCCTGACCAATCGCCTCTGGGAGGGGCTTTCGGCGCATGTCTATGTCTTCCTGCACCAGACACGGCTGTCGGACGTGATCCGGAATGAGATGCAGCCCTGTCCGGCGGTTCCGGCACTTTTTGCCGTCGTCGACGAGGACTGAAACCCGATTTTTCGACGAAAAATCCGGGGGGTGGCGCTCCCGGTGCGACAAGGCCGGGGGGCTTTCAGCCCCCCTGGACCCCCCCGAGGATATTTGGGCCTGGATGAATGGGTAAGAGAATCTACTTCGATTGGAACGCCACGACGCCGCTGCGGGCTCAGGCGCGGGCGGCGATGATTGCGGCGATGGATGTGGTGGGCAATCCTTCCTCGGTGCATGGCGAGGGGCGGGCGGCCAAGGCTTTGATGGAGCGGGCAAGGGCGCAGGTTTCGGCGGCTTTGGGGGCCGATGGGGCGGATATCGTGTTCACCTCGGGTGCGACTGAGGCGGCGGCGATGGCTTGCGCGGGGCGGGGGCTGCATTGTGCGGGGGTGGAGCATGATGCGGTGGCGGCCTGGTGTGTGGGGGACTTGGCGGTTGAGGGTTCGGGGCGGGTTCTGGTGCCGGAGCCTGCAAGGGCTGCGGTGCAACTGGCCAATTCCGAGACCGGGGTGATGCAGGACCTGCCGGAGGGGCTGGCAGTGTCTGACCTAACGCAGGCCTTTGGCAAGGTGCCCTTGGCGTTCAACTGGCTGGGCTGCCAGATGGGCCTCGTGTCGGCACACAAGCTGGGCGGGCCGAAGGGGATAGGCGCCTTGGTGTTGCGGCGAGGCCTCGATTTTGACCCGGTGCTGAAAGGCGGCGGGCAGGAGATGGGGCGGCGGGCTGGCACCGAGAACCTGATCGGCATGGCGGGATTTGGGGCTGCGGCGGAGGCTGCGGCGCGGGATTTGGCCGATGGGGTCTGGGACCGGGTCCGTGAACTTAGAAATACTCTAAATCAGGCGTTGTCCTCGCTGGGATTTAATACTATTTCTGTCGGGAATAGCGCGCGAACGCTGCCGAACACCTTGTGCCTGATTGCGCCCCATTGGAAAGGGGAAACGCAGGTCATGGCGATGGATCTTGCTGGCTTTGCCGTCTCGGCAGGGTCGGCCTGTTCCTCGGGCAAGGTGAAGGCCAGCCGCACGTTGAAGGCGATGGGGTTTGACGAGGGTTTGGCGGGGCAGGCGATACGCATCTCGCTGGGGCCGGACAACACGGAAGACGAGGTTCTGCGCTTTGTCGAAGTGTGGGCCCGGGAATATCGGCGCATCCTGTCGCGTCTCTGAGGAACGGCTGGCAAAGCCCTGAAGGTGAAGGATAAGATCATGGGCGATATCGAATTGGAAGCTCCGGTTCTGGAAGCCCCGGCTCTTGAAGTTCGGGATGGCGTGGACCGTGAAACGATCGAAACCGTCGCCTCGATGGGCGCCTACAAATACGGCTGGGCGACCGAGATCGAGACCGACTATGCGCCCAAGGGCCTGTCGGAAGAGATCGTCCGGCTGATTTCCTCGAAGAACGGTGAGCCGGAATGGCTGCTGGAGTGGCGTCTGGCCGCCTATCGGCGCTGGCTGGGCATGGAAGAGCCGCATTGGGCGATGCTGCACTATCCGGTGATCGACTATCAGGACCAGTACTACTACGCGACGCCCAAGAGCATGGCCGTCAAGCCCAAGTCACTGGAAGAGGTCGACCCCAAGCTGTTGGCCACCTACAAGAAGCTGGGCATCCCCTTGAAAGAGCAGGCTTTGCTGGCCGGCGTCGAGGCGCCGGAAGGCGAACGGCGCGTGGCGGTGGATGCGGTGTTTGACAGCGTTTCGGTGGGCACGACCTTCAAGGCGGAACTGGCCAAGGCGGGGGTGATCTTCTGCTCGATCAGTGAAGCCGTGAAGGAACATCCGGAGCTGGTGCGCAAGTATCTGGGCTCGGTTGTTCCCCCCACGGACAACTTCTTTGCGACGCTGAATTCGGCGGTCTTTTCGGATGGGTCCTTCGTCTACATCCCTCCGGGCACCCGCTGCCCGATGGAACTGTCGACCTATTTCCGCATCAATGCGGAAAACACCGGGCAGTTCGAACGCACGCTGATCATCTGCGACCGGGGGGCCTATGTCTCCTACTTGGAAGGCTGCACGGCACCCAAGCGCGACACGCACCAACTCCATGCCGCTGTCGTCGAACTGGTCATTCTGGAGGATGCAGAGGTCAAATACTCGACCGTGCAAAACTGGTATCCGGGCGATGAGAACGGCAAGGGCGGCATCTACAACTTCGTCACCAAGCGGGCGGACTGCCGCGAGGCGCGGGCCAAGGTGATGTGGACGCAGGTGGAAACCGGAAGCGCCATCACGTGGAAATATCCGTCCTGCATCCTGCGCGGGGATGACTCCCAAGGTGAGTTCTATTCCATCGCCATCGCCAACAATGCCCAGCAGGCTGATACCGGCACCAAGATGATCCATCTGGGCAAGCGGACCAAGTCCCGCATCGTATCCAAGGGTATCAGCGCGGGCCGGGCGCAGAACACCTATCGCGGGCTGGTCTCGATGCACCCCAAGGCCACTGACAGCCGCAACTACACGCAATGCGACAGCCTGCTGATCGGCGACAAGTGCGGTGCACATACTGTGCCTTATATCGAGGTGAAGAACTCTTCTTCCCGCGTCGAGCATGAGGCCACCACCTCGAAAGTCGATGAGGATCAACTGTTCTACTGCCGCTCGCGCGGGATGGACGAAGAAGAAGCGGTGGCGCTGGTCGTCAACGGCTTCTGCCGCGAGGTGCTGCAAGCCCTGCCGATGGAATTCGCGATGGAGGCGCAATCGCTGGTCGCCATCTCTCTCGAAGGCTCCGTGGGTTAAGTTTTGCGCAAATTGTTGCCATATCATCCTCAATTCCGCCGGATTTCTGCGACACTGCGGGTCGCAGAGGCCTTGGTGGGACCTGAGGGGCATGACGTCCGATTCGGAGCAACAGCGCGAGTTTCAGATGCGCCTGCAGCGCATTGCGAAACGGGGCACGACCCAGACCGTCTTTGTGGGCGAGGACGAGGTCTATCAGCTGCCGCGCCGCGACTGGAAGGCCAAGCGCAGCGGGATGCTGGGCGTTCTGGGCAATGCCTTCTATCCGGTCTCGATGATCTTGGCGGTGGCGATCGGCATTCTGGGCCATGCGGTAGGCATGCTGCTGCGCTTTTATGTGCACGCGCTGAAAGGCTGGTCGGACAAGCCCGATATCGACATGCTGGCGCAACTGTTCATCGGATTTGGCATCGCGATGATCGTGGGCTATCTGATCGGACTGCGTTCGGGCACGCACACGCCGCTGAAGCTGACAGGTGCGGCCTTGGGCGTCTTGTTCTTCCACAACGCCGTGCATCTCTATCCAGCCATCTTCGCCAAACTGACGTCAGAACTGTGGGTCAGCCACATACTGGGGGCCACCAAGGCGCATTCGCTGTTGTGGATGGGGATCAGCTTCCCGCTGTAGGGGGCCGTCATGGCTGAGGCCCCCCGCCTGACCATGCCCGACGCCGAGGCTGAGCTGCTGAGGGCGACCTATGCGGGCGCGGGCGTCATTCTGGAATATGGCGCCGGGGGTTCGACACTGGTGGCGGCAGAAGCGGCGTCTGCGGCCGTCATCTGCGTGGAAAGCGACCGGGCCTGGTTGTTGCGGATGCGCGACTGGTTCAAGGACAACCCGGCCCCGGTGCCCGTCACCCTGCATCATGGCAACATCGGCCCGACCAAGAAATGGGGCTTTCCGGCCAACACCCAGAAGGCCGGGCGCTGGTCTGGCTATGCGCTGTCGGTCTGGGACCGTTCGGATTTCCAGCATCCCGATGTGGTGCTGGTCGATGGCCGCTTTCGGCTGGCCTGCCTGCTGACCACGCTGTTGCGCATCACTCGCCCGGTGCGGGTGCTGTGCGACGATTATCTGGACCGTGCGGACTATCACCGGATTGAACCTCTGGTCGGCCCGCCTGTCATGACCGGCCGGATGGCGGCCTTCACCTTCACCCCGCACAGTTTCCCGGTGGCGCAGATGGGCTGGATCATCGCAGCCTTTGCCGACCCGACCTGAGACCAAGGACAAAAAGATGCTTGAAATCAACAACCTGCACGTGAAACTTGAGGACGAGGACAAACAGATCCTCAAGGGTGTCACCCTGTCCGTCGGCGCGGGAGAGGTGCATGCCATCATGGGGCCGAACGGCTCTGGCAAATCGACGCTGTCTTACGTGCTGTCGGGCCGGGACGGTTATCAGGTGACCGAGGGCACCGCCGCGCTGGAAGGTGAAGACCTTCTGGCGATGGAACCCGAGGTGCGCGCCGCGCATGGCCTGTTCCTGGCGTTCCAATACCCGGTGGAAATCCCCGGCGTGGGCAACATGACCTTCCTGCGCACCGCGCTGAACGCGCAACGCAAGACGCGCGGCGAGGCCGAGGTTTCGGCTGGTGATTTCCTGAAACTGGTGCGCGAAAAGGCCAAAAGCCTGAAGATCGACGCTGACATGCTGAAGCGCCCGGTCAACGTGGGCTTCTCGGGCGGTGAGAAGAAGCGCAATGAAATCCTGCAGATGGCCATCCTGGAACCCAAGATGTGCATCCTGGACGAGACGGATTCGGGCCTGGACGTCGATGCCATGAAGCTGGTGTCCGAAGGGGTCAACGCCCTGCGGTCCGAGGGGCGGTCGTTCCTTGTGATCACCCACTACCAGCGCCTGCTGGACCATATCAAACCCGATGTCGTCCACATCATGGCCGCTGGCCGCATCATCAAGACCGGCGGCCCGGAACTGGCGTTGGAGGTGGAACACAACGGCTATGCCGACATCCTCGCCGCCCACAATCTGGCCGAGGTCAAGGGATGAGCGCGGTTTCCCCCAAGGGCGCCGCTTTGGCGCTGCGGTTGGCGGACCTGAGCGTGCCGCAGGGTCTGGCGGCGGCGCGGACCTCGGCTGCGGCCCGGCTGGCTGCGATGGGCCTGCCCACCAAGCGCGACGAATACTGGCGCTACACCGATCCGGCACCGCTGACCGTCGCCCAACCGCTGCCGGCGGCGCTGTTTGACAACGCCGATGAACTGCCGCTGTTTCACGGCGTCGATCGCCTGAAGCTGGTCTTCGTGGACGGCGTCTTTGATACGGCCGCTTCTGATGACCTGACGCTGGCCGGGGTCGAAATCACCCAACTGGCCCAGGCCCCCGCCGGTCATTGGGCCGAGACCGCTTATGGCACGCTGGAAGCCGCTGGCCAAAGCCCGGTCGCCCGGCCCTTGGCGGCGTTCAATTCCGTTTACGCCCGGGATGGACTGCTGATCCATGTGACGGGCCGGGCCGCCAAGCCTATTTCTGTGATTTATCTGCGTACATCAGACACTTCTGACGCGATCCTGCATCACTTTGTGAAGCTTGCCCCGGGCGCTGAACTGACCCTGCTTGAAAACGGCCCTGCCGCCTCCCGCCTCAACGCGGTGCTGGAGGTTGAGGTTGCCGATGGCGCGCAGTTCCACCACATCCGCGCCCAAGGCCGCGATCCCGAACGCCGTGCCGTCAGTCATGTCTTTGCGCGGCTGGGGGCAAAGTCGCTGTTCAAATCCTTCACCCTGACCGCCAATGGTGTCCTGACCCGCAACGAGGCGGTGATCGACTTCACCGGCGAAGCGGCCAAGGCCCATGTCGCCGGCGCCGCGATGGGCGACGGGGCCTTCCACCACGATGACACCGTGTTCATCACGCATGGGGCAGAGGGTTGTGAAAGCCGTCAGGTCTTCAAGAAGGTGCTGAAGCACGGCGCGGTCGGCGTCTTCCAAGGCAAGATCCTTGTGAAGCAAGGCGCGCAAAAGACGGACGGCTATCAGATTTCCCAAGCCTTGCTGCTGGATGACGACAGCCAGTTCCTTGCCAAGCCCGAACTTGAGATCTACGCCGACGATGTGAAATGTTCGCACGGCTCGACCTCGGGGGCGATTGATGAAACCGCCTTGTTCTACCTGCGGTCGCGTGGCGTTCCCAAGCGGCAGGCGCAAAGTCTGCTGATCCTGGCCTTCCTGGCCGACACGATTGCGGAAATCGACGACGCGGCGATTGCCGAGGATATCCGCGAACGGCTGGAAGGCTGGCTGCACAGGCATGAAGACTGATGGCCCTGACCGCTGACATCGTCGCAAGCTGGCGGCACCCGGCCCGCGTGATCCGCCGCCTGCGCGGCGCGGGCAAGTCCGAGCCGTTTGTCTTCACCTTCCTGTTCGTCTTTCTGCTTTTGGCCTTTGTCGCCAACGCGCCCTATGTCTCGCGTCAGGCGACGCTGAACCCCGAGGTGGTCTTGCTGCCAAGCCTGTTCGGATCAGCGCTTGGGCTTTTGGCAACGATCCCGCTGTTCTATCTGCTGGCCGCCTTGGGCCATCTGGTGGCGCGGCTGATGGGGGGCACGGGCAGCTATTATGACGGTCGGCTGGCGCTGTTCTGGGCCTTGGTCTGCATAGCGCCGGCGGTTCTGCTGTTGGGGTTGGTGCGGTCGCTCCTGGGGGACGGGCCTGCCGTCACCGGCATTGGCATGGCGATTTTCTTTGGGTTCATGGTGCTTTACAGCGTGATGTTGAGAGAGGTGGAAGGTCAATGAACCTGTCTCCGAAAGCCCTGCTTCTGGCGGCCCGCGACACGCTGGCCAATCCCGCTGCCGCCGCCCGGCAGGTGATGGTCTTGCGGCTGACCTCGTCAGAGGCGGTGATGGCGCTGGCCTTGACCGCCGCTGTCGCCACGCTGCTGACGGCCGTGATGCAGGGCTTTCTGGGCCCGGGGGGCGACCCCGCCATGCAACAGCTGTTCGACCGGCCCTTTGTAGTTGCCGCGAGCCAGTTCAGCCTGATGCTGGTGGGTGCGTTTCTGATGTGGCGGGTTGGCAAGGCCTTCGGCGGCACCGGCAGCTTTGCCCAAGCCCTGTCGCTTGTGGCCTGGCTGGAGGTGGTGTTGATCCTGCTGCAGATGGCCGAGGTTCTGGTTCTGTTGGCCTTGCCGATGTTCTCGCTGCCGGTCCGCGCCGCCTCGCTGTTCGCGTTCTTCTACCTGCTGACGCATTTCACGGCGGCGCTGAACGGCTATACCTCGCTGACCAAGACCTTCTTCGGCATCCTTGGCACCTCGATCCTTCTGCTGCTGGTCAGCAGCTTCGTTCTCATGTTCATCATTCCGGTGCCCAATGTTTGACATCAACGCGATCCGTGCCGACTTCCCGATCCTGAGCCGTCAGGTGAACGGCAAGCCTTTGGTCTATCTGGACAACGGGGCTTCGGCGCAAAAGCCGCAGGTGGTGATTGATGCGATGACGCGGGCGTATTCCCACGAATACGCCAATGTTCACCGCGGTTTGCACTACCTGTCCAACCTTGCGACGGAACATTACGAGGGGGTGCGTGGCAAGATCGCCCGCTTCCTGAACGCCGCTGAGGAGGAGGTTGTCTTCACCACCGGTGCCACCGAGGGCATCAACCTTGTCTCTTACGGCTGGGCTGCCCCTCGGTTCCAGGCCGGGGACGAGATCGTGCTGTCGATCATGGAACATCACGCCAATATCGTGCCCTGGCATTTCCTGCGCGAACGGCAGGGCGTGGTGCTGAAATGGGTGGATTGTGACCAGAACGGCGATCTTGACCCGCAAGCGGTGCTGGATGCCATAGGTCCGCGCACCAGACTGGTCGCCGTGACCCACATGTCGAACGTGCTTGGCACCGTCGTCGATGTGGCCGCGATCTGCAAGGGTGCGCAAGAGAAGGGCGTGCCGGTGCTGGTCGATGGCTCGCAAGCCGCCGTGCATATGCCGGTGGACGTCAAGGCCTTGGGCTGTGACTTCTACGCCATCACCGGACATAAGCTTTACGGTCCAAGCGGTTCCGGGGCGATCTTCATCAAGGCGGATCGACAGGCCGAAATGCGCCCCTTCCTGGGGGGCGGCGACATGATCCGCGAGGTCAGCCGCGATGCGATCACCTGGAACGACCCGCCGATGAAGTTTGAAGCGGGCACCCCCGGCATCGTGCAGCAGATCGGATTGGGCGTGGCGCTGGATTACATGACCGGGCTTGGCATGCACAACATCGCCGCCCACGAACGCCAATTGCGCGACTGTGCGCAAAGCAAGATCAACGGTCTGAACTGGTTGCAGGTGCAGGGCAATTCGGCCAGCAAGGGGGCGATCTTCTCGTTCACGCTGGAGGGGGCGGCCCATGCGCATGACATCTCGACCGTGCTGGACAAGCGTGGCATCGCGGTGCGCGCCGGAACCCACTGCGCCATGCCCCTGATGGCGCATATGGGGGTCTCGGCCACCTGCCGCGCCTCCTTCGGGCTGTACAATACGGAAGGTGAGGTCGATGCGCTGATCTCGGCCCTTGAACTCTGCCGCGATCTGTTCGGCTAGGGCACGTCGCAGGCGATATAGGCGCAGGGCGGAAACGCGTTTGGCCCTGCGATGCGCAACGGGATCAGAATGGCCATCGGCGGCAGGGACAGCGCGAAAGCCAGCGCCCAGACGAAAGCCAGCCGCAGGGGCAGGGGCCAATGCCACAGAGGTTCGGGCGGTGGCATGACACTGATCTGGGCCGGCCACAGGATCAGGCTGTAGACCATCATCGTTGGCAGGATCAGCACTCCGCCCATCACCGGCTGCACCAGAACCCAGCGGTAGGCGCCTTCGGCATAAAGCCCCCAGCCGCCGGCGATCAGGAACAGATCGGTCCGCGCCATGGCCAACCGGCCCCGCGCCAAGGCAAGGCTGCAGATCAGGCCGGAGAAGGCGAACAGATTGAAACGGATGAACTGCGCCACCCGCACCCCCACCGCAGCGCCGTCGGACAGGGCGTAAAGCGTGCCGACCAAGGCCTCCTCCGCCATGACCGCCAGATAGCCCAGCACCACCATCCGCAGCAGCCCCGGCAGGGGCAGGAGTCGCAGCGCCGCCGCCAAAGGCAGGCGCCAGCGCCACGCCGCCGCCGCGATCCCCAGCATCAGCATATGATAAAGCCCCTGGCCCTGCCCGGTGAGCATCACCATCGCCGTGGTGAACACCACGGTCGAGATCGCCACTGGCCCGATCACCCGTCGTGGCACGATGTCAAACAGATCAGAGCCTTGCATTGCCATCGCTTTTCCCGCGTGTTTCGCGTTGCACGGTCGCGCGGGGCAGGGTATAGCACGCGCAGGCACCCATAGCTCAGCTGGATAGAGTGTTGCCCTCCGAAGGCAAAGGTCGCACGTTCGAATCGTGCTGGGTGCACCAAAA